>DASPKU010000019.1:0-300000 GCA_035627955.1 Phycisphaerales bacterium
CATGGAGTCCTTCACCCACGCGAGGGTCTGCCGCCAGACCTTGAGCTCTTCGAGCACGCTGGCGAACACGGCGAACTGCGGCCCCGCAGGCGCGGCCACGTACCAGACCGCCCCGGGTCGGGAGTTTGCCGCCGCAAGGCCAAGCGCGGGCCGTAGGAGCCCCTGTAGGCCCTCTACGCCGTCGTTGGCGATCTCCAGCGCCTGCTCAGTCTTGCCGACATAGGAGACGCCGTAGGGCGGGTCGGTGAGGATGAGATCGGCGCGGGAGCCGGCGAGCACGCGGGCAACGTCGGCCTCCTTCGTGCTGTCGCCGCAGAGAAGGCGGTGCTCGCCCAAGACCCAGAGGTCGCCGGGCTTTGAGATCGCGGTGGTGGGGGGCTCGGGGACCTCGTCCTCCTGCACCTCCGTGGGCCGTAGCTCCTCGATGAGGTCGTCGAGCTCGGCCTGGTTGAAGCCGGTCACCTCCAGCATCTCCAAGGGCAGAGACTCCAGCAGGCGCGTCAGCGTCTCGTCGTCCCATTCAGCCAGCTCGCTGGTGCGGTTGTCGGAGATCGCAAAAGCGGTCGCCTCCACCTCGCTCTCGTCCACGACCACGCAGGCCAGGTGGGACCAGCCGAGCTGCTTCGCGGCCAGGAGTCGGCCGTTGCCGGCGCGGACCACCATGCCCTGGCGCTGCACGACGATGGGGAACCGCTGGCCGAAGCGCTTGAGAGACCCCGCGATCGCGGCGAGGTTGCGCTCGTTGTGCTTGCGGGCGTTGGAGGGGTCGAGGGTGAGCTCGGTAAGAGGTACAGCGAGGTGCCTCAACGGCTCGGCGATGTACGTGAGGTGTGCGCGTGCGTCCTGCACCAATGTTGAGCTCCCATTGCTCCTCCAGATGTGTTTTACGCGCACTCGGCGCTGCCGAGCAAGACCCACGTTGATCAAAGACAACTGCTTGGCGTCAAGAGGCACGACATGGCTTGTCGGGGCCCACCCCGGCAACGAAGAAAAAAACACAAATCCGAGCGTGTCCACCGAGAGTTCGCTCGGTTCTAAGTTGATCTGAGGAGTGTGGCAATGTCGCGTCTGTTCCCGCATTGACCGCACCAACCCCCGCTGGGTAGCTTCAGGTGAGAGCGCTTCTGGTCGGCTCCGCTGGAGGTAAGACCGAAAGCATTGCGCTGGGGGGCCATGCCAAGGCGGTCACAACTGGATCATCGTCGCGGCCTGGGCCGTAGCGCTCCCGTTCACCCTGTACTACTTCTGAAAGGCGAATCCCCATGCTCGCAAGAACCCTGATGCTCGCTGGCGCTGCAACCCTCATTTTCGCTGGGGGCGGGTGCAGCTCCAAGTTCAAAACCGAACTCATTTCTCAGATGCCGTCGGACGTTTCCGGAGGGATCTACTACTACCTGCCAAAGACCGTGGTTCGTCTCCAAGTCGAGTACGAGTTGGCGAAGACGACCGAGTGGTTCGCGGGTAAGGACGGAAAGCCGGACAAGACAAGAGGTGAGGTCAAGACGAAGCACTCGGTCGATGTGAAGAGCGTGGCTGCCACCCCGATCTTGGTCCCTGACACCGCATACTTGTGCCGAGTGGACCTAAGCGAGCTCAACTCGGCCACGGTTGCGATCACCGACGGAATCATAAACCTCACGGACTCCGGCCTGCTCTCGTCCGTGAACGTTCCGTTCGCAGACAAAACCGCGGACATCGCAGTGTCGGTCGTGAAGACCGGGATCAGTATCGCGGCGGCAGTGACCGTCCTGGACGTAGATCCGGAGCCGAAGGTCTCCGAGCGGGAGGTGGTCCGCACCCAGATTGCTACCGTGGTGCTTACGGAGTCGAACTTCAGAGAGGGCGTGTACAGCGACCTCGAGCGCGCCAAGTCGCTGTTCTCTGGGATCACGAACGAGATCAAAGAGGTGAAGGTGGTTCTCAGAGAGGTGTCCAGTCGGCCGCCGGCAAATGCTGGCGCGCTGCAACCCAGCGATCAGACGCCAATCCTTGAGCCCACCAACGCGGAGGAGTTGACGAGTTTCGATGGTGCTGTGGTGCGCATCCCGAAGCCATACATCATGGAGACCTCCATAGGCGGTGCGTTGGTGGACTCGCAGGTGGTGAGTTTGCCCCAACACGGGCCGATCGCTTACGTCCCCATCTCGTCGAAACGATTCACCAACAACTCTGTAATGGTGAAGCTGTCAGCAACGAGCGGTGCAGTCACTGAGGTGAAGCTGACGACCGGAAGTTCTGGGCAAGGTGCCGCGAAGGCCGCCGAAGATGTTGCAGCGCAACTCGCAGGTGCGAAGAACGCTCTTCTCGACGCACAAAAGACGGCGGCAGAGAAGGAGGCCGAGCTGCTCAAGAAAGAGAAGGAGCTGGAGGAAGCGAAGCGCGCGCTTGAGGAAGCGAGGAAGAAGCCCTGAATCCAAGTTGGCTGCGTCATTGCCGCCCGGAAAGCAGATCCCGTAGTTCGTCCACCTTCATTGCGGGCGTCTTCAGGTGAATGATCGCGTGGCAGTTCGGGCACACGGGGCGTAGGTCCTTCACCGGATCCAGTGTGTACTCCCTCCCGATCGACGCCACCGGGTTGAGATGGTGGGCATGGATGAAGCCCTCCGCGATCTCGCCGTACCGGTCCTCCATTTTCAACCCGCAGCAGTAGCAGCCCGTGCCCCAGTGCTTTACGCATGCCGCCTTCGCTTTGCGGCTGCGCTCATAGGCGTTGACGGTTATCTGCCTCACCGCGCCCTCTCTAACGAGGGTTGCAGGGACTTCGTCGGGGCTCGTTAGGTCGTCTGTCACGGCCTGCACTCCCCAGTGCACCTTTACCGGCGTTTCGTCAAACGTCTGAGTTGCCCGCGCGAGCCCGTGATAGGTGAACATGGCCCTGTCGTGCTCGCGGGTGAACAGGTGGACAGGCGTGCGGCCGCTCACCATTGCCTGAATGCGCGGTTGCCACACCGTCGTGCCGTTCTTCCCATACCACGCGAACTCGCTGTCGCTGAGCCAGCGATTCCCGTAGTTGTGACCAGTCCTGGCCTCACCCAGCGTTGAGAAGATGATGAACTCCCCCCCGAGCTCTGTGTAGCCCGTGTCGAAGTCGCCGCCCTTCCCGGGAAGCCCTGCTAGTTCCCGCAACATGGCACGGGAGTACTGCTGACCAACTGCGAGTCGGTTCCCAGGAAGCTTCGGTGCGCGAGGGACGAGGAGCGAACGGACCAGCGCGGCTTCGTCGGGGTGGTCCTCCAAACGTTGCTTCAGGATCTCACGAAGGTGCTTCTGGCCGGGTCGATCTTTCGGATCGGCCGCGATGAGGAAGGGGAAACCCAGATCCCGCAAGGCTGCGCTGACGTTTCGGATCGCGAATGTGCTGGAATTGGTGCGGCCAAGCTCCCGGTCTAGCGCCTCGGCTTCGCTCGAGACTGACGGAGCCTTGCCTGCGATGTGCGCACGCACCATGCCCATGTACACAGTGATCACACGTTGGATCTCATCATCGCTCCATCTCTCCCCCGCTGGACCCAGGCGCTCGATCCGAAAACCGAGGTTTCGGAGATAATGGTTCGCTTGCCCCGGCGCTTCGCCGCCGCTGAAATCAGCGGGCCCGAGTGGCTGTCCAAAGGCGTGCCCGGCAGCAACCCCCACGAGGGCCTTGGGCGCGTACGCCTTGTTGTTCACGATGGCTTCGTATCCGGTATGTGGCCCGAACTCTCGTCCCAAGCCCGCGTCGATGTCCGAAGCGGCGAGCAGGACGTGGTCGCGAGTGATACCTGGCGGGATGGATTTGGGCATACGGGTCACTACCTGCTCGGGTCAGGAGTCGTGGGTGTTATGCTTTCTGGAGCCTAAAGCTGACCTGGTACTTGTAGAACTCGATGGCCGGCGTGACTGAGAGCGCTCGCCGCAGCTTGGGGTCTTCCTCCGATGCGATGATCACGCCTCGCACGTCCTGGCCTTCCTCGGCAAGCTCGTCCTGGACGAAGCCCATGTACCGGAGGATCTGCCCTACGGCCACGTCGCTCGCGCGCCCCCTTTTGAGCTCGACCACCAGGAGCCTCTTCTTGCTCTTGCTGATGGCCAGAATGTCGATCGGGCCGGTGTCGGTGGGGTACTGCTTGCCCACCCGTTCTCCGTCCTCGGAATAGACCTCGTACTCGCGGCCGAGCTCCGTCTGAGCCCAGTTCTCGACGAGGAAGTCCTCTAGGTGCTTCTCCATCACGAACTCGGCTGTGTCCTCTATGCCGGCTTCGCCTGCGCCAGGGATAGGAGGCTGCACCGGCCCCGCGCCCCCTAAGAGGAGTTCGATCTCCGCACGGTGCTTGTTCAGATCGACCACGGTCCCCTGCGTGAAGGTGGAAGCCCGCAGCTCGGCCGACATTTCCGACTTCTGGATGGTGCGGTCCAACCAGCGCACTGGCCGGCGGTGCTGGAGAATCGCACCCCCCCGGTAGAAGTAGTCGCCGGTTACTTCGCACACTCGGCAAGAGCCGCGTCCGTCCGGACAAAGCACGATGTCGCCAACCAGAATCCCCCGCGACACGGTCCACAGCGCTGCCATGGCGAGCCCCGCACCGATCTTGGTCTTCTGCGGGTGGACCTTCTGGAATTTTGGGATGAACTCCCGGTTGAAGTCCTGCCAGCGGTCGTGGAACTGGCCGCTCAGGTCCTCATCGATCTCGTAGTCGGTTCCGATGAAACCCTCACCGAAGCACGCTTCGGCGTGGGCGCTTCCCTTTCCCAACATCACCCGGTAGTAGTTCCTCATCGGGCCTCCACACGGGAGTCTACAAGGCTTTGGGGATGGGTCTAAGTGCCTTTGTTCGAGCGACCTGAGGCACGCAGCGGCACCCTTGGCACGGTGTGTGCCAGAAACTTGGCACGTATATGGCACAGAGGTTTTGCGGAACGCGAGCTGGTGCTGTAAAACAAGGGGTTCCGGATAGGTGCCCCGGTAGGTTCAAATCCTAGTACCCCAGTTTCTTCGAGCCGCCGCTCTGTGGCGGCTCTTTTCTGTTAACCAGATCGCAGGTGGCCCGCCCTCCGCCATCGTGCTTCTCAGCACCCGCCGCCACCCAGCACGCGGAAGAACGCCTCGATGTCCTGATCGGTCCCCGTGTCGCCATCGCCATTGAAGTCCGAGCCCTTGGCCCAGCAGAGCGGGCAGCAGTGGCCCCCCAGGCACGCGAAGAAGGCCTCAATGTCGGCGTCGGTTCCGGATTGACCGTCGTTATCGAAGTCCGCGCTGCCGCAGATGGGGATGGTGGCGACCCACACGCCGGTGTAAGAGAGGGTGTCCGACGCCCGCAGTTCGCCCTGGCCCATCAGCGTGCGACCGTCGGCGCTGATATCGACAGTCCAGCGGAGCTGGCCGACGGCATCGGGGGGCAGCTGAACGCCGTGCCGACGAAGGAAGTTCTCAGTGGTCGATGCGCCGGCCGTGGGGCTCCAGACCATCGCGGTCGCGCCCGTCGAGGAGGAGACCTGACCGACGAAGAGACTGCCGTCGGGCGTCACGTTACCGAAGTACGCGCCGGTGGGGCCTGAGTGTCCCTCGAGCGATTGGAAACCTCGCGCCGCGGTCCAGAACTGCCAGCTAAGGTCCGGACGCTGCGCGTGCATGGCCGTGCCGTCGGCGTTGATGCAGCTCACCCACACGTCGGGCAGCAGCACCGTGCGCCCGCCCGAGAGCGTCCACCGCACCGCGGCGTAGGAGTTCTGCCCGACACGCTCATGGCCGAGCACGGCCGATCCGTTGTAGGTCAGCTTGCGCGGGATCGCCCACTGCGGGATGTTGAACAACTGCGATCCGCCCTCGGCGGTCCAGGTGAAAGCGAAGGGGGCTGGGCTTGCCGACGAGTTGAGCGATCCCAGGACCACGCGCCCGTCGCCGCTCACCAGGCCGCTGCCCGCCGCGGTGTTCAGCGGCACTCCCGGCGGGAGCGGCAGGGCCGACATGCCCGTTTCGGCGGTCCAGCGGAACGTGCGGATGGTGCCCATGCTGCCGGCGGACTCGCCGACGATGACGCTGCCGTCATCGCTCACGTCGTACGCGGCCGACCCAATGAAGGAGGACTCGCCTCCGGGCAGCACGCCAAGCGACTGCAGGCCACCGTCAGCCGACCATCGGAAGGCACGACGCTGGTTGTTCGCAAGGCTCCGTGCGTGACCCACGATCACGCGCCCATCGGCACTCATCGCTTGTGCCGTCAAGACCTCGTACCCGGGCAGGACGCCGATCCAGCGGAACGACTGTCCCGCGGCCGTTTGTTGCAGGCAGGCCGCGCAGAGAGCGCCGGCGAGAACGCTCACCCGAGAGATGGTGCTGGTCCGCATTGTGGTCCTCCCGACTCGTGGAGGGTTGAACCGGACCGCGTTAGCTGCGGTTGCACGACTGGTGCGGGTTTTGATTCTGTGTGGGGCCTGTTGCGAACGAGGCCCTTACGCACGCGTCCAACGCTCCAGCCGCTCGGCCCGCCGGGTCAGACGCTCACTGCCGACCGCGTCACCCACGCGCTTGAGGGCGCTCGCCGCCGCTCTGATGCGCAGCAGCTCGTACTCCGCGGCCAGGCGGGCGACCTCCCGGGCGGCCCGCACCACCCGCACGCCGCGCTCGCCGGAGCTGAAGCCCGCGAGCATCTCGCGCACGCGTTCCGCGGCCGCGGCGTGGCGCTCAAGTCGGTGCTGGCGGTAGTAGGCCTGCACCTCGTCCACGACCTGGCGGTACTCGTCCACACGCGTCCGCACGCGGTCAACGCGGCTGTGGTCGATCGGCTCGCTGAGCGCGGCGGTGAGGCGCTCCTCCTCGCGACGCGCGGCGAGCTCCTGCTCCACACGCAGCATGAGCTGCGACCGCCGATCCCAGTACGCATCCATCGCAGCCTCGAGCATGCGTGCGTCCACACCTAAACCCTCGGCGCAAGACTGCACGGCCACTCGACCGGTCACGTCCACCATCGTCGATTCAGTCAGGTGCCCCGGCCCGACCTCCGCGTGCGGGCGGCCGTCCTGGAACGCGGGGTAGCCGAGCTCCTCCAGCACCTTGCACACGATCTCGGAGCAGAAGCGGCCCTCGTCGTGCCGCCGGCGTGACGATCCCGAAGGCCGGTGCAGCGCCTGGTGGAAGTCCATCGCTTCGAGCACAACCGACGCGACCCCTTCCAGCGGCCCCGCGGCCTTGCTCAGCCTGCCGAGGCGAGAGTACGGCTGCACCTTGCGATCAACGATCGCGCCGAGCATGAGCGACAGGTCGGCTTCTGCAATCGAACCAGGCTCCAGGCCGGCAAGCCCGGGGTGCCGCAGCACGCGGGCATCGACGACCTGCGGCAGCACGACCAGCGGGCCGTGACGAGGAGCCTCGATCACCGCGGGCGCGGCGGCCCCGACGCCGTGGTCGTCGGCCTCGAACAGGTGGCTCCGGTCGACGAACATCGCCGCGTGCGAGAAGCGGCTGGGGTGCGACAGCGACACGCCCACGGCCTCAAGGCCGGTGGCCCGCACCAGCAGCACATCGCCCGGCCGCAGCAGGTCCTGCCGCAGGCACACCAACATCTCTCCGGCGTCAGGTGACCCGTGCACTTGCATGCGCCACATCATAAACCCACGGCCAACAAGCACGTTGTCGGTTGCCCCCCAGCACCGTCAGTCGCCGTTTTCACTTTTCGTTTTTCACTTTTCCGTTTCTCCGCCCGGTACAGTTCCGCCCATTCAGAGGAGCCGCCCATGCCGCACGAACTCAAGATCCTCCACACCGCCCGCGCCACCGCCACCGGCGGCCGCAACGGCCACACCCAGAACTCCGACGGCCTGATCTCCGCCGACCTCTCCGTTCCCAAGGGCATGGGCGGCCCCGGCAAGCCGAATACCACCACGCCCGAGGACCTCTTCGCGGCGGGTTACGCCGCGTGCTTCGGCGGGGCGGTGGAGTTCGTTGCCAAGCAGAAGAAGGTGAACGTCTCCGAGGTGAAGGTCGACGCGGCCGTGGGCATCGGCACCACGCCCGCGGGCCAGTTCGGGCTGAAGGTGGACATGACGGTGAACGTGAAGGGCGCCACCCAGCAGCAGGCGGAGGAGCTCGTCCGCGAAGCGCACGAGAAGGTCTGCCCCTACTCGCACGCGACGCGGGGGAATGTGGACGTCGGGTTCACGGTGACTGCTGGGTGAAGTGACGAAGTGACGAAGTGACGGAGTGACGGAGTGATGGAGAACGGCTACTCGTTCTCGCGAGCGGTTGGGTTTCGCTCCAAACTCCTGATCAGGCCTTGCAGAACTCGATCGCACTCTCTGACGAGCTCAATCAGTTCAGGATCGACTTCGGCCAGCCCAAGATCGCCGATTTCCTCCAAGGCGGCGTCAGCTTCGAAGAGAGACCCTCTGGCAATCCGGAGGTGTCGGAGGAAGCCGGGGCGTGTGCCTGTCCCGAAACCCTCGGCGATGTTCAAGCGGACCGACGACGCTGCACGCCGGAGCTGACTGGCGATCTCATACTGGCAGTCGCGAGGAAGCCGACGCGTAAAACGATGAACGCTGTTGGACAACGTGCGCGCCCGCTGGTACGCCACAAGGTCCCGGAACGTGGAAACCTTCCCCACTCCGTCACTCCGTCACTCCGTCACTCCGTCACTTCTTCACTTCAGTGCAGCTTGACCTCGCCACCGCTGAAGTCCACGCCCTTCAACCCCATCCGCGTGAAACGGAAGTAGCCGTTGACCGGATCGCTCGCGGCCCCGCTCAGTGTCTTGGGGTTGTCGCGCACAGGCCAGTAGAGGTACGTGACCGGGTTCGGGCTCGTCTGATTGCCCGGGTCCCAGCCCTTGTTGCCGTCTCCGGTCTTGCGGATAGCGACCGACGTATCGAACATCAGCAGCGGCTGCGCGGCCACCGGGTACGCGTGCCAGATCGGCCGCTTGTAGCAGTGGCGGTCGTAGATGTCGAACAGCACCACCTTCTGCGACGGGAACGTGACCTCGTCCAGCCGCCGCTTGCCGAAGCCGTTCGCCGACGCCGCCGCGTCGTTGTAAATCATGTGGTTGCCGGCCGCGTTGCTCGCGGGACGGATGACGTTGGGGCCCTTGTCGGGCGTCCACGCGGTGGGCACCATCTGGTACGAGTTCCAGAATGGGTAGAGCTTCTTGAAGTCCTGCTCGGAGTTCACGTCCGGATCGGTCACGGTCGCGAGCGCGGCCAGAGGGTCATTGGCGAACTTCTGGAGGTCGATGGTGGTCCGATCCTCGGGGCACGCGGAGGCCCCCTCCGGCAACGTGGCACTCAGGTATCCCCCATCCACCAGCGGCAGGTGGTGGAAGTTACGGTTGACGATGCGGCCCGTCACCGTCCCAAAGAACGTGTCGGTCCGCCCCATCTTCCGCCGCACGATGTCGACTGCCTGATTCGCGTGGGCCTGCTGGTATCCCGCCACCGGGCCCAGATCAGGGAAGCGGCTGTACCGCACGTTCTTGTCCCACGAGTACGAGCTCAGGAACGCCTTGAAGTCCGACGAGTAGCTCGCGTACGACACGCCGTGCTGGCGCATGTTGCTCATGCACTTGGTAGTGCGGCCAGCCTTCTTGCCCTTGCCCAGCGCGGGCAGCAGCAGACCAATGAGCAGCGCGATGATCGCGATGACTACCAGCAGCTCGATCAGCGTAAACCCGTCACGGCGGCGAGCGTTCCAGACCTTCACGCGCCCTCCAATGCTCGACTGGCGTCTTTGATACACAGGCCCATCTTCATGCGGCAAGCCCGGAACCGGACCGCCGCGACCCTACCCGCCGCCCCTCAATAGATGTCTCAAGATACCGCTCCCGTCCGCAAATTGATAGCCTGACCCGAACGATCCCCCGCCCCCGCGGGTCCGGTATGGCCGAAACCACCTGCCAAACTCCCGAATGCCCCCGCTGCGGCTATGACCTGACCGGCCTCGCCGCCGCCGGCGCGGTCACCCCCGCCACCCACGACGCGGCGCCGGGCCGTTGCAGCGAGTGCGGCCTGGACTTCATCTGGGGCGACATCTTCCACCCCGACCGCACCCGCGTCCGTGGCTTCATCGAGCAGTCACCCGCCGGTTTCGTGTCCCACATCGGCGCGTCGCTTACGACCCTCCGCCTTGCCCTCCGGCCATGGACGTTCTGGAGCCGCGTGCGCCTCGAGATGACCCCCCGTGTGGACCGGATGGGGCTGTGGCTCGCCTCGTGGGCGGTGCTGTGGGTGTTCGCCGTCGCGGTCTGCATGGGCCTTTTCTGGATCGCGGGCCGCATCGCGGCGCGGCCACTTCCAAGGACGGTGACAGCAAACTCATTCACCCTCGGGTTCTATTTCGGTCCCGGGCGCAGCAAGCACCTGTTCGACCCGCTGAGCAACGCCGGCATCGTGTCATTGGCCTGCCTCACGGCAAGCCTGGCCGCACCGCTGATGATCCTTCTGCTGCCGCACACCCGTGCGCGTGCCAAGCTTCGTGGCGAGCACGTTCTCAGGGCGGCGACGTTTGGTACGTCCTGGTTCGCGATCCTCCTCTTGCTGCGGGCGCCGTGGAGCATCGCTCACTTCGCGTTATTCATTGTGATCGTCAGGATGTTCGCGAGGAGCAAGCAGGGGGGGCCTACTGGGGAAGGGTGGCCGCTCACCGCATCACGCCTTCTGTACCGTGCAAGCGAGGTCCTGTCGGAGGGCTGGTGGCTCGCCATGATCACCTGGATATCCCTGTGGTGGCTCTTCGCCATCAAGTGGGGCTGGCGCATCGAGCAGCCCGGGCGCGTGTGGCTGGCGACCATTGTCCCTGCGTGGCTGGCGTTCTTCATTGTGCTGATGAACAGCCATCTGGGGCAGGGCCTGTTCCATTGAGAGTGTTCGGAAAAGACGAGAGCCATGACCGCTGCGTCAACCGCTAGTCCCGAATGCCCCCGCTGCGGCTATGACCTGACGGGTCAGGTGCAGACCTGGGAAACCGCCTGCCCGCTCCACGGCGTCTGCAGCGAGTGCGGCCTTGCGCTCGACTTCGCCTCCATCCTCGACGAGGCCCACGCCCGCAAGTGGCGGTTCTTCGAGATCGCCGAGCGGCGGCTGTTCAACGCCTGGGTGGTGACGACGCGCCGGGCGCTGCGGCCCTGGGTCTTCTGGTCCTGGGTGCGGATGGAGCACCAGATCAAAGCCAGGCGCGCGTGGTACGGCGCGATCGTGGGTGCTCTGAGCCTCTACATGGGTCTTGGCGTGCTCATTGCCGCCGTTCTCACCCTCGCCAACTACCTGCCCGCGCGGCTCGGGTGGATGCGTGGCTTCTGGTGGCGGCAGTGGGTCTTGGATCAGCTCGGGTCGGAGCTCAAGCAGGCGCTGAACCCTTGGAGCGAGTACAGCTACTACCGCCATTGGATGGGCTCGGTCATCGCCCATTCGATCATCGCGCTGCTCGTTCTGCTGATCACGCCGTTCACGTTCGTGCTGCTTCCAAACACGCTGCGGGCTGCAAAGGTTCGCAAGCGGCACCTGGTCCGCATCACCGCGTGGTCCATCATCGTCCCGCCGCTACTGCTCTCCCTTGTGAGCGGCGCGATCTCGCTCGCGAAGACGATCGAGACCTGGTCCGCCGGCGATTGGGCTGGGCGGGTCACCCACTTCGAGAGCCGGTTCGAGGGGCGGCTGATCTGCGTGGTGGCGATCGCCTGGGTGGCTCTCTGGTGGTTCTACGCCTGTCGCGACTATCTCAAGCTGCCGCGGGCCCTTGCTATCGCTGGCGCGATGATCACGATCGCCACCCTGCTTGCGGTGCTGATCACCATGTTGATCCCCGGCGCGGACGTGCCGCTGACGACCTGACCTGCATGCAGGAAGGCGGTGATCGACTCCGCTCACCGCCTTCCCGCTTCCCCCCTCGCCCCGTACCATCCACCCCTATGGCCACCGACCCCATCGCCGCATCCATCCTGTCGCTCCTCAAGCAGCACGACCCCGCCATCAGCGACCTCATCGCCAAGGAGGCCGACCGCCAGGCCACCACGATCGAGCTCATCGCCAGCGAGAACCACGTCTCCGCACCCGTCATGCACGCGATGGGCACGTGCCTCACGAACAAGTACGCCGAGGGGTACCCGGGGGCCCGCTACTACGGCGGCTGCGTGTTCCACGACCAGATCGAGACCCTCGCCCGCGACCGCGCCAAGCTCATGTTCGGCTGCGCCTTCGCCAACGTGCAGCCCCACAGCGGCGCCCAGGCCAACCAGGCCGCGATGATGGCCCTCATGGAGCCCGGAGACACCTTCGCCTCCCTCGTGCTCAAGGACGGCGGCCACCTCTCCCACGGCATGAAGATCAACTTCTCCGGCCGCTTCTTCAAGCCCGTGCACTACCCGCTGCACTACGGGAAGGACCACGCCCAGTACGAGCGCATCGACTACGACGCCGTGCGGCGCGTAGCCCTCGAGACCCGCCCCAAGGTCATCATGTGCGGCTACTCCGCCTACCCCCGCACCATCGACTTCGCCGCGTTCCGCAAGGTCGCCGATGAAGTCGGCGCCATCCTCGTCGCCGACGTGGCGCACATCGCGGGCCTCATCGTCGGCGGCGCCCACCCCTCGCCCTTCCCGCACGCCCACGTCGTCACCACCACCACCCACAAGACCCTCCGCGGCCCCCGCGGCGGCCTCATCCTCACCAACGACGAGGAGCTCGCCAAGAAGATCGACAAGGCCGTGTTCCCCGGCGCTCAGGGCGGCCCGCTCATGCACATCATCGCCGCCAAGGCCGTGGCCTTCGGCGAGTGCCTCAAGCCCGAGTGGAAGGCCTACGCCGCGCAGGTCGTCGCCAACGCCAAGGCCCTTGCCGCGGCCCTCATCAAGCTCAACTACCGCTGCACCACCGGCGGCACCGACAACCACCTGATGCTCGTCGACCTCCGCGCCCGCAACGAGAACCTCACCGGCGCCGACGCCGAGAAGTGGCTCGAGCTCGCGGGCATCGTCTGCAACAAGAACGGCATCCCTGATGACCCCCGCCCGCCGCGCGTCACCAGCGGCATCCGCCTGGGCGCCCCCGCGGCGACCACCCGCGGCCTGCGCGAGCCGCAGATGCAGCAGGTCGCCGCGTGGATCGACCAGGTGCTGGCGGCAGGGCTCCAGGGCGAGCAGGCCCTCAACACCGCCGCGGCCAACGTCCGCGAGCAGGTGCGGGCGATGTGCGCCCAGTTCCCGCTGCCCTGACGTGCCACCGAGATGTCTTCATCTCGGTGGCTCCGCGCACGGAGACTCAACCTTCCACAAGACCCTCGCCTCTACGCCCCAACGGGGCGCCTGAGTGTTGCCACCAGTGGAGCGAGCGGCCGCCGCGAGCGCAACTGGTGGTCGCGAGCACAGGTGCGGTCCGCCCCAACGGGGGCGGCGGACCCACTCCACCATCGCTCGCTCACCCACTCACCACGTCTTGTTCTTCTGAATGATCTTCCCCTCAACCACGGTGACGGTGATCGCCTTCGTCCCGTGCTCCCACTTGTAAGTGTTCGAGGTCTTCACCTCGGTGGAGCTGATGCCGCCCGCGGAGATGCCCCCGCTCATGACCGTCTCGTACTCGCCCTTGCCCATGAACCCCTCGGCCTCCGCGAGCGTCATACCCACCGTGATCTTGTCGTAGTTCTCCTGCGACACCTTCTCCTCGCAGCCGGTCATGACGACCGTCGCGAGAACCAGGGCGATCACGGCCACGGCGCGGGAAATGAACTTCAGCATGGGCGGGGCTCCTTTGGTCACAGCCTAGCAGATTCCAAAAGAGCCGATCGCGCAAGCGATCGGATTCAATCCGCGGGCCGTCCTACCGATCGCTCGCGCGATCGGCTCTTTCAGCACGCCGCCCCGCCCAGCACCCTGAAGAAGCTCTCAATATCCTGGTCCGTTCCGGCGTCGCCGTCCCCGTTGAAGTCGCTCCCGCCCGCGAAGCACGTCGTGCAGCACGTCCCGCCCAGGCACGCGAAGAACGCCTCGATGTCCTGGTCGGTGCCGTAGTCGCCGTCACCGTTGAAGTCGCTATCGCCGCACACCGGCCCGCTGGGACGCAGGAACTCGACGCCCCGCCCGTTCGCCCCGCCCAGCGCGGCCACCTGCACATCGGTCAACGCCTCGTCCGCGAAGAACAGGTTGGCGATGTACACGCTCTCGCCCCGCTGCTGCAGGTCCGCGAACAGGCAGATGGTCGACGCGGTCGTGGTCACGTTCGACGTGCCCGGCGACTGCGCCCACGGCGAGGGGAACTGCCCCCAACTGTTCCACGCTGCGCCCGGGATGGGCGTTCCATTCGGGTTCGCGGTGGACACATCGCCGTACGTGGGGGCGGTGCTCTTGACGTGGTTGTACACCCAATCGCCGTTGGTGGTCCCGACGAGCGTGCCGTCGACGAAAATCCGCCCCTGCCCGGTGCGGTACCCGTCGCTCACGAACGCCAGCCGCATCCACCGGCCCGGCTGGATGGCGGGTGCGCTCACGTAGTTGGCCGCGAGCGTGTCATAGCCGATGCTCGCCTGCCCGCCCACCTGCCGGATCAGCAGGTCCGCCGCCGAGTCATTGTTGAAGTTGTCCTCGATCAGCGCCACCGGCCACTCGCTCGCCCACGCCGCGCCCGGAATGTACAGGTCCCACACCATGGTCCAGTGGCCGATCTTCGCATCCGGCCAGAAGTCGTGGGTGTTGGGCCACAGCGCGAGGCCAAGGCCGCGCGACTTGGCCTGGTTGGTCGGGTCGCCCGCGTTGCGCGGCGGGCTCGTGCGGTACACCGTGTCATCGACGCCGCCGATCAGCGGCAGCCCGAAGCTGCTGCACGTGCCAAAGGCGCTCTGCGCCTGCGTCACGCCCGTGGGCGTGGTGGGCTGCGGAACGGTCTCACTGCCCGGCCCACCGAGGATGGTGCCGAACGCCGGGTCATCCAGGTACCGCAGCTTCGAGGGTCCGCTGGTGGGGGCCAGGCCGTTCTCGCGCACGGAGAGCAGGTTGCCCTCGAAGTGCCACTCGCTGTGCACCGGCGGTGGCGGCGTGAACGTGGTCACCGTGGCGTTGCCGCTGGTGACATTGAGGCCCACGAGCACGGGCTTCGTGATGTTGCGGATCGCCGCGCGTGCGGTGCGGTCGGCCTGCACATCGAGCACGAGTTTCAGGCTGATCGTCAGCCCGCTGAACGTGCCGGCGACCGTCTGCTGGAACACGCCCGTGGGCGCGACGCCCGCCGGGTTGCGCACCGCCCCGAATACCGTGCGGTACTGCCCCGGGCTGAATGTGTTGAGCACGTCGCCCAGCGGCGTTGGATTCGGGATGATCGGCGACCCCAGGATGCCCGTGCCCTGCACCGTCGGGTTGAAGGTGTACAGGTAGCCTGTCGAGTTGTTCACCGTGCTCGGCGTGCTCGTGCGCACCACGTCCGGCGGGTTGCTGCTGAACTGCGAGATCGAAATCCCGCCGAGGTTCACCGCGGCGGTCTCCTGCCCACACGCCACGTGAGCCGTGCCCGCAACCGCCGCCAGCACCCCCGCCACACGCACAACCTTCATGATCTCTCTCCCCGGATGGCCAGTCTCTGGGTACCCCGCCGCTCCGCGGCGGCTCTTCTCTTGTGCCCATGCTATCCGAACCGACCCGGACCGCCAGCCAATCCCTCGTGGTATGCTTTCGCCGATGACCGGGGTCCAGCCTCCAATTCCGACGTCCGACATCGGACATCCGACATCCGCGCGGGCCTTCACCCTCATCGAGCTCCTCGTCGTCATCGCCGTGATCGCCCTGCTCATCGGCCTGCTGCTCCCCGCGCTGGGCGCCGCCCGCGAGACCTCCAAGCGCGTCAAGTGCTGCTCCAACATCCGCCAGCTCGCCCTCGCCGCCGCGGCCTACTCCACCGATGTCAGGTCCGGCGCCTTCGCCCCCTGCCTCTTCGACTTCGAGGACAACATCGGCTGGTTCTTCCCCGATTACATCTCCGACTACACCGTCTCGATCTGCCCCTCCACCCGCAACAAGATCCGCCTCGACCTCAAGCTCTCCGACGACCAGCCCGACGTGCTCGTCGCCTACGGGCGCGACTTCCTCCGCGACACCTACTGGGCCGCGCGTGACCGCAACGATGACAGCGGAGGCCACTCGTACGAGGTCCGCGCCTGGTTCTCCGCGGGCAGGTACCTCGACGGCAAGCTCATCTGGGGCCGCAACAGCGGCACCGTCGGCTCGCAGGTCGGCTGGGACTACAACCGCTTCCCCGACCTCTTCCAGATGCCCACCGACAATCTCTTCAAGACCGCGGCCAACACCCACTTCCCCAGCCGCGCCATGCTCTTCATCGACAACGACAACGACCAGTCAATCTCACCGGTGATCGGCCGCCCCGACGGCATCAATAACTGGCCCGACGCGTGGAACAACCACGGCACGCAGGGCTACAACGCCGCGTTCGCCGACGGGCACGCCGCCTGGTACGGCGCCGACCACAAGCTCATCCGCATGTACCTCGACAGCTACGACGAGCCGCCGACGAACTTCCGCGAGGTCTCGCCCTACCGCTCGCGTGCGTTCAGCGTCCCCGGTGGGTCGGTGAATGAGTACTACGAGCCCTGACGTGCCACCGAGATGTCTTCATCTCGGTGCTTGAGCCGGGGTAGGTCCTCAGCATTCCAGCTGACCACGCAACCCCGCCTGCCGGTCACCCGCACTTCACCGCCGCCTCAGCAGCCGCGTCAACCCTCAGTGGTGAACCCACCTCGGAGGGACACCCATGACCACGCGCACCCTGCTGGCGTCGCTGCTCACCATCCCACTCGCCCTCGCGGCCTGCGAGCGGGCCGGCGACAACACCCGCCCGGCTCCCGCCCGCCCCGACAACACCGCCAACAACGCGCCCGACCGCGACATGGACGCGACCAAGACGCCCGTGGACGCCTCCAACGACCGCGAGGACGTCGAGCTCGCGGCCGCCATCCGGCGCGCCATCGTGCAGGACGATGCGCTCTCCATGAACGCCAAGAACTGCAAGATCATCGCCGAGAAGGGCGGCGTGGTCACGCTGCGCGGCGTCGTTGACACGCAGGCCGAGAAGGACGCCGTCGAGCAGAAGGCGAGGCAGGTCACCGGCGTCAGGAGCGTCACCAACAACCTCGAGGTCAAGCCCAGCCTCGACTGATCACTCGACACGACGACACACGAACACCCGCACTCAATCCAGGAGCAACCCGCCATGGCCACCAACGTCTTCTGCCTCGCCGATTCCGAATCCCAAGCCGTCACCATCGTGAGCCAGCTCAAGAGCGCCGGCTTCGCCGACAACGACATCAGCGTGCTCTTCCCCGACAAGACCGGCACCCGCGACTTCGCCCACGAGCAGCACACCAAGGCTCCCGAGGGCGCGGTGACCGGCGCCACCACCGGCGGCGTGCTCGGCGGCGTCGTGGGCCTGCTCGCGGGCATCGGCGCCCTGGCCATCCCCGGCGTTGGTCCGCTGATCGCCGCTGGGCCGATCATGGCCACGCTCAGCGGCATCGGCGTGGGCGCGGCCACCGGCGGCCTGGTCGGCGCGCTGGTGGGCATGGGCATTCCCGAGCTCGAGGCCAAGCGCTACGAGGGCAAGGTCAAGGGCGGCAACATCCTGATCTCCACCCACTGCGACGACCAGGACGACGTCCGCGCCGCCCGCGACATCTTCAACCAGTGCGGCGCCAAGGACATCGTCACCGGCGGCGACGCCTCGCTCCCCAAGGCCGACCGCGCCGACCGCCCACGCGGCGCGGATGCGTCGGTCCCTGGCGGCACGCTCAAGAAGCCGACCAACGTCTACAACGTCGACAAGGACCACCCGTACCCGGGCGTCTAAAGAGCCGATCGCGCAAGCGATCGAGTCCTGCCCTCTGTTGTCAACCACCGTGCCACCGAGATGTCCTCATCTCGGTGGCTTTGCTTTACCTTCAGCACGCCCCCCCGCCCAGCACCCGGAAGAAGCTCTCGATGTCCTGGTCGGTGCCGATGTCGCCGTCACCGTTGAAGTCGGCGGACTGAGGGCAGGTGGCGCAGCAGTGCCCCCCGAGGCAGGCAAAGAACGCCTCGATGTCCTGGTCGGTTCCCGTGTCGCCGTCGCGGTTGTAGTCGGCGCTGCACGCGGGGCGGAGGTCGAAGGGGCGCGACACGTTGAAGAACACGCGTCCCTCGCCCTCGATCCTCAGACGCGCGGCCACCGGCTGCGGCACGTCCGGCAGCGTGACCACCGCGGACCCACTGTTGGGGAATGAACCCACGACGGTCGGGAACGTCGCGCCGCCGTCGGTTGACAGCCGCAGGACCACCGTCGGGCAGGAAATCGGGGTGACGTTCGTCATCGCCACGCTCCACGTGACGGTGGTGGGGGTCGCGCCGCGCACGATTGCGTTCTGCGCCGGCGCGGTGAACGCGAAGTTGCCCGGCCCGCGGATGGTCAGCAGCACCTGCGTAGAGACCGCCGTGCCGCCCGTGCCCGCCCGGTTGTCCCGCACGACGACGCGGAATCGCCGCTGCACGCCCGCCCACGTAGGCAGCCGCTCGCCCGGCGTCGCGATGCCCGCGAGCACATCCGCCATCCGCGGGAACGTGCGCCAGGCATCCGCCACCGGCGGGAAGATACGGAACAGCGAGCCGCTGCCGTTGTCGGTCCCTCCAATCAGCGGGCGTGCCACCCCCGCGTCGAACTGCTCCCACGAGTACGTGAGCGGGTCGTTGTCCTCATCGGCGGCCGTCGCGGTGAGCACAAAGGGCGTGCCCAGCGGGATCGCCTGATTCGGCGGCAGGGACGTGATCACGGGGACGTTGTTGTCCGAGGTGGTGATGGAGGCGCAGGTGAAGTTCTGGCCGTCGACGAACGCGCGCATCTGCTGGATGCTGCCCGAGTGGAACCAGGGGTCGGCGAAGATCGCTACGTTATCACTTGGCGCGGCGTCGCCAACCGGGCAGCCGCCCGCGTACGCCATCGGGCTGCTCCCGGACCCCGCCTCCCACGCCGTGCCGGTCGAGACGTTGCCCTGGCAGCGCCCCTGCACGCCGCTGAAGGTGTGGGCGGCGCCGAACTGATGCCCCAGCTCGTGGATGGGCACCAGCGCGGAGAACGGGTCGATGTCGCCGCCGCGGGGAATGCCCGAGATCCCGCGTGCCTTGGAACCGCCGCACACCGAGTTGAGGCTCGCAACACCGCCGAACACGCGCGTGAGCAGGTGCCCCACGTCGTAGTTGGCGGTCCCGATCACCGAGTCAATCGTCGACTGGTTCGGGTTGAGCAGGTCGTAGGAGCAGTCCGCCCCGGCCTCACCCGCGCACGTCAGCGTGTAAGGGTCCGTTGCCGGATCGATGAACACGAGCTGGTCGTTGTTGGCCACCAGCACGAACCGCACGGCGAGATCGTTCTCGAACACCACGTTCGTGCGGCCTACCACCGTGACGATGGCGGCGAGCGGGTCGGCGACATTGGGTGCATGCCCCTGAAGGCCCGAGTGGTGCACGCCGTACTCGCCCGTGCATGCAACCGCCAGCCGCAGGGTCTTCAGTGAGCGCAGCACCCGCGGCGAGTACGCCCCGGGCTCCTCCACCGCCGGCGCGGGGTCCGCGGCGGTGTGGCACTCCCAGTCGATGCTGTTCGGCAGGTCGCGCATCCAGTACGCGATGACGTGGGTCGGGTCGGCCGACTGCCACAGGTCGATCATCCAAGCGCCGCCGCTGCCGTCGGCGCGGGTGGCGCGGAGCATGCCCGTGAGTCCGCGGGGTGTCACCTCAAGACGACCGCCGGCGGTCTCGTCGACGGACTGCACGATGTAGGTCTTGAATGCGGGGAACTTGGCAGAGAGACCGGGCTCCATGATCGGCGACTCGGCGACGAAGCACGCGGTCATCCCGCCGTCGGGGTGCGGCAACTCGACCATGAGGCCGTACGCCGTGAGGTCCTCGCCGACGCGCTCCATCGGCGCACCGGCGAGATCGCGCGAGAGCGCGCCCGGCTCCACCCGCGCCAGGTTCCCGCGCGTCGGGCGCGGCCCCGGCACGTGCACGCGCTCGTCCACCGATGGCGGCTGGTGCATCACCGTGAACGCAGGCTGCCCAACTGCCACGCCCGTCAGAGCACTGACCAACGCAAGGGCGAAGAGCTTCATGACACCCCTTTCGCGGGGGCTACGCCCGCTGCTTCACGATACACGGGAAGGCGCCTTTTCAACAGCCGATTTCGGGCCTCCGACGACGCTCACGGGGTGTGCCGCGGACTACTTTTTCCGCTTCTTGAACTTGTCCTTGATGCTCGGGGTCGCGGTGCTGCCGCGGTTGCGGATGCTGGGGAGGCCCTGCATGCCCGGCAGCTGCGAGAGGCCGTCCTTGCCCATCCCCTTCACCGCCTTCACGCGGTCGGCGGCCGACATGCTGGCCATGCTCTTGGTGAGCTTGCTGACCATGTCGAACTGCTTGACCATCGCCCCGACCTCTTCCTGCTGCGTGCCGCTGCCGGTGGCGATGCGGCGACGGCGCGGGTTGTTGATCAGGCTGGGGGTCGCCCGCTCCTTCTTCGTCATCGACGAGATCATCGCCTCGACCTTGTCGAGCTGCTTGTCCTCGACGTGGACGTCCTTCATCATCTGGCCCACGCCCGGCAGCAGGCCCAGCAGCTGCTTCATGGGCCCCATCCGCCGCAGCGTCTTGAGCTGCGACAGAAAGTCGTCCATGGTCATCTCGCCCTTGGCCATCTTCTCCTGGAGGGCCTCGGCCTCTTCCTGGCTGACCTGCTCCTGCGCCTTCTCCACCAGCGAGACGACGTCGCCCATGCCCAGGATGCGGCCCGCCACGCGCTCGGCGTGGAACTCCTCGAGCGCGTCGAGCTTCTCGCCCACGCCCACGAACTTGATGGGCGCGCCGGTGACCTGCTTGACGGAGAGGGCCGCGCCGCCGCGGGTGTCGCTGTCGAACTTGGTCAGCACGATGCCGTCTACGTGCAGTCGCGTGTTGAAGGCCTTGGCCGAGTTGACCGCGTCCTGGCCGGTCATCGCGTCGACGACGAGGAAGATGTGGTGCGGCTGGAGCAGGTTCTTGATCTGCGTCAGCTCGCCCATCAGCTCGTCATTGACGTGGAGGCGCCCGGCGGTGTCGAGCACGAGCACGTCCACGCCCTGCTTGCGGGCCGCCTCGAGCGCCCGCTGGCACACCTGCACCGCCACGCCCACGGCCTTGCCGTAGGCCGCGACCTTGTCGGGCTCGCTGTAGAACGTGACGCGGGCGCCGCCGCCCATCTCGCTCTGGACCTGGTTGGCGATGGTCTGCAGCTGGTCGACGGCCGCGGGGCGCTGGAGGTCGGCCGCGGCGAGCATGACGCTGCGCCCGCGCTTCTTGAGGTACCCCGCGAGCTTGCCGCAGGTGGTGGTCTTTCCCGAGCCCTGCAGGCCGCACATCATGACGATGGTCGGCCCGGGGCTGACCTTCATGATCGCGGGCTCGACGGCGAGCTGGATGGGCTTGGGCGGCGTGCCCTTCTGCGCCGCCTCGGCCGCGCCCTGGAGCAGCTCGGCAAGCTTGGCGGAGTCCTCGGGCGAGCCGCCCAGCAGCTCCACGAGCTTGTCGTGGACGATGCCGATCATCTCCTGGCCGGGCTTGAGGCTCTTGGTCACCTCGCGCCCGACGGACTCGCGCAGCACCTCGTCGATGAAGGTGTTGACCACCTCGAGGTGGACGTCGGCCTCGAGCAGCGCGGTGCGGACGTCGGCGAGCGCGTCCTTGACGTTGGACTCGGAGATGTTGGCCTGGCCCGAGAGCTTGCGGAACAGGCCGTTGAAGGTGTCGGTGAGGCGGTCGAACATGCGGGACCTCGCGTAGCGGGAGGGTGGAAGTGCCAACCCCTCCCTTGCCCTCCCGATGGGGGAAGGGACAGGAAGTCAGTGCTGTGACCGCAGCGGGCGAGTGTATGCATTCCTCGCGCCTTGCAAGGCCGCTAGCTGGAGTTGTTGATTTCGGTGGAGATGTCGGTGATGCGCCATGGGGCGTGCTCGTCGTCGCGTTTGAGGGTGACGTGGGCGCGGACCTGGAGCTGGCGGTAGCGGATGAGGTACATCCGCTCGATGTGGGAGAGCTTGTCGGTGTGGGTGGTGCGGCGCTGGACCTGCACGATCTCGGCGATGAGGTGCGAGTCGGAGATGGGGTCGAGGTACTGGGCGAACTCGACGGGGTCGGTGGGGACCTCGGTGGTGTTGATGGTGGCGCCGGGGGCGAGGTAGCGGTGGAGGGAGAGGGCCGCGGCGAGGCGGCCTTTTTTGTTGGTGGGGCGCTGGCGGATGAAGTTGCGCTCGAGGTGGAGGAGGAGGGACTGGGGGTTGGGGAAGTGGGGGAGGGGGTCGGGGATGGGGGCTGAAGTGGAGGAGTGGAGGAGAGGGGGAGTGGAGGAGGTGGGATTTTGGATGTGGGATGTGGGGGTGGGTGTGGAGCCGGGGACGGGGGCGGGTACTTGGGAGTCGAGCGAACCGACACCACGTGCTTCGGCGGGGAGGAGGTTCGAGGATGGGCCGACGCGGGGGGCGGGCTCAAGGGGTTTCAAGGCAGCCGCCGCGGAGCGGCGGGGTACCCAGGTAGGAGGGAGTGGGGTGGAGTAGCGGAGGATGAGGTTGCAGGCGCGGCGTTGCTCGATGGGGTTGGTGCTGGACTTGTTGAGCTCCTCGAGTTGCTTGATGGCGTTGATGCGGGAGTCGGCGGTGGTGGCGAGGATGCGGGTGTTGACCTGCGCGAGCTGGAACTGCTGGTAGGTGGCGAGGCGGCGCTGGGACTGCTCGGTGGCGAGGAGGTCGAGGACCTGGTGGAGGGGGACCTGGGCCTGGGCGGCCGTGGCTTCGACGTTGAGGTGGTTGGTGAGGAGGAGGGTGAAGAGGTGGTCGGGGGAGATGTCGGATGTCGGAGGTGCGATGTCGGATGTGGGGGAGGGAGGCGAGGAGATCTGGGATGTTGGATTTGGGATTTCGGATGTGGAGGAGTTCGGAGTGGCTGCGAGGAGTGCAGAGGTGGGAAGAGGAGCGTCTAATGCGGCGGGTGCTTCAGGAGCGCGCGTGTCGCTCGCCAACCTCTCCCCAGCCCTCTCCCCACGGGAGAGGGGGTCGGAGGGGGATTCGGGCGGGGTTGTGGGCGCGTCGGCGACCATGACAGGAGCCTAACGCGGCCGTGATGGGTGTCGAGGGGGGAAGTGGGTATGACCACGATTTTGCGCACAGACGTCGCCGATGGGTGCGCAAGTGGTTGGGGGAGTGGGAGATGGTTTTTGATGGCCGGTTTGATGGGGCCCATGCAGCACTGATTGCTGCGGGGGTGGGCTGAGGGGTGGTCACTGTGGGCGGCCATCAGTGGCACCCGGCGGGCACGATCATGAAGCATGATCGTGGCACGGTGGGGGGGTCAGGGCTGGCCGGTGTTGATTTCGCGGCCGCCGAAGTCCACGCCGCGGAGGCCGCCGCGGGTGTAGCGGTAGAAGCCGAAGACGGGCTCGGTGGCGGCGCCGGTGACGGTCCTGGGCTCCCAGGCGTCGGGGCGGTAGGAGTACTGGTAGCCGTTGGGGCTGGCGGGGGCCCAGGGGTCCCAGCCGCGGTTGGCGTCCTTGTTGTTGCGGTAGGAGACGGAGCCGTCGAAGAAGAGGAGGTTGGCTTTGGCGCCCGCGGTGGCGTAGTAGGTGTGGCGCTTCTCGTGGCGGGCGTGGCCCTCGTGGAGGAAGACCTTCATGGAGGGGAAGACGACGCTGGTGAGCTTCTGCTGGCGGAGGCGCCAGGTGTCGAGTGAGTGGAAGAAGAAGTGATTGTCGGCCATGTTGCGCATGCGGTGCTGCACGTCGGGGCCGGTCTGCATCGGTGAGGACTGGAGGCCGTCGTAGGCCGAGATGGTGACCTCGTATGAGGAGGAGAAGGCCCAGCGCATGTCGCGGTCGTTGTCGGGCATGGGGGTGCCCACGGCCGAGGGGTAGGGACGGGCGAGGCCGGCTTTGAAGGCTTGGAGGTCTTTGGCCCAGTTCAGGCGGACAGTGTCTTCGGGGCAGGTGTAGATAGGCTCGGGGAGGCGGAGCGCGAGGTAGTCGAAGAGGACGAAGTGGGAGTAGAGGATCTGCGGGATGAGCCCTGCATTGGTCGCAGTCTCGCGGTTCATGGGGAAGCCGGTGAGGCGGCGGAAGGCATCCACCCACTGGTTGCGCTGGGCGTCGATGTCGTTGCCCGCCGTCTGCAGGTCGGCGAAGCGTGACTGGCGGGTGTCGCCCACCTTCCACGACCAGTTCCAGATGAAGTCCTTGTGCTCGTGGGCGTAGGAGTTGGTAGAGACGCCCAGCTGCTTGAGCTGCGTCGCGCACTTGAGGTTGCGGCCGGACTTGCGGGCGTGGGCGAGCGCGGGCAGCAGGATGGAAATCAGCAGCGCGATGATCGCGATGACGACGAGGAGCTCGATGAGTGTGAAGGCACGCCGGGGCATGGAGGAGTCTCCACAACTAGCTTACCGCGCGGCGGGTCGCCGGGAAGGTCGAACTGGGATGAACCGACGCCTCCACGACGGCGGGACTGAGCTCGGGACTTCGGCGAGGCGCCTCAGTCCCGGCTTCGTGCGCTCAGGCGGCGCGGGCGGTGGGGGGCTTGGAGGTCCGCGCGGCAGCCGCACGCCCCCCGGTGGCCTTCCCCACCAGCAGCCCAATCTCCACCACGCACCACCCCGCCAGCAGCGGGATCACCCACCAGGCGCTGAGGTCCAGGCGCTCGAGGGCGCGGAGGAGGAGCTTCTCGCCCTTGCCCTTGTAGAGTGCTTTGGCGAGGCCCAGGAGGGGGTGGGGGCGGAGCAGGGCCTTGGCGCTGGGGGAGCGCAGGAATGAGAGGCCCGCCGGCCCTTTCCGCGCGGCCTTCATGAGGGCCTGCTGCGTCGCGGCTGAATCCGCGGCTTTCAGCAGGTCGGGGGCTTGGCGGTTTGCGATGTGGAGCGCGGCCGCGCCCTGGCGGCCGGTGTTGTCGAGGAAGCGGGCGGTGCGGGCGATGTCGTCGGGGCCGTCGGCATGGCGGAGCAGCCGCATCGCACCGCCGGGGGAGGCGTTGTCGGCGATGGAGCGGATGTCGGTGAAGACGCGCTTGAGCTCGTCCACGCGCTTGGCCTTGATGGCGCTGGTGAGGTAGGTGGCGAATGGGCGGGCGAGGTGGCCACCCTTGGCCGCGGCTTTGAGGAGCGAGGGCACCCAGTCGATCTCGGGCGCGAGCGTGGTGATGACGCCCAGGACCGACAGCGTGAGGATGACGCCGTCGGAATCCCCGTCGATCACCTGCTTGCCGCCCTGGATGACCAGGTCGCGGATATCGCCGACGATGAAGAAGTCGGCGGTGACGGCGCCGACGAGGGACTCGAGGGAATCGCCTTCGCCGGAGAGGGCGCCGAGGCCCGCGGCCTTGGCTTTCGTGAGCAGGCTGTCGCGCTGCTGGATGATCTGGGTGCGCTGCGTGGTGAGCCGCTCGCGCGTTTCGGCGGTGAGGTCGTCGCCTTCGAGGCCTGCGTCCGCGAGGTTGAGGGCCTCGCCGTAGCGGCCCTGGATGCGGAGGGCCTCGACTTCCTGAGCGAAGTCGAAGGTTGGGAGCGCGGAGAGCTGGACGCGGGCGAGGCGCGCGCCGGTGTCCGCGGCGACTGCGAAGAGCAGGAACGCCGCGACGGCGAGGCGGAGGAGGTTGAACTTGGCGCGCCAGAGGAACATGGTGGGGGAGGAACGGAGTGGAGGAGTGGAGGAGTGGAGGAGTGGAGGGGTGGAGGAGTGGTTAGTTGGGGAGGTAGGTGACTTGGACGTGGGTGTCGGGGCCGGTGAGGGACTTGATGAGGGTGGTGACTTGTTCTTTCGTGACCTGCTCTACCTTGGCCGCGTCCTGGGGGAGGAGGACGAGCTCGCGGGCTTCGTCGCTGGCCCCGGCGCGGGCCTGGCTGAGGTAGTACTCGCCGGCCATCGACCGCAGCCGCAACCAGCCGGTGGAAACGAGCGGGGCCTCGCGCTCGCTGAAAACCTCGGTGGCGATGCGCGTTGGGCGGGGGATCTGCACGATGTAGCCGCCCCTGGCGCCCAGCAGCGCCGACCACGCGGCCCGGTCCACGGTCATTTGGCTGAGGTCGGTGCCGTAGTGCAGGCGGACGGGCACTTCGATGGAGGCGCGGACATCGCCGCGCCAGCTGGATTCGGAGCGCTCGACTTTCACCGTGGTGTCGATCTCGACGGTGACGAGCTTCATCGCGCGCACCGCTTGGGCCACGTCGGCGATGGGGCGCGGCGGGCGGGCGGTGTCGAGGGCCGCCTGGGCTCTGGCCTCGGAGATGAGTGAGGTCTGGAGGTTGCGGAGGTAGGCAGCCAGGGCCAGCGAGAGCGCGGCCGCGAGGAGGAAGATGAAGAGCTTGGCCTTCAGGCCGAAGCGTGCGCGCGGAGTGGGCGTCGGGGGCGCGGGGGCCATGGGGGAGGTATCGGCGATGGGCGGAGGCGGTCGTGAGTTCGGGGCGGCTTCATAGCGACGAAGACGTCGCCATGGCACGCGGGGGTCGGTGGTCCGCGGGGTCGCCATGGCGCGCGGGGCTGCTCCATATGGTTTGGCATGCGGCCGGCGGTTTTCCTGGATCGCGACGACACGCTGATTGCCTGCCGGGAGCTGCCCGCGGCCCCGCCGCCCTGCGCGCCCGGCGACCTCATCGACCCGGGGCTGGTGCGGCTGCTGCCGGGGGTGCTGGAGGGCTGCCGTTCACTGCGGCGGACCGGGTTCGCGCTGGTGGTGGTCAGCAACCAGGGCGTCGTCGCCCGCGGCGGGGCGACTTGTGCGGTGGTGGATCGCGTGAATGCGCGGGTGGGCGAGCTGCTCATCGATGGAGCGGGGCGTCCGCTGGTCGAGCGGTTCTACTACTGCCCATTCCACCCCAAGGGCCGTGTTCCGGAGTTCACGCGCGAGCACCCGTGGCGGAAGCCGGCGCCAGGCATGATTCTCGGCGCGGCGGAAGAGCTTGGGCTCGACGTGTCGAGGTCGTGGCTGATCGGGGACGCGGAGCGGGACATTGCGGCGGGCATTGGTGCTGGGCTGACACCCGAGCGGTGCGTGCGCGTTGGGGAGGGGGTCTCTTTCGCAGACGCGGTGCAAGCCGTTCTGGCCGGGAGGCGCGCGTGAGCGACGAGACCACGACGGTCGTGCTGCACACCGAGGACGGTGTGGCGCTCGCCGAGGAGCGCGTGTACGAGACTGTCAAGGCCGCGGCGGAGGGGCTGGCGGAGCGGTATGGGCTTGAGGTTCTGGATGTGGAGGCTGACGCGGAGGCCATCACGATCACGCTGGGGGCGGATGAAGTGACGGCGGTGGGCTTCGCAGCGGAGTTGCGTCGGACCACCAATGCGTGGTACGAGGGGAAGTACGCGTCAGGCCCGCTGTGGCGGACGCCACGCGAGTGGTGAGGGTAGTGACGAAGCGACGGAGTGACGGAGTGACGGAGCGAGTGCCACTGCGGTTGCTGGTTGTGATGCCGAGCTGGGTTGGCGATGTGGTCATGGCGACGCCCACGCTGCGCCGGCTGCGCGACCGCTTCAAGGGCTCATTCATCGGCGGCCTCGTTCGCCCGGGGATGGACCAGCTGCTCGCGGGCACCGCGTTCTTCGACGAGCTGCACGTGGAACGGGCGAGCGGGGTGATGGGGCCGAAGTTCGTGGCGGCGAAGGTGCGGCCGCGGCGGTACGACACGGCCCTGCTGCTGACGAACTCTTTCTCGACGGCGCTGGTGGTGCGGCTGGCGGGCATTCCCCGCCGCATCGGCTACGACCGCGACGCCCGCGGGCTGCTGCTGACGGACCGCTTGGAAGCGCCCCGCCGGGAGCGCGGCGGGTGGGCGCCAGTGCCGGCGGTGGAGTACTACCTGAGGCTGGCGGAGCGATTCCTGCTGTCGCCCGGGAGCGAGGGCGCGGCATCGCCCGCGGGGCGCGTTCCCCCGATGGAACTTGCGACAACCGAGTCGGAGGAGCGGAGTGCGGACGACCTGCTCGCCCGCGCGGGCATCGCGCCCGGCGCCCGGATGGCGCTCCTTAACCCGGGCGGTAATAACCCGGCGAAGCGCTGGCCTGTTGAGCGATTTGCCGCGCTCGCGGACTACCTGGCGGAGCGGCACGCGATGACCGTCCTGCTCAACGGCTCACCTGCGGAGGCCGAGCTCGTCGGGGCGATCGCCAGCGCGTGCCGCATCGCCCGCCCGGTGCAGCTCCCCGGCCTCGGGATCAACCTGGGCTCGCTCAAGGCCGTGATCCGCCGCTGTCGCCTGATGGTCACCAACGACACCGGTCCGCGCCACATCGCGGGCGCGTTCGGCGTGCCCTTGGTCTCGCTCTTTGGCCCCACCGACCCCCGCTGGACCATCATTCCGGCACCGGAGGTCGTACTGAAGGCAGACCCCACGCTGCCCGAATCCGAGGTTGCCGAGGACCACCCGGAAAGGTGCCGCATCGAAAGGATCAGCCTGGAAGCGGTGGTGGAGGGGGTGGAAACCGCATTGCAAGGCGTGCCGACCTACAGGGCTTGAAAACCCCGCGACTGCCCCTACCATCCCCCCTGCGGACTCGCCACCCGCCCGTTTCCTGGCCGAAAGGCCCGGAGCGGAGACAGATTGGACCCGGAAGGGGGCGTAGCTCAATTGGTAGAGCGCTTCCATGGCATGGAAGAGGTCGTGAGTTCGAGTCTCATCGCCTCCACTTGAATGGGAAAGCGCCGCGGTTCAGGCCGCGGCGTTTTCCGTTTTGGCAGGGGTGAGGCTTATGGGTTGAGATGGTCTGACCAGGAGGACTTGGACGAGGGGCGGTGGTCGCGCCTTGCGCGCATGAACCTGCCGACGGATGACGAGATCTCCTTGGCGGTGAGGCGGTCGAAGTGGGCGTTGAGCATGGGCTGGAGCCGCTCGAGCTGGATGACGAGTTGGTTGCCCTCGGGGAGTGCTTCGCAGTAGCGGCGGAGGTACCGCAGCTCGCGCTCGACGAAGTCGTAAGCGGCTTTCAGGGCGCCGTCCTGGTTGAGGCGCATGGCGGAGCGCACGGCCCAGGCCTGCCATGTCTGCGCGACACGGGAAGCGAGGCGCAGGTCGCGGTCTGCAAGGTGGCAGCGGTCGACGTAGCGGAGGCTGGAGCGGCTGGCCCGCGTGGTGTTCGGCGAGGTCGCGCCAGGGCGGGTCCATCGTGCGCGAACATCGAAGTGGATCGTTGAGCCGAGCGAGCCGTCGGAGCAGGTAACTTTGAAAATGGCGGCGCGCTGTGCGCCGCTCACCAGCGGGCCGAGCGTGCACACGAGGCGGCTGGCTTCGGTGCGGCAGGCGTAGTCGCCCATGACCTCCACGCGGACGCCCTCGGGGAGTTCGAGCACGAAATCACAGGACTCGACGGCGGTCTCGCGCAGTTGATCCAGCTCTCCCAGGACGACGTTGGCGATCTGGCCGGGGGTATCGGCGTGGTGGAGGTTGCCGCCGCCGTGTTCGGCGATGGACGCAATCTGCACCTCGGAGTAACCGGCGCCGATCCCGACGCAGGAGGTAATGATGCCGCGCCGGTACAGCTCGGCCGCGTGGGTGGCGAGCTGGGCGGGGTCCATGATGCCGTGGTTGGCGTGCCCGTCGGAGAAGAGCACGACGCGGTTGCGCAGGCCGGCGCGGGCCTGCATCTCGGTGGCGACCTGCTCGCAGCCCTTGAGCCAGCCGTCGGAGAGGTTGGTGCTTTCGCGGGGCTGGAGGGCCGCGATCGCCCGGGCGGTGCGCGCCTTCGCGGCGGAGTCCTGGCGGGTGGGGGGCAGGTGGACGATGGATTCGGTATCGAAAGAGATGATGGAGAGGGCATCGCTCTCTGAGAGGGCCTCGGCGACACTTGCCGCGGCCTGCTTGGCGGCCTCGAGCGGCGGTCCGGTCATGGAGCCCGACGCGTCGATGACGAGCGAGAGGTTGAGCGGCGGCTTCTCGCTCCGCACGGTGGGGAGAGTGGGGGCGGTAGCGTCGACGACGAGGTAGCGCACGGAGGTGCCGCGCACATCGATGTTGTCGCGGTCGAAGGCCGCGGTGAGGGTCAGTTGGTCAGCGGCTGCGGTCATGTGAGGGTCCTTTCGTGAGGAGTTGCCGGAGCTGATCGCCGAGGCGGTGGACCGTGGCGAGCTGCTCTTCGGACAAGGGGCCGCGGATCGAGAGCTCAATGTCGGGTGTGATCTGCACGCGGTGCCACACCTCGCCTTTGACGGGGCGGGTCGGCTGCGAGCCTGAGAGGGCGCGGAGGGTGTCTACCAGCCGATCGAGCGGCGGGAGCGAGGTGGGTTCAGGCGGCGGCGCCCGCATCGCTCGGGCCAGGTGAGTGGGAGCGGATGGGGGGCTGCGGATCGTCTTGAGGTAGTCCAGGGCGGAGGTCGAGGGCGACTTGAGGCTCTGGGGGTCGATGACCGCGCCGATCCGCACCTCGCCGGCGGCGATGGCGCGGATCTGCTGCTGGCTCAGGTGTGCGAGCAACGCACGGATCTGTTCGAGGCTGATGTCACGGTGGGCATCCCGCAGCAGGGTGATGACGCTGAGACGGTCGAGGTGGTCCTGGCTGTAGGAAGCAGACCGGCCCAGACTGGTGGGGCCCGGCAGAAGCCCCTTTTCGATGTAGGAGCGGATCGTGCGCGGCTCAATTCCAGCGAGTTCGGACAGGGCGGTGAGGCTAAAGGTTTGTTCCCCCACGCCACCAGTGTATCTCGCCATGGGAAAATGGCAAGATCATTCTGGGTGGATTCAAGGGGCAGCTTCGAACGTGCTAGCGTGCCGCACATGAACACCGACCTGATCACCACCCCCATACGCCTGGGCCACACCTGCCTCCGCGTGGTCACATGGGAGGAGGCGGAGGCACGGCAGGCGGCGTTCGGTGCGGCGGGGGAGCTAGGCCTGGAGCTGTGGACATGGTCGGCCACAAGCGGGCTGGTGCGGGGGCCGCTGTCTGGTAACCCGATCAAAGACACCGCCAACCCCGGCGCGGCCCTGGTGTTTCTGCGCACCAACCTGGTCAGCTCGAGCTTGGTCGTGATGCTCGACCTCGCCGACCACCTTGGCGACCCGCACGTGCTGCGGGCGCTGCGCGAGTTCGCGGAGCAGCTCCGCGCCGGGACGCCGCACGGCAGCGCGATCCTCATGATCGACTACAAGGACGAGGTGCCCGGGGTGGTGGAGCGGATGTCGCACACGGTCACTCCGCCGCTGCCCACCGACGAGCAGATCGAGGGGCTGGTCCGCCGGTGCGTGCGGAACATCAATGTTGGCACGCCGCTCAGGGTGTCGCTGAGCAAGGGGGAGCTGGGGGCAATGGTGCAGCACCTTCGGGGTCTGGACCGCCGGCACGTCGAGGAGCTCATCCGCGGCGTGGTGCTGGATGACAAGGCCCTCAACGCCGACGACCTCGCGCGGCTGGTGCGCGCCAAGCGCGAGCGGATCGGCTCCCGCGGCGTCCTCGAGTTCGTCGACGCTCCCGCGGCCCTGGACGAGATCGGCGGCCTCGACCGCCTCAAGACCTGGCTCAAGCGCCGCGAGCTGAGCTTCACGAAGGAGGCAAAGGAGTTCGGCATTGCACCGCCGCGGGGCGTGCTGCTGCTGGGGGTGCAGGGCGCGGGCAAGAGCCTGGCGGCCAAGGCGATAGCGACAGCGTGGAAGCGGCCGCTGCTGCGGCTGGACCCCGGGACGCTGTACGACCGCTACATCGGCGAGAGCGAGAAGCGGCTGCGCGATGCGTTGGCGCAGGCCGAGGCGATGTCGCCGGCGGTGCTGTGGATCGACGAGATCGAGAAGGGCTTCGCGTCGGCCGCGAGCCGCAGCACCGATGGCGGGCTGAGCCAGCGGATGTTCGGCACGCTGCTGACGTGGATGCAGGAGCACACGAGCCCGCTGTTCCTGGTGGCGACCGCCAATGACATCGAGGCCCTGCCGCCCGAGCTGCTGCGGAAGGGGAGGTTCGACGAAATCTTCTTTGTGGACCTTCCTGGAGACGATGCGCGACGGCGCATCTTTGAGGTGCACCTGGCCAGGCGCAAGGTGAAGGCCGATGGGCTCGACCTTGCCGCGCTTGTGAATGCCAGCATGGGCTACAGCGGCTCGGAGATCGAGCAGGCGGTGATCGCGGCCTTGCACGAGGCGTTCTCTTCGGGGGGCACCATGACGACAGAGTCTCTGATGAAGTGCATCCGCGAGAGCCCGCCGCTCTCGGTGACCATGGGCGAGCGGATCGCCGCTTTGCGGGCGTGGTCGCAGGGGCGGTGTGTGCCCGCGGATTGAGCCGGATGGGCCGTTCCCCCGTCCAGCGGAAGCAAAGCCGCCGAGGCGAAGAGACCGCGGTCGCACGTGTAGACTGGTTGCATGAAGGCTCTCGCGATCATGGCCCTGGCGTTGCTGGCGGGTACGACGGTGCAGGCGCAGGTGAAGCCGAAGCCGCCCGCCCCGGCCGCGCCAGCGGACCGCGTGCGGGACATCACCGATGCGGTGCTGGCTGAACTTGCCGAGACCGGCAACGCCGACGCGGCGAAGAAGCGGGCCGAGGCGCTGTTTGAGTCGCTGGTGGCCTACTCGCCGATCTCGCCGCAGTCCGATCTGACCGCGCTCCGGAGCGCTGGAACGCTCCGTCGTGTGACCGCCATGCTCGCCGAGGTCCCGGCGGCGCGACGCAAGGAAGCGGCGGCCCTGCTCCGCGGGAGCCCGCGGCTTCGCGAGGCGCTCGCCTGGAGCGTGACCGCCAAGGACACACCCGAAAAAGTTGTTGCGGTGCTCCAGCGGCTTGCCGTGGACGGCCCTGAGCGCGCGGAGGAGTTCGCGAACCTCAGCGCGGCCATCTGCGTGGTGTTCGATGAGCCCGTCCGTCGCACCGTCTACAAGGGTGGGGGCGAAGTGGAGCGGCTCAAGCCGCCGCAGCCGCAGGCAGTGTTCGAGTACTTCACTGCCAACGAGCAGCGGATGCAGCTGGGGCTGAAAGGCTTGCCGGTTGAGCTGCTCGTGCACGTGGTGGACCTGGCAGAGCCGAAGGCCGACTGGGGCTGGGCCCTTGAGAAGTACGGAAAGCAGCGGATCTTCGGCCACCTGTACGATGACCCGCGGTACGACACCGATTGCCTCAGGCGCGGCACCCAGAAAAAGTGGGTGCCCGCGGGCTGGTCGCTCGAGAACGTGCTGAAGCACGGCGGTGTGTGCGAGGACCGCGCCCTGTTCGCCGCGGGGGTCGCGAAGGCTAACGGCGTGCCGGCCGCGTACTGCAGCGGCACTTCGAGCGAAATGGGGCATGCCTGGGTTGGCGTGCTCGAGGTCAACGGCCGCAATGCGAAGTGGAACTTCACCTACGGGCGCTTTGGCGACTATGACCACCTGCGCGGTGAGGTGACTGACCCGCAGAGCGGGGACAAGATTGCCGACGGCACGATGTCGCTGCTCGCCGAGTCGCTGGTGGGCGACACCACTGCGCGGCGTGACGCACAGGTGCTGACCGACGCGGCCGCGTACCTCGCGGGCTTGCGCGGCACGGTGTTCAAGCCCGAGAAGCCGGAGCACGGCAAGCCCCTTGTGTCGGCGCGGAAGGCGGAGATGACGGCGGTGCTCGAACTGCTGGAGGCGGGCCTGCGCCGCTGTCCGTCGTATATCGAGGGTTGGCGGCTGCTGGCGAGCCTTGGCGAGGACGACCGGTTCGACATCACCGCCAAGAAGCGGTGGGGGACCGTGCTGATCAACCTGTGCGGGAGCCGCTACCCCGACTTCTGCCTGGAGATCCTGACGCCGCTCGTGCGGAGCATGCCGGAGGAGAAGGAACGGCAGGCGATGTGGGAGTGGGGGGCGCGCCAGTTTCCCGGGCGTGCGGACCTGGTGGCGCAGGTGCGGTTCGCGCAGGCCGAGGACTGGGAGAACGCCGGCAACAAGGGGCGGGCGTGGGAGGCGTACCAGGACGTGATCGCGCGGTACCTCAACGCGGGGCCGTTCTCGGTGCGGGCGCTGGCCAGGTGCGAGGCGCTGCTCAAGGGTGACGGCAAGGAGGGGGAGGCCGTGCGGCTGTACGCCGACGCGTGGAAGCGGGTGGAGCGGCCCGGGGGCAGCGCGCCGGAGTTCCTGTGGCAGAGCAACTGGTTCCGGATCGGGATGGGCTATGCGCGGGTGCTGACGGCGGGCGGGCGCGAGCGCGAGGCCGCGGACATCATGCGCACGCTGGGACTGGAGTAGGGGCCCGCGGCGCTGTCCGGCAGCGCGCGGATGAACGGCCGCGGGTACACTGCGGGCTCAATCCAAGGAGCCGCGCCGATGTTCCAGTCCGTGACGTTCAAAGCCAACCTGAGCCCCTCGACTGCCGAGTGCCTCGTGCTGCCGTACTTCGGCGAGAAGGGCAGGAACGCCGGGCTGGATGCGCGTACGAAGGCGTTCGCGGCGGGCCTGGGGCTGACAGATGCGGTCAACGGCGCGCTGTCGCGCACCGAAGCCACCGGCGACGCGAACTCGCTGGTCGAGGCCTTTGGGGTCGTAGCCAAGCGGCGCGGGCGGGGCCAGGACGGCGCGGCCGCGCCCCAGCGAGTGCTGCTGCTGGGGCTGGGCAACAAGGAGAAGTTCGACGGCACCAGCCTGCGCAACGCGGCCGCGGCGGTCGGCCGGCGGCTCGCCAGCGTCAAGGCCCGCTCGGTGTGGCTCGAGCTCGAGGGCGTGCTCGGCGAGCTGGATGCGGAGCAGGCCGGCAGCGCAGTGGGCGAGGGGCTTGGTTTGCTCGGCTGGGTGTGCGATGAGTTCCGCGGAAAGGCGACCACCGACCCCAAGCGCGTGCCGCTCGCGATCGGTGGTGATGGCGACTTCGGGGCCGGCATCCAGCGCGGCCTGGGCCTGGCTGAAAGCACGAACTACTGCCGCACGCTCAGCCAGACGCCGCCGAACATCGCAACGCCGGGCTGGATGGCCGAGCAGGCCCGCAGGCTGGGGCGCAAGCATGGCCTTGGCGTGCGCGTGTGGGAGGGCGACGAGCTCGAGAAGGAGCGGTTCGAGGGGCTGATCAACGTGGGCAAGGCCAGCGAGAACGGGCCGTGCATGATCCGCCTGGAGTGGAACCCGCGGGGCGCGACGGGCAAGCCGATCGTGCTCATCGGCAAGACGATGACCTACGACACCGGCGGCTTGTCGCTCAAGATCAACAACGGCATGGTCGGTATGAAGCGCGACAAGGACGGCGGGTGCGCCGTGCTGGGCGCGATGCACGCGATCGCGACGGTGATCAAGCCCCGCCGGCGCGTGGTGGCCCTGCTCGCGGCCGCGGAGAACTCCATCAGCGACGAGGCCTACCGCCCTGACGATGTGCTCCGGTACCGCAACGGCGTGACGGTGGAGGTGACGAACACCGATGCCGAGGGACGCCTGGTGCTGGCCGATGCGCTGTGCTGGGCGTGCGAGAAGGAGAACCCGGCGTACATCGTGGACCTCGCGACCCTCACTGGCGGCGTGATCACCGCCCTGGGCAGCACTTACTGCGGGATGTTCTGCGAGGACGAGCGGCTGCGCGGGCGGATCGAGGAAGCGGCGAAGGCGGCGGGGGAGCGGGTGTGGCGCCTGCCCATGCACCAGGAATACCGGGACATGATGAAGAGCCCGGTGGCCGACATCGTCAACAGCAACCCCAACCGGAAGGCCCACCCGATTCAGGGCGCGGCGTTCCTGAGCTACTTCGTTGAGGAGCGAGTGCCGTGGTGCCACCTCGACATCGCGGGCGTGCACGTGGCGGACAAGAACGCGGGGCCGTACATCGACGGGCCGACGGGGTGGGGCGTGAGGCTGCTGGCGAACCTGGTGGGGCAGTAAGCCTGCGCTTTACAGTTGATCAATCAGCTGGTCGTACTCGGCGTGCGAGCCGATGAAGAACCAGACAACCGTGTCGCTGCGCCAGCGACCGATGGCGCGGTAATCGCGGTCGATTCGAACTGACCAGATGTCCTCGTGCGGGGGCAGCTTCTTGAAGAAGAGGCCGGGGTGCTGCGGGTTGGAGATGAACTGCCTGTACGCTGCCTTGGCCTTAGCGCGCACCTCCCGGGGCAGCTGCCCGTAGCGCTTCCGGAATGCGGCCGTGGTCCGGGACTCCAAGGGTCAACTCACAACTTCTCAGGGTCGAGCGGTTCAGACTTCCCGGCCTCGTGCTCGGCCCACGCCTCATCGGCGAGGCGGCCGAGCTTGTCGGGGGATCGCGCGATAGCAGCGTTCCATTGCCGGTCGGCCTCGATCTCAGCCAGGATGAGGCGGGCCAGGGCGTCCTGCTCGGCATCAGGCATCTGGCTGACGCGCCCAACGACCTGCTGGAAGAGCTTGGTCATGAGTGGATGATACCGGGTGCCCCGACGGCCTCACCGGGGGGATGTCGCCGGGTGCAGCTCCCCCGATTGACCCCCCGTGCCTCCCCGCTACTATCCCTCCCCGCGCGGTCAGTCTGCGCGGGGGCTGTCTTCTAGGGACCCGGCGGTTTCCACCCCGGCCACCCCGTGGGGGCAGTGCCCTAAGTCCTTGTGACAGGCCACCGTAGCTCAGTGGTAGAGCACTCCCTTGGTAAGGGAGAGGTCATGGGTTCAAGTCCCATTGGTGGCTCTTTCAGTAACCGGCCCAAAGGGGCCTGAGTCCAGATGGAGGCGGGCGGTTTTGGCAGCCGCCGGCGGGGCTCAGGATCCTCGGGTCGCACCGGTGCTGGCTTGGTGGAGGCGCGATCGGGAGCCCCGCCCCAAGGCCTTCTAGTACGGGATCCCTCGAAGCATCTGTCGGAGAAGCGATTCATGGCAAAGGGCGTATTCGAGCGGAAGAAACCACACGTCAACGTCGGCACCATCGGTCACATCGACCACGGCAAGTCGACCCTCACCGCGGCGCTCTCGGCCCGTTCCGCGGCCCGCTTCGGCGGTGAGATCAAGTCCTACGCCGACATCACCAAGGGCGGCACCGTCCGTGACGCCAACAAGACGGTGACCATCGCGTCCTCGCACACCGAGTACGAGACCACCAAGCGGCACTACGCCCACGTCGACTGCCCGGGCCACGCCGACTTCGTCAAGAACATGATCACCGGCGCCGCCCAGATGGACGGCGCGATCCTCGTCGTCTCCGCCGCCGACGGCCCCATGCCCCAGACGCGCGAGCACGTGCTGCTCGCCCGTCAGGTCGGTGTGCCCTACATCGTCGTCTTCATGAACAAGGTCGACCTCGTCGACGACCCCGAGCTCCTCGACCTCGTTGAGCTCGAGGTGCGCGAGCTCCTCAAGAAGTACGGCTTCCCCGGTGACACCACCCCCGTGATCCGCGGCCAGTCCAAGCTCGCCGTCGAGAACCCCAAGGACGACAAGGCCTGCAAGCCCATCGATGACCTCTTCGACGCCATCGACAGCTACATCCCCGAGCCCGCCCGCGAGGTCGACAAGCCCTTCCTCATGTCGATCGAGGACGTGTTCTCGATCAAGGGTCGTGGTACCGTCGCCACCGGCCGTATCGAGCGCGGCATGGTGAAGGTCGGCGACACCGTCGAGATCGTCGGCCTCAAGGCCGAGATCAAGCCCACCGTCGTGACCGGCGTCGAGATGTTCAACAAGACCCTCGACAGCGGCATGGCCGGCGACAACGTCGGCGCCCTGCTCCGCGGCGTTGAGAAGGACGACATCGAGCGCGGCCAGGTGCTCTGCAAGCCCAAGTCGATCACGCCCCACAGCAAGTTCAAGGGCGAGGTCTACGTTCTCACCAAGGAAGAGGGTGGGCGCCACACGCCGTTCTTCAGCGGCTACCGCCCCCAGTTCTACTTCCGCACGACGGACGTGACCGGCAGCACCAAGCTGCTCGGCGGGGCCGAGATGTGCATGCCCGGCGACAACGTGACCATGGAGATCGACCTCATGGGCAAGCCGGTCGCCATGGAGAAGGGCCTCCGCTTCGCCGTGCGTGAGGGTGGCCGCACCATCGGTTCGGGCGTCGTGGTCGAGATCCTCGACTAACCCCCGATCCACCGGCTCAGGCGGGGCGTAAGCCCTGCCGGGGACGGAGCCTAAAGTTCAATCCCGTCCGGGCCTGAAGGTCTGGACGGGTTTTCTCAGACGGACCAGCAGTTTCAAGGGCCGGTGCATGCCGGCCTGGAAAGAGGTGGGTGTTTCATGGCGAAGAAGAAGTCAATGGCCCGCGAGTACGTGTGGCTTCAGTGCACCGAGACGGGCGACCTGAACTACCGCACCTCCCTCAACACCAAGGGCGGCATGCCCGAGGGCGTGAAGGAAGGCCTCAGCAAGTACTGCCCGCGCCTGCGCCGCCACACGCTGCACAAGATCAAGCGCAAGTGATCTGAGAGCAGCGTGGCAAGGCTCCCGGGGCCGAAGGGCCGCGGGTGAAACGGAAGGCAGCGTACGGAAGGCGGCGGCAGTGGCCGGTCAGGTCGACAGCAATCGTGGAAACCCGGGCGGCAGCGCCGATGGTGCGCCCGGTCAGAACGGTCAACGGACGGCGGTAGCTCAATTGGTAGAGCAGCGGATTCCAAATCCGCAGGTTGCGGGTTCAAGTCCCTCCCGCCGTGTTTCGATGGAGCCCAAGAGCCACTACTCCTTCGGCATCTACAAGTACGGCCAGGGCTACTGGGTCCGGATGCTCACGGCCATCATGCTGGGCGTCCTGTTCCTCTCGGCCGCGGCCTGGGCGTGGGGCCAGCTCACCAAGCTCTCCATCCCCATGCCGACATGGGCGTTCACGGTCAACCAGATCGACGGCAGCCCTGCGGTCGGTCAGTCGGTCACCCTCCTGCGGGCGGGCAACACCGCAGAGAAGGTTGGCACCGCCGTCATCCAGTCGGCCGAGCCCTCGGGCAGCGACTACCGCCTCGTTGTCGGGGACATCGTTCTCGAGCCCAACAGCCACATGCTGGACGCCAAGCAGATGGAGGCTCTGGGCGCTCAGGGGGCACGCTCGTTCTACGGCGCCGTCAATGCCGCGGCCGGCATCCGCGTGTTCGACCTGGTGTACATCCAGATCGCCGTCGCGGGCCTGATCGTGCTCGTGGGCGCGTGGATGATCTACTACTACGTCGGCCGCAAGGCCGAGAGCGTGGACTTCCTGATCGCAACCGACGCTGAGATGCGGAAGGTCAACTGGGGCACCCGCAAGGTAATCCTGGACTCCACGTGGGTGGTGATCGGTGCGACGTTCCTGATCGCGTTCGTGATCTTCCTGTCCGACACCATCCTGTTCAAGCTGGCGCAGGTCATTGGGCTGATGGGGACGAAGTAAGCCCGCGCGGGGTGGCGTGGGCCCCGGGGCTGAAGGCCTCGGGTTGGGGTGGGTCAGACTGCCGCTGAGTTTTCGCGGCCAGCCTCGACCAGTTTCGATTGTGGCGTCCGCCGGAGATGAAACCGGCGAACGCTCCGGGTGCAAGCGTTGGAGCCATCGAGGGATTCTGCGAGGAAACCATGGAAAAGACCGGTACCAGCACGGCATTCGACGGGCGCCCCAACGAGCGCGGCGACCTCCTCCGGCCCGACGAGCTCGTGCGGCAGGAGGGCATGAACTGGTTCGTCCTCCGCGTGGCCTCCAACAAGGAGAGCTCCGTCCGTGAGACGCTGCTCCGCAAGGTGCAGATCGAGGGCATGACCCATCTCGTCGGCCGCATCCTCGTCCCCACCGAGAAGACCAAGACCATCAAGGCCGGCAAGCAGAAGGTGACCGAGACCAAGCTCTACCCCGGCTACGTGTTCGTCGAGATGCGCCTGGAGCCCGACGGCCGCATCCCCCAGGACGTCTTCTTCCTCATCAAGGAGACGACCGGCGTGGGCGACTTCGTGGGCACGGCCGGCCGGCCTACCCCGATGAAGGACCACGAGATCGAGAAGATGCTCAAGGACAGCCGCAAGCCCGAGGACGAGCCCAGCGTCAAGCTGGTCTTCGGCAAGGGCGAGCACGTGGTCATCAAGGAAGGCCCCTTCCAGAGCTACGAGGGCACCGTCGACGAGGTCTTCCCGGAGAAGGGCATCGTCCGCGTGCTCGTCACCATCTTCGGCCGCCAGGCCCCGATCGACCTCGAAGAGTGGCAGATCGGCAAGGCCGAGAACACCTGACGTGCCACGACCGTGCTCTGACGGTCGTGCTTCCGACGTTCATCAAAAGACACAGGCCCGGGCACCGCCGCCCGGGCTTTTTCGTTGCCATGGCCGCTCGGCTGAACCGCCATTCATCATCTCACCGCCTGAAAGTGGGGAGGCCGCACCTATCGTTTTCACATGGCCACTCATGAGGACGGCGACTTCTGGGGCAAGGGGGGCAAGAAGAAGGGCGACAAGCCGCCCGCGGGCGGTGAGGGCTTCTGGGAACGCCCCGGCGGCCGCCCCGCGCCCGAGCCCGCGCGCAGCGAGCCCGTCCCGGCTGAACCCGCGCCCGACGCGGCGTTCTGGAACAAGGCCGAGCAGCGCAAGGAGATCGACCGCAAGCTCGCCGCCATGACCGAGGACGACAAAGCGCGACTCAAGAAGCGGCGTCGCCGCCGCCGCTGGCTCATCGGCAGCGGCGTGTTCGTGCTCATCCTGCTGCTGCTGGTGGCACTAACGCCCGCCATCGTGGGCTGGATTGCGCCCGGCATCGTCGAGAGCCGTGCGGGCAAGCAGATCGCGGGCTCAGTCAAGATCGACAAGACCAGCTTCGGCTGGTTCGGTTCGCAGCGCATCCAGAACGCGCGACTGCTGGACAAGGACGGCAAGACCGTCGCGACCTTCGGCGTTGAGATCGGCAAGGGCCTCTCCGCCTTCGTGTTCGGGAACCTGGATGTTGGCACGGTCACGCTGCGCAACGTGAAGGCGGACATCATCAAGTACCCCGACGGCACGACGAACCTACAGCGTGCCATCGAGCCGCGCCAGGCCGCCAAGCCGCAGCCGACGCAGCAGCCGGGCGGCAAGAGCGAGCCGCCCAGCATCCCCGATTCGCTGAACGTCAAGGTGATCGCGCGCGACATGCAGGTCACCTTCACCGACCTCTCGCGCCCCGGCGCGTCGGCCGGGACGCCCACCGTCGTGCTCGACAAGGCGGACCTCGAGGCCCAGCTCGGCGCCGGCAAGCCGGTGGTTCTCGCGTTCAGCGGCAACGCCGCGGGCGCGCAGGGCGATGCCGGCCGCATCAAGCTCGACGTCAAGGCCGAGAAGCTGATCCGCAGCGACGGTGTCATCCAGGCCGACAAGGCCACGATCGACGCGGCGATCGCCCTCACGTCCATGCCTACCGCCCTCGCGGATGCGTTCGTCACGCTCCCCGAGAACGCCTCGGTGCGGCAAGCCCTGGGTGAGACGCTCAACGCCAACATCACGGCCAAGGGGAACATGGAGCAGGCGTCGGTGCAGCTCGCGGCGAACGCGGGCGAGGAGCTCCGGCTCAAGGGCGATCTCGCGGTCGCGGGCGGGGTGCTGACCACGCCCAGCCCGCTCGAGGTCTTCGTGAGCGGGCGGGCGGTGCGGACGCTTGCGCCGCAGGTGGACGCCGCGCTGCGCGAGCAGGGCACGGCCACCATCGAGGTCTTCCCCAGCGTGAGCCTCGCGGTCTCGAACCTCAAGCTCCCGATTCCCAAGGACGGCGCACCGCTGAACCTGCGCGGCGCGGGCATGCAGCTGGCCGCGGAAGTGGGGCAGACCAGCGGCTCGGTCAAGCTCGCGGCTGATCGTGGCGCGGAGCCGTTCGTGATCGCGCCGCTCAAGGCCACGGTGAACGCGCCCGACCTCGCTCAGGGCGCGAAGGTGACCGCCGCCACCACGGCCACCCTCGGCGGACAGCCCGCGGGCGACGTGGGCGTGGACCTGAACATCGCGGGGCTGCTCGACAACAAGGGCGAGCCCGTGAAAGGCCCGCCCAGCTCGCTCGAGGGGACGGTCGCGATTCGCCGCATCGCCACCGCGGTGGCCCAGCCGTTCCTCGCGGCGACGCCGATCAACCTGCCGGAGGACATCGGCCCCACGCTCGATGTGGAGCTGAAGGCCGCGACGCAGACCGGGGGCGTGCAGCCCGGGCAGACGCCGCCCACCGACGTGACGATCGCGGTCACCAGCGAGGGGCTGCGCGTCAACGGCGGCATGCAGCTGGCGCAGACGCACATCCGCACCGTGGGCGAGGGGCTGACCGTGCAGGTCCGCAACCCAGTCGGCCTGGCTGACGGGTACGTAAAGCCCGAGACCGGCTTCCAGCTGCTGGCCAGCGCCAAGCAGGGGCGGCGGCAGAGCGTGGTCGTGACGGTTAGGGGGCTTGATGTGCCCCGCAACGCGGCCGATGGCGCCATGCTGCTGGACAAGGCCGCGGCCCAGGTGCAGGTGGCGATGGTGGGGCTGGTCGTTGCCCCTGCTGGCCTCGACGCGGCCCAGGCGCAGACGGCGGCGCTCGCGCTCAACAACGGCATCATCGGCGCGGAGCTTGCGCCGGGCGGGAATGCCAAGGCGTCGGTGAACCTCGCGATGGCGTACGGCGGCGCGGGCTTCACCGCGCAGGGCGGCTTCGACGTGCCCGGGGCGGTGGTGGTCACCAACGGGCAGGCGGGGCTCGCGCCCGTGGAGCGGCTGCGTCCGGTGGGGCAGCTCGACATCAAGAACGTGCCTTCCAAGCTCGCAGGGCTGTTCATGCGTGCCGAGCCTGCGGCAGGCACGGAAAAGCCGCTGGACATCGCGCAGCTCCTGGCGGACACGCTGGGGGACAAGGTCACGGTGTCGGTCGCGACCAGCGCTGCCGCGGAGAACGCGGAGGCGCTCAACGCCGCGGTGACCATGCGTTCGCCCACGACGACGGCGGACGTGAACGCGAGCGTCAGCCGCACGGTCCTGGCGGTGCAGAAGGTCGCGCTGGTGGCGAACGTCACACCGCAGACGGTGAGCGGGCTCATGCGGCAGTTCGCCCCCGATGTGCAGGGCGTGCCGCGCCTGGCGGGGCCTGCGAAGATCAACGTGAACGTGGACCCGATCACGGTACCGCTGGCGGACTACCAGCCGCGCCTGGAGCGGGCGGGCGTCGTCAACGCGAAGGTGACGATCCCCGGGCGCACGCTGGTCGAGGGCCTGCAGGTCGCCAACGAGGACGGCAGCAAGCGCGACCTCGGGCGCGTGGGCGTGGACTCGCTCGCGATCACGGCACGGGTGCCCGCCCCGGCACTGGCCAAGGGCACGCTCCCGGATCAGCGCCGCGTCACCGCCACGCTCGCGGGGCTTGTCATCGCTCAGGACGACACGCTGCTGGAGCTCTCGGGCAACCTCGCCACCGAGATGGCCGATGGGCAGCTCGCGGGCGGGCTGAGGTCGGACTTCAGTCTCAAGGGCATCAACACGCGCCTGCTCGAGTCGATCGCGGGCAAGCCGGGGGTGATCTCGGGCGCCATCGGCAACACGCTCACCGTGGGCCTGACGGCACGCCTCACGCCGCCCGCGGGGGCCAAGGGCCAGGCCTTCGACGCCAAGAACGCGACCACCAATGTCGAGCTGACCCTCGACGCTCCCAAGCTGCGCAGCGACGGCCCGCTCGCGGCCACCATCGCCCCCGCCGGCATCACGCTAGACAAACCGGTCAAGATGGTGATGGACGTGGAGCCCGCGTGGCTCAACCAGTTCTTTGTGAAACCCCCGCCCCCGGGCACGATCGGGGGCAAGGGGCCGCCGCCGGATATCGCGCTCACACAGCCTACCAGCCTCACGATCACCATCGGCAAGCTGCGTTATCCCATGCCGGGCGGGCCCGGCGGGGCGAGCGCCATCGCCACCGAGGCGGGCGTGAGCGCGACGATCCCGCAGCTGCAGTTCAAGACCAGCGACGGGCAGGACATCCGCATGAAGGAGCTGGTCGTGCAGGTGGACGCCACGCCCGTGACCCCCCAGGGCGCGGCCCAGCCCATGAGCATCGTGCCGATCGCCCTCAAGCTCGACGTCGCGGAGGCGACGGTGGGCGACCAGCCCGCGGCCAAGGCGATGACCCTGCGGGGCGCGGTGAACAACCTGCTGAACATCGACGGGCGCGTGCAGATGAACGCGGCGACGGTGACGCTCAACGGCGACCTGCCCGCGATCCCGACGGCGCTCATCGACGCCCTCGCCAAGCAGGATGGCCTGCTGGTGGATGCGCTGGGCCCGGTCGCCACCGTGCGCGTGCAGGTGGAGGAGTACCCGCTCAGCCAGGACGCGGGTCCTGCGGGGGAGAAGCCGCCCGTTCTCGTGCTCGACGCCAAGTCGCAGCGTGCCCAGGCCGAGCTGCGCGGCACCATCAGGAACAACGTGTTCTACAGCGACATGCCCATGCGGGTCACCATCACCGAGCTGACCGAGGACCTGGCCAAGCGGCTGGTCAAGGGCCTGCCGCTGATGGGCACAATGTCCAAGAGCCCCAAGGACGCGCCGGCGCTGATCACCGGGCGCGACCTCACCGCGCCGCTCTCCAACGACATGAGCAAGCTCAACGGCGAGTTCGTGATCGACCCGGGTGAGGCCCGCTTCGTCACCAGCACCGGCTTCGCCAAGCTGCTCAAGATGGGCAACCAGCGCGAGAGCGGGCTGGTGGGCCAGAAGCTGCGGCCGCTCAACGTGCACGTCAAGAACGGCGTCGCCACCTACGACCGCTGGAGCCTGCCGCTGGGCGAGTTCGAGGTGGAGACCGAGGGCACGGTGGACCTCGTCAAGCGCACCATCGACGTGGTGACGTACGTGCCCTTCGCGTCCCTGAGCGAGAACGCGGCGGGCTCGCTCAACACCAGCCTCTCGCAGGTGCTGGGCGCAGCCGGCGGCCGGCTCGTGAGCGCGGCGACGATGGTGCCCATCCGCACCAGCGGCCCGCTGGACAACCCCTCGACGGGCATCGACACCAAGGCCTTCGCCGAGAACCTCCGCAAGAACCTCAAGCCCGAGGACCTCATCAAAGATGGGCTGGGCGATCTGCTGAAGGACCAGCTGAAGCCGAAGAACCCGTAGGTCGTATAGGTCTGATGAGTCCTCTACGTCCTATTCGAGCGCATCCGCGACCGACTCGAACGTCTCGGGCCCCTCTGTCTGCCCAACCGGGAGCGCATCGGCCAGCGGCTTGCCCATCGCGTCGGTGAGCGCCTTGCCGGACATCGTCTTGATGATGGGGATGGGGTGCGCGGCCTCGTGGCTCTTGAGGGCCTGCTCCAAGCTGAAACGGACGTCCTCGGCGAGGTCGTTCCACTTGCCGCGCCCGCGGCACTTGGGGAAGCGCGAGCAGGAGAGCCAGGGGCCGCGGACGCCGTTGCGCAGGACCAGGGGGGCCTGGCACTTCTCGCAGGGCACCTCGGTCTGCATGGCGGGCATGCTGGGGGCGGTGACCTTGCCCTTCTTGTCGAGGTTGAGGATGCCGTCGCAGGGGTTCTGCTTGTTGTTGTAGTTGGAGCAGCCCAGGAAGGGGCCGAAGCGGCCGACGCGCTTGGTCATCGCCCCGCCGCACTTGGGGCAGGCGACGTCGACGGTCTCGGCGGCGGGGCGGGGGTTGCCCTCGCGGTCGACGGGGCTGGCGTAGCTGCACTCGGGGTAGGTGGAGCAGGAGAGGAAGCGGCCGTTCTTGCCGAAGCGGTACACGAGCGGGCTGCCGCAGGTGGGGCACTTGAACTGCTCGGGCGCGGGCACGGTCTCGGCCTTGGCGTGGACGAGGTTGCTCTCGGCGTTCTTGAGGCTCTTCTTGAAGGGGCCGTAGAACTTGCGGAGCATCTCGATCCAGTCGGTGTGCTCCTCCTCGATCTGGTCGAGCTCCTTCTCCATGTCGCGGGTGTAGCCCACGTCCATGATCTCGGGGAAGGCCTCGATGAGCTTGTCGGTGACGACCTCGCCCAGGTCGGTGGCGTAGAAGCGGCGCTCCAGCTGCTCCACGTACTTGCGGTCCTGGATGACGCCGATGATGGAGGCGTAGGTGGAAGGGCGGCCGATGCCCTCGCTCTCCAGGACCTTGATGAGCGAGGCCTCGGTGTAGCGCGGCGGGGGCTGGGTGAACTTCTGGTCGACGTCGAGGGCGAAGGGCGCGACAGGGGTGTTCTCCGCGAGGCGCGGGAGGTTCTGCTCGTCCCCGCCCATAGGCACGCCGGTCACCTTGTAGAAGCCGTCGAACACCAGGGCGCGGCCGGTGGCCCGGAACGTGACGGGGCGGGAGGCGTCGCGCCCGCCCCTGATGAGCGCGGTGGTCGAGTCCCACTGCGCGGGCACCATCTGGCACGCGATGAACCGCTCCCAGATGAGCGAGTAGAGCTTGAACTGGTCGGGGCTGAGCGCGGAACGCACGCGGCTGGGCGTGTAGTCAGCGGAGGTCGGGCGGATCGCCTCGTGGGCCTCCTGGGCCGCCTTGTTGGACGAGGTGAAGAAGTTGGGCTTCTCGGGCAGGTACTTGTCGCCGATGCGGCCCGCGATGTAGCGGCGGGCCATCTCGATGGCGTCGCCCGAGAGGTGCGTCGAGTCGGTACGCATGTAGGTGATGAGGCCGACGGGACCCTCGCCGGGGATCTCGACGCCCTCGTACAGCTGCTGGGCCGTGCGCATGGTGCGCTGGGCGTTGAAGCCGAGCCTGCTGCTCGCGGCCTGCTGCAGCGTGGAGGTGATGTACGGCGCGCCAGGCCGGCTGCTGGTGCGCTTGGTCTCCACCGAGACGATCTTGTAAGGAGTCTTGGGGTCCAGCGTGCCGGAGATGGTGCGAACCCACCGCGCCGGGCCCTTGCCCTTGCTGTCCTCGCGCACGTCGGTCGCGACGTCGGTGAGGCCGGCGTACATGGCGACCTCCATGACGCGGTCGTTGCCGTCGTCGGGCGGGGCGTCGAAGTTGGCGGTGGTGCCGATGGTGCGGACGTCGAACTTCTGGCCGTCGAACTCGACGAGCTCGGCGTGGAAGCCGCCGTGCTCGGCCAGCCACGCGCCCTGCACGCGCTGCGTGGGCGGGTTGCCCTTCTCGTCGCGCTTGCTGAGCAGCTTGGTCCACTCCGCGGCCAGGCCCGAGGCCTTAGCGAGGTCGGCGGTGAAGTTGGCGGTGATGGCCCAGTACTCGTCGGGCACGAAGGCGCGGATCTCCCGCTCGCGTTCAACAACGAGCCGCACGGCCACCGACTGCACGCGCCCCGCCGACAGCCCCCGCGCCACCTTCTTCCACAGGAGCGGCGAGACCTGGTAACCCACGATGCGGTCCAGAATGCGGCGCGCCTGCTGCGCGTTCACGCGGTCCACGTCGATGGGGTGGGGGTTCTTAAAAGCCTTCTCGATCTCGGTCTTGGTGATGGCGGGGAAGATCACCCGCTTGGCCTGCTTGGGCTCGACGCCCAGCTCCTGCGCGAGGTGCCACGCGATCGCCTCCCCTTCGCGGTCCAAGTCGGTTGCGAACCAGACCTCGTGGCCGGTGCTCGTCGCTTCCTTGGCGGCCCGCTTGAGGTCGCTGATCACCCGCTCCTTGCCCTCGCTCACCTCGTAGGTGGGGGCGAAGTCGTGCTCGAGGTCCACGCCGGGCACCGGGTTTTTGACGCCCTTGGGGTTGCGGCTGGGCAGGTCTCGCACGTGCCCCACGCTTGCGAGCACGAGGTAGTCCTTGCCCAGGTACTTGTTGATCGTCTTGGCCTTGCTGGGCGACTCGACGATCACCAGGTGCCGGTTCTTGCCGGCCCCGGAGACGTAGGCGGTGGTGGCCATCCGCCGATTGCCGCGCCCGCCCCGGCCCGCACCGCGCCCCTTGGCCGCCGGCGCTTCCTTTACGGCTGTTGAAGATTCAGCCTCGGGTGCGGGCTTCGCGGCCTTGGACTTGGCGGCCTTGCTGGCGGTTTTCTTGGCCATGAGGGTCTCGGAATCCAAACTATACCCAAACAAAATCCCGGACAAGGCCGGGATCGAGTCACAGGAAAGGGGGGCTTGTGCCTCGTGTCAAGTAGATAGATCGGCTCCGAAGGTGGCCAGTCGCCCAAATCGTGCGTCCGGGGGGCTGGTTCAGCAGGGTCCGAACTATCCATTTCACGAGTGGTTGCGCCGGTCGCGGCGTGCGCGTCCGGGTGAAGCCACCTCGGGGAGCCGGTCGTATAAACTGGTGCAGTCGCCCACTCCGGTGGAACCGGCGTCGGGCGAATCGGGCCTGGGGAGGCCTGCCAATGCTGAAGCTTGTCGGAGACACCTTCGTTCGTGTGACCTGCCCGCAATGCAACGGACGCGGCACCGAGCCGTGCGGGCGGCACATGGGCGTGCGCACGCTCAACGGCGGACGCCCGATCGACACACCGGGCGAGGGGCGGCCGATGCCGTGCTCGGTGTGCAAGGGGGCGAAGACGGTGGCGGAAGTTCCTGCCGGCGACCAGTACGCGCAGCACTGAGCCTTCCGGAGCGCGCATCTACGCGCACGCCTGCAACACCAGGGTTGCCCATGTCTCCGTTGGGGTAGCCGCAGCGTCGATCCACACGGAACCAGGCGTCGTGCGGAGCCGCCGCAGCCAGGTGCGCTGGTTTTTCGCGAAGCGGCGGGTTTCAATCTTGATCTCTTCCACCGCGTCCTCGAGCGAGCAGCGGCCCTCGAAGTGCTCGATGAGCTGCTTGTAGCCCAGCCCCTCGCGGGCCTGGGGGCCCAGGCGGCCCTGCTGCCACAGCTCACGGGCCTCCTCGAGCAGGCCGTCTTCCATCATCTTCTTCACGCGCGCGCTGATGCGCGGGTTGAGCAGCTCGCTGGGCCAGGAGAGGCCGATGAGCACCGACGGCAGACCGCCGCGGAGCGGCGGGGTACCCAAGCCCCACTGCGTCTGGTGCTCGCTGATGGTCTTCCCCGTGAGCTCGAACACCTCCAGCGCGCGGATGGTGCGGCGCAGGTCGTTGGGGTGCAGGCGCGCGGCCGCGGCGGGGTCCACCTGCTCGAGCCTCTGGCGGAGCTCCCCCGGCGGCAACGCCCGCAGCCGTTCCCGCAACGCCGCGTCCTCGCCCGGGCCTTCGAAAAGCCCCTCGAGCAGCGCCTTGATGTACAGGTGCGTGCCCCCGACCACGATCGGCAGGCTCCCGCGGGCGATGATCTCGGCGATGGTGCGGTTCGCGAGCGTCAGCCAGTCGTGCACCGTGAAGCGGTCGGTGGGCTCGGCGACGTCGATGAGGTGGTGGGGGATCCCTCGGCGTTCCTCGGTCGTCGGCTTCGCGGCCCCGATGTCCAGCCCCCGGTAGATGAGCATGGAGTCGGCGGATACGACTTCCGTGGCCGCGCGTCCAGCGCGCTCATTCACCCGCAGCGCCACCTCGACCGCGAGCGCGGTCTTGCCGCCGGCGGTGGGGCCGGCGATCACCGGGTACCTGGTCAGGCCGAGGGGCAGCACGTGGCGAGTGTAGTGGTACGCTTGGCCCGTGCCGCCCCTGCCCTCCGTCAAAAGCCCGGTGTTGAAGCGCGTCGAGGAGCTGCTCCGCGCCCGCGGCCGCGCGGCGGTGCTGGTGGCGGTCGAACGTGCGGAGTCGCTGGCGCTGGAGGTCGACCCTGCACTCACCTACCCCGAGGACTGGGTGGTCTTCCGCGTGTTGGGCGAGAACGCGCCCGGCGCGGGCGGGCTGAACGCCCAGATCACCGGGGAGCAGCTGCGGGCTGGCCTGGGACCTCTCGTCGAGCGTGCGTGCGCGGCCGTGCGCCTGAAGGTGGAAGAAGCGGGGGAGGGTTCGCTGACCGCAACCGCTGTTTGCGAGCGCTGGAATGTGAGCCGCGCGACGCTCAATCGGCTTCGCAAACGCGGCCTGATCGGTCGGCGGGTGCAGACCGATGCGCTGCGGGCGAGTGTGGTGTTCCGCGCCGAGGTGGTGCAGCGGTTCGAAGAGCTGCGTGCCGACGAGCTCCAGCGCGCGGGCGAGTTCTCCCGCGTGAGCGACGCCGACGCCACGCGGTTTGTCGCCCAGGCCGAGCAATGGCGGCGCGAGCGAGGGTGGTCGCTCAATCAGGCTGCCGCGGCGCTGGCCAGGGAGACTGGGCGGAGCCACGAGGGGGTGCGGCAGGTGCTGCGGCGGGCCGCGGCCAAAGGTGCAGCGGCTCTGCGTGAGCCACCGCCGATCTCTGAAGATCGCAGGCGGGTGCTCTACCGCGCGTGGCGGCGCGGCGTTGACCTCTCGCTGATGGCCCGCAAAGTGCGTCGCTCGCGCGGGGCCGTGCGGCGGGCGATCAATATGGAGCGTGCGGAGCGGCTGCGCGAGGTGCTGAGCAGCGGGGCGCTTGCGGTCGAGGTCGCTGCCGCCATGCCGAAGAAGCCCGCCGCCGATCCGCTCCAGCAGCTCCCCGCCCGCACGGGACTGGCGCAGCCGTCCGCATCCGGCGTGCTCGCCTTCCTCGCGAGCGCCCGCACGCAGGGGCCGCCCATTGGCGCCGAGGAGAAGGTGCGACTGAGCGCGTACCACCACCTGCGAACCGAGGCCGCGCGGGTGATTGCCAAGCTCGACCGCCTGCAGCCCTCCGCCAGTGCCGTTGACCGCGCCGAGACGATGCTGCGCTGGGCCGCGCGACTCAAGGCCGAGCTCGTCCGCTCGCAGCTCCGCCTCATGGTGGACACGCTCACCTCACGGTTAGGCCGCCCGCTGGAAGAGCTCCCGCCCGCGGTGCTGGTGCGCACCCTCGGCGGCGCCATCCGAGTCATCGGCGAAGTGATCGACACCCACGACGTGAGCAAGGGCGGGCGGCTGGCCGCGGCATCGGGGCTCGCCCTCGACCGGTTCGCGATGAGCGTGACCAAGGAGCTCGCGCCCTCCCCCGCACAGGCGCGCCGCGCCGTCGCGGTCATTCCCTCGACGCTTCCCATGCCTGACTGGGAGCGGCAGCTGTGCTCCTGGCAGAGCGTTCTCGAGCCCGACCGCCGCCTCCGCCCGGCCATCACCGCAGGACGCGTGCCCCCGCAGAGCGCCGGCGTGCTTGCCAAGCGCCACGGCTGGGACGGCGGTCCGCCGCGGACCCTCACCGAGCTCGCCGCCGAGCTCAAGGTCACACGCATCCGCGTGCTGGTGGTGGAACAGAAGGCCCTGGCCGAGGCGCTGAGAGCCGTGCGCGCCCTTCGTTGAAGGCTCGCAGCATCCGTTACTATCACCGCATGCACGCTGCCGCCGAGATCGTCTCTGTCCAGCTGATCGTCGGCCTCGAGGTGCACGTCGAGCTCTCGACGCGCACCAAGATGTTCTCGCGCGTGCCCAGCCCCGCCTGCCGCGAGTTCGACGGAGCGGGGCCCAACAGCCTGATTGATCCCATCGTGCTCGGCCTCCCCGGGGCGCTACCTGTTCCGAATCGCGCGGCGGTGGAGATGGCCATGATGGTCGGGCTTGCGCTCAACTGCTCCATCGCCGACACGACCAAGTGGGACCGTAAGGGTTACTTCTACCCCGACCTGCCCAAGGGCTACCAGATCAGCCAGTACGACCTGCCGCTGTGCTTCGACGGCTCGGTTGAGCTGCCCGCTGTCGACGCGGCCGGCTTCCCGCGCATCGACGGCGAGGTCCGCCGCATCGGCATCGTGCGGGCCCACCTTGAGGAGGACGCGGGCAAGCTGCTGCACGACGCGCCGGGTGGGCACGCCATCGACTTCTCGATCGTGGACCTCTCCCGCGCGGGCACCCCGCTGCTGGAAGTCGTCACGCAGCCCGACTTCCGGCACCCCGATGATGTCGTGCTCTTTGCCCGCACGCTGCGGAACATCTGCCGCTTCCTGGGCGTGACCGAGGGCGTGATGCAGAAGGGGCACATGCGGTTTGAGCCCAACATCAACTGCGAGCTGCGGCTGAGTGACGGGCACGTGGTGAAGACGCCGATCGTCGAGATCAAGAACCTCAACTCCTTCCGCTCACTCAAGGGCGCGATCGAGTACGAGCTGGCCGAGCAGCCCCGCCGCTGGCAGCAGGACCGGCGCGTGCTGGGCAAGGGGACCAAGGTGACGCGCGGGTGGGACGACGTGAAGAGCGTCACCTACGTGCAGCGTGAGAAGGAGGACGCTCACGACTACCGGTACTTCCCCGATCCGGACCTGCCGATGGTCCGCATCGACGCCGCGTGGAAGGACCGGGTGGCGGCGCTGGTGCCCGAGCTGCCGATGCCGCGCTTCCGCCGCTACGTCAGCAGCTACAGCGTGGGCGTGAAGGAGGCGTGGGCCCTGGTCGAGGAGCGTGAGGCGTGCCTCTTCTACGAGGCTTGCATCGAGGAGATGGTCACGCGCCACATCGAGCGCGACCGCGCCGGCAAGGTCGCGGCCAACATCCTGCTGCAATCGGGTGCGCGGCGCGCCAACGAGCGGGGGGTCCGCATCGATGAGCTGGGGATCACGCCGGCGGAAGTGGGGGCCATCGGCGCCATGCGCGAGCAGGGGAAGCTCGGCAACCAGGCCGTGGATGACCTCTTCGGGGCCTTCTGCGACGACGGCGCCACGCTGACGAGCGACGGGGAGGTCGAAGCCGCCGCGCGATCCCGCGGCCTGCTCATCGTCCGCGACGACGCCGCCCTGGAGCGGTGGATCGATCAGGTGATCGCGGCCAACCCGAAGGTGGCCGACGACGTCCGGGGCGGCAAGGTCGCGGCCGCGGGTCGGCTGGTCGGTGAGGTCATGAAGCTGGCCGGCGGCAGCGCCGACGCCAAGACCGTGCGTGAGGCGATCCTGAAGAAGCTGTCTTAGGGCGGCCCGCTCTGCGGCCTTAGGGAGTAAGCAGGTAATGGGCTGTTTCATCAGTCGAGGCGAGGACGGGCCTAAGCCCATCGGAGTATGGGTGAGCAATGCGGAACGGGACTCCCTTCTCGATTGGTTCGCGGAAAACCGGTGTGAACACCGCCCCGAGAAAAGGGAGTTCTGTCACTCCCCTGGCCAGCGGTGGATGGGCCGGTGCATCAGGCTTGAAGAGCTCTTGGATCCCGGAGAGCGTTTTGAGCTCACGGCAGCAGAGTGGAGCGAGCTTCGTGCGCGGCATCCACCGGGCCTTGTGCGGGCCTTCGAAATCGTTTCAGCGATGACAACGGGTGGGTGGCAGCACAGGTTGGGGGACATCGAAACCGAGCAGTGGCGTACACGGCTCGGATAGAGCTTTGAAAGTGGGACCGCCGGGACTCAGTCCACAGCCTTGGCCGGAACTGCAGAACGCACCGCCGCGGAGCTTCGGTCAACCCGTGCAAGCGGCTGTTACACACGTGTGACGCTCATTCGGCAACCAACCGGGTACCCGTCCCGTATTCTGGACCGGGTTGGCCACTGCCGGGCTTTGCGCCCGGTGAGGTGTGGGGCTGAAAGGCCCCACCCGGCCAGCTGACCGGAATCGTGTACTATCCCCACCCCGCCGAGCCGGTCACCCGGTCCACGGCGGCTGTACGAGGGTCACGCATGGCTTCATCTTCTGTCTGCTGGGGCATCGAGATCGGCGCGGCCGCGATCAAGGCCATCAAGCTCGAAGCGGTCGGGGACGGCAACGTCAAGGTGCTCGACTTCGCGGTGATTCAGCACCCCAAGGTGCTGTCGACCCCCGGCGTCGACGCCAATGACGTGCTCCGCGTCTCGCTGGGCGCCCTGACCAGCCAGTACGACCTCAGCAAGGCCGCGATCGCCGTGTCCGTCCCCGGGCACTCGGCCTTTGCCCGCTTCGCCAAGCTCCCGCCCGTGGAGCCCAAGAAGGTCCCGGACATCGTCAAGTTCGAGGCGATGCAGCAGATCCCGTTCCCGCTCGAGAATGTGGAGTGGGACTACCAGACCTTTGTCAGCCCCGACTCCCCCGACGTGGAGGTGGGCATCTTCGCCATCACCAAGGAGAAGGTGAACGAGCGGCTGAACATGCTGGCGGACGTGGGCATCTACCCCAACTACGTGGTGCTCTCCCCCATCGCGGTGTACAACGCCCTCGCGTACGACCTCAACTTCGACAGCAAGACCCCCGGCACCATCATCGTGGACGTCGGCACGACCTCCACCGATCTGGTGATCGCCACCCCCGGCCGCATGTGGGTCCGCACCTTCCACACCGGCGGCCACCAGTTCACCGACGCCCTCGTCAACCAGTTCCAACTGAGCTACCCGAAGGCCGAGAAGCTCAAGAAGGAGGCGGAGGACACCAAGCACGCCCGGCAGGTGTTCCAGGCCCTGCGGCCCGTCTTCACCGACCTGACCCAGGAAATCCAGCGGTCGATCGGGTACTACCAGAGCATCAATAAGGATGCGCAGCTTAACCGCCTGATCGGGGTGGGCTCCACCTTCATGCTCCCCGGCCTCCGCAAGTACCTCAAGCAGCAGCTCTCGATGGACGTCTACCGCGTGGACGCCCAAACGCCCTTCAAGCGGGCCACCATCGAGGGTGACCGCGCCGCGCTGTTCAACGAGCTCTCGACCTCCATGGTCACGGCCTATGGCCTGGCCCTGCAAGGGCTTGGGCTCAACGCCGTGGGCGGCAACCTCATGCCCACCGCCGTGATCCGCAAGGCGATGTGGAAGGAGAAGGTGCCGTGGTTCGGCCTCGCTGCCGGCATCGCAGGCCTGGCCAGCGCCGTCATGTTCATCCGCCCCGTCCGCAACCACTTCGAGGCGACCGGGCGCGTTACTGACCCCATCGTGCAGTCCACCATCAGCAAGGGCGGCCAACTCAAGAGCGATGCCGACCAGGCGGGCGTCACCAACGCGGGCGAGCCCGATATGCGGGCCGCGAACATGGTCGCCCTCGTCGACCACCGCGGCGTGTTCGAGATGATCACCGCCGACGTCGCCTCCATGTTCGACTTCGCGAACTCAAAGATCGAGGCTCACCGTGCCGGCTTGGGCGTGGACGCCAAGGTCGTGCCGCCGCCGGCGTATTCGCTGGTCACCATGAACACCACCTACATGCCGCCGACGGGCACGCCGCCCGATCCCGCGGCCCCGCCTCCTGATCCCGCCACTACGGCGGGCCAGGACCCGAACGCACCCTACCCGCGGATCAAGATCGACGCGGTGTTGTCCACCGCTCAGCCCGAGCCGCAGCGCTTCCGGGCCATCAACGACTGGTTCACCGCCAACAGCAAACGCCCTGGCAGCGGCATTGAGCTCGTTCTCGAGAAGGTCACGGTCAAGCTGGCCGATGCTCCCGCAGCCGGGAACCCCAACCAGCCCAGCCCCGTGAGCCCTTTCCAGGGCATGGACCCCGAGAGCCCGCGCGGCGGCCGCCTTTCGCCCATCGGCGACCGCGGCGCCCGCCCAATGACTCCCAGTTCTCCCATGAACCAGCCCAGCGGTGACGGCGATCAGCGCCTCAACGGCCTCGCCCCCATCGTGGCCCCCGCCGCAACCGGCCCCGCCGACACCGCAACGGTGAACGTCACCTGGTACCTGGTCATCAAGCCCGAAGCCCCGAAGCTCGCCGAAGGGGGTGCGAATTGAAGCCCGTACTTGCCTGGGTGAAGTCGAACCTGGTCATCGTCATCCTGACGGCGGTGATCCTCATCATCCTGCCCACGTCCTGGTTCTTCAGCAACATGTGGGACAAGAAGATCCGTGAGACGCAGGAGAAGCAGGCCAAGGACGCGTTCGGCAAGCTCAACGCGCTCAAGGTCAACTACACGCTCCCGCAGCTGGACCCGAAAGCCACGGCCATCTCTCACAACGAGGTGCCCAACACCACGCTGATCAACTGGTTCAAGGAGCAGCGCGACGCGCTCACCAGCCAGGCCAACGCCGTGGTCAAGAAGGCCGAGGACTTCAACAAGGGCATCGGTGGTGACGCGGCCAGCGTCGGGCGCACCGAGCACAAGCCCCTTGTCGACGGCCTCTTCCCCGACGGTGGTCAGGCCAAGATCGACGAGATGGAAGACGCGCTCCTGGGCAATCGCGGCAAGCCCAACCCGTACCGCGAGCTGCTTAAGGCAGCCCGCGCCGGCGAGCCGGCTGAGGCCGCGGCACTCGCCGAGACCCTCCAGGACTTCCGCACCCGCGAGATCGACAAGATCACCGCCGGCAAGCGCGACCTCACGCCCGAGGAGCAGGCCGAGCTGAGCAAGCAGCTGACCGACCGCCGGCTTGGCGAGTACCAGGCCCGCGCCGGAACGTTCTCGGTTTACGCCTCGATGAACTCGCTGCCCAAGGACAAGCGGGCCTCGTTCGTGCCCACGGGCTCGAACATGGATCAGGCGAACCTCAACCTCTCCGACCTCTTCGTCTTCCAATGGGACTATTGGATCCTGCGCGACCTGTTCGCCGCGGTGAAGCTCGCGAACACCGTCAACGGAACGCTCGCGAACGTCGACCGCGCGGTGGTGAAGCGCATCGAGAAGATCGACATCACCGTGCCCGCGGCCGTCACCCGTTCCGCCGGCGGCGACGCAGGCTACAACCCCATGTACCCGGACCAGATGATGGACCCGGCCATGAGCGGCGGCGCCGCCCCGACGACCGCCGTCCCGGGCATGGCCGCCCTGGACTTCAGCCAGTCCATCACCGGCCGACGCGCGAGCAACACGGTGTACGACACCCGCGTGGTCACTTTGACGGCCGTGGTCAGCTCCGCACGCCTCGCCGACTTCATCAGCGCCGTCGAGCGCACCAACTTCATGACCGTCACCGACATGGACCTCGCCGAGGTCAAGGTGTGGGAGGACCTCGCTCAGGGCTTCTACTACGGCCCCGAGCACGTAGTCCGCGTCACCATGACCATCGAAACGGTGTGGCTGCGCAGCTGGATGACCAAGTACATGCCGGCTCAGCTCAAGACCAACATGAAGATCGACGCTCCCGCCGCGGACCCCAACGCGGCTCCCCCGCCCGGCGCCGGCTGATCGAGCCGGCGACTGCCGCACCCGACACCACGCCAGACGACCGCCTCCGCAGACCAGGCAAGGAACCAGGTATGAAACTCAAGGGCATTTCGCCGCTGGAACAGAACGTCGACCGCATTGTGCTCGGCGTCGTGGGCCTCGCCCTCGTCGGGGCCGTCGGCCTCCAGTTCCTCCCAGAGACGCCGGTGAAGGTCGGCAACCCCCCGAAGGACACCCGCGCCACCCAGGCGATGGGCGTGGTCGAGGAAGAGGCCAAGAAACTCGCCGGCCAGCTCGACAGCGTGTCCCTCGCGACCCCGACCATCCCCGCCTTCTCGCTCAACGACAAGCTCGCCCTCGGGGCCGCGGCCCCAACTTTCGCCGGCAAGGCTCCGCGCGTCGCCCTCGGCCGCCTGCCTGAAGTCGCGGGCAAGGCCATCCAGGCCGTCGCGTCCAATGAGACCTTCGGCCTCCCCGCGGTGCCCGCCCCCACCGGCGGCCTGGCCAACCTCGTGCAGGTGACCATCAGCCCCATCGAGAAGCTCCGCAACGCCGAGCTGGCCAAGCTGCTGCCCGAGGCCCAGCCCTTCGACAAGACCTGCGTCAGCGTCGAGTTCGGCTGGAACGGCGCGGCCCTGCGTGACGCCCTCCAGAGCGATCCCGACGGTGAAGGTCCCGCCTCGCCCATGCCGCTGAACTGGTGGCGCGACCAGGCCGGTGGCCGTAACAGCGACCTCGTCGAGGTCGTCGGCGTGCAGTACGAGCGCGAAACGATCACGAAGCCAGACGGCAACCCGCCCGCCGCGCCCGAGGTCCTCATTCTCGCCGCCCCGCCAGGGCGCGCCACCAAGCTTGCCGAGTGGCGTGATAGCGCGAAGGGCGCCGGCGACGTGGCTCAGGTGCTGCTGCCCGCCCTCAAGGAAGTCTCCGAGGACATCCAGCGCCCGCGCTTCTACGAGATCGTCGCCGGCCCCGAGTGGCAGCCGCCAGCAAAGGCCGTGAACCAGGGCGACGTTGCTGGCAAGGTCGTCCAGATCAACCGCCTCAAGCAGCGCCTGCAGTCGGTTGAAGACAAGATCAAGGACCTCGAGAAGCGGCTGCAGGAACTCGGTGGCACAACCGAAAAGGACCGCAACCCGCCCACGCAGCCCCAGCCCCCGCGCCCGAGCGGTGGCGGCAAGGGCTCGCAGCCCGCGGCTCCCACCAACCAGGACCGCCAGCAGCCCAAGGAGCCCCCCCGCGGCAATCGCGCCGCGATCGAGAGCACGCTCAAGCAGCAGCGCAGCGAACGCGACTCGATCCTGAAGCAGCTCGCCGACCTTGGCGAGGTCATGCCCGGCATGGAAGGCGCCGCCCAGCCAAACCAGCCCGACGGCACCCCTGTTGCCGCGTCGACCCTCGACAATCCCGACGTCCGCGTCTGGACCCACGACCTCACCGCCGAGCCCGGCGCCACCTACCGCTACCGCGCCCGCGTCGTCATCAACAACCCCTACTTCGGCCGCAACCTCCAGGACAGCCAGGCCGACCTCGCCCGCCAGCAGCTGATCGAGGGCCCCTGGTCGGAGTGGACGCAGCCCATCCATGTTGCCCGCGACAGCTACTACTTCATCACCTCCGCCAGCGAGCCCAACCCGCTGGTCTCGAGCGAGCCCCAGGCGCTGGCCGAGATGTACGTCTTCAAGTACGGCTACTACCGCAAGGCCCGCGTGCAGCTGACCCCGGGCGACACGCTCTGGGGCGAGGCCCGCATGCCCGAGATGCTCAAGTATGCCGACATGGAGAAGCTCAAGGCCGCGGTTGACGCCGGGCAGCAGCCCGCCCCTGGCAACGCGCCCGCTCCGATCCCCGATGCTGGCAAAGGTCGTCGCGGCGTGCCGGAAGCCCCGCTGCCCAACCCCGGCCAGAATCCCGGCCAGCCTGGCGACCTGAACGGCACGATCTGGACCATCGACGTCCCGGATCGGCAGGGCATCTCGGTCGACGTCACCTTCCTCGACGCATGCCCGCTCCCAACCACGGTCCGGAATGAGCTGGGTTCCGAGCAGGTCCGCATGCAGGCCGTCCTGCGGGATGAGCTCGGCCGCGTCGTCACTCGCCAGCCCCAGCAGGACGCGGCGGGCGACATCTACAAGCGGGTTTCCGACTCTGCAAAGGCCGGCGAGAACCAGGGGGAAGTCATTGTGAAGGCCCCCGAGCCCGACCGCCCCCGTCCCAATCAGCCCGACCGTGCCCCGGATCGTGGGCCCACGCCCCCGCCCGCTGGCCCGGGCGGCGGTTGAAACAGGTCAGAAGTGCATCCGAGGACGCGGCGCCCCCGAAGACTGGGGGCGTCGGTCATTTCGGGGGGCCACAAGCCTCCCCTGGCCGACGGCGGCCGTAAGCACCTGGATGACAGGAACTTGCGGTCGGGAGACGAAAACGAAACCTTGGTCGCTTGACTGATCGAGGGTGCCGTCTAAAGTACTCCCCACCCAACGCGACAGCGACGGGGAAAAACGACGAGAGACGCCGGGGCAACCCGAAGGATCGAGTCGGCTCTTTGACAACCGGATACGGATGAACATGCCCCCCAGTCGGTTCTGCGGAACTGGCCGAGGCTGAAGCCCTGTCGTCGCAAGACGGGAGGTTGGAGGTCGCGGTTGGGTTCACGCAGGGGTCGCCGAGTGGGGGTGCAGAAAGCTGCAAGCAAGTTCGAAAGTTGAATGCAGCGCGCAAGGCGAAAGTGCTGTCCCTCGTGCCCACCAATAGTTCCGGTGGTCGCGGGTGAGACGGGTGGCCCTCCCTTTAGGGCACCCACGGTGGACTGATCGGTCAAAGCGGTGAAGTCGGAAACGACGGAGCCGCGGCGTCCGGTTGGTATGACCGAGCATAAGGGCACGTGATGGATGTCTTGGTGTCGAGAGGCGATGAAAGACGCTGGAACCTGCGATAAGCCCAGAGGAGCTGGTAACCGAGCTGTGATCCTGGGATTTCTGAATGGGGCAACCCACCCGCAAGGGTACTTCACTCTGAATGTATAGGGGTGAAGAGCGAACGCAGAGAACTGAAACATCTCAGTACCTGCAGGAAAAGAAAGCAACCGCGATTCCGTGAGTAGCGGCGAGCGAAAGCGGATAAGCCAACGGACGAGCGAAGCGTTTGAATGACGCACCGCAGAAGGTGAAAGTCCTGTAGCCGAAAGTTGGTTAGCCCATAGAGTAAACTCGGGCTCGGGAAACCCGGGTTGAAGATGGGGGGTCCACCCTCCAAGGCTAAATACTCCTCGACAACCGATAGTGAACCAGTAAGGCGACTGAACGATGAAAAGCACCGCGATGAGCGGGGTGAAAGAGTTTCTGAAATCACGTGCTTACAAGCGGTCGGAGCCCTTTCGGGGGTGACGGCGTGCTTTTTGCATAATGAGCCGGCGAGTTAGTCTGTACGGCGAGCCTAAGGCCTACCAGGCCGGAGGCGGAGCGAAAGCGAGTCCGAATAGGGCGCTAAGTCGTACGGGCTAGACGCGAAACCTTGTGATCTACCGTTGGCCAGACTGAAGGGCGGGTAAAACCGCCTGGAGGGTCGAACGGGTGACCGTTGAAAAGGTCTCCGATGAGCTGACGGGAGGACTCAAAGTGTAATCAAACTGGGAGATAGCTCGTTCTCTCCGAAATAACTTTAGGGTTAGCCTCAGGTAGCAACTCATGGGGGTAGAGCTACTGGATGAGGTAGGGGGTCTACCCGACTACCCTCCTCAACCAAACTCCGAATACCATGAGCCAAGGCCTGGGAGATAGACGGCGAGTGACAATATCCGTCGTCAAAAGGAGAACAATCCAGACCACCAGCTAAGGTCCCAAATCTCTGCTCAGTTCGAAAGGAAGTTGGATTGCTGTGACATCCAGGATGTTGGCTTAGAAGCAGCCATCATTTAAAGAGTGCGTAACAGCTCACTGGACGAGGAATCCAGCGCCGATAATGATCGGGAATAAGCAGGGAGCCGAAGCTGTGGATAGGGTAACCTATGGTAGGAGAGCGTTCCATACAGCGGTGAAGCCGTCCCGAGAGGGTAGGTGGAGCGTATGGAAGTGAATATGCCGGCTTGAGTAACGATTAACCAGGTGAGAATCCTGGTCGCCGAATATCCAAGGTTTCCTGGGGAAGGTCATTCCGCCCAGGGTTAGCCGGGACCTAAGACGAGGCCGAAAGGCGTAGTCGATGGACATCAGGTTAATATTCCTGAGCCAGTGCAGAGGACGGATCTCAAAGCTCCACGGGACTGTTAGATGTCCAGGCCCTTGAGGCCGATGTGGGGTGGCGGGGTTCCTAGAAAAGCCTGCACACTAGCCCGTACCAAAACTGACACAGGTGGATGTGGCGAATAGCCTAAGGCGCGCGAGAGAACGGTCGTGAAGGAACTAGGCAAATTGACCCCGTAACTTCGGGATAAGGGGGCCCTCGCCGCAAGGCAGGGCGCAGAGAAAAGGATCTGGGAACTGTTTATCAAAAACACAGCTCTGTGCTAAGACGCAAGTCGACGTATACAGAGTGACGCTTGCCCGATGCCGGAATGTCAAGAGAGCGGGTCATCGCAAGAGAAGCTCGCGATCGAAGCACCGGTGAATGGCGGCCGTAACTATGACGGTCCTAAGGTAGCGAAGTTCCTTGTCGGGTAAGTTCCGACGCGCATGAATAGCGTAATCACTGGATCTCTGTCTCCACGACCGACTCGGTGAAATAGTAGTGGCGGTGAAGATGCCGCCTACCCGCAGCAAGACGGAAAGACCCCGTGGACCTTCACTATAGGTCCCTATTGGCCACGAGCATATGCTGCGTAGCATAGGTGGGAGGCTTTGACGGCTGGGTTCCGGCCCAGCAAGAGCCAAAGGTGAAATACCACCCTGTGTAAGTTTGTGGCCTAACTCTGATTCCCATGAATCTGGGCAGAGGACAGTGGGTGCCGGGTAGTTTGACTGGGGCGGTCTCCTCCAAAAAGGTAACGGAGGAGCGCAAAGTTCGGCTCAGCACGGATGGAAACCGTGTTTCGAGTGTAAGAGCACAAGCCGGATTTACTGCGAGAGCGACGGCTCGAGCAGTCTCGAAAGAGGGCTCTAGTGATCCTGCGATCCCGTGTGGAAGGGTCGTAGCTCAACGGATAAAAGGTACCCCGGGGATAACAGGCTGATCGCGCCCGAGCGTCCATAGCGGCGGCGCGGTTTGGCACCTCGATGTCGGCTCATCACATCCTGGGACTGAAGGCGGCCCCAAGGGTTCGGCTGTTCGCCGATTAAAGTGGTACGCGAGCTGGGTTCAGACCGGCGTGAGCCAGGTCGGTCCCTATCTGCTGTGGGCGTTGCAAGCTTGAGAGGAGTCAACCTTAGTACGAGAGGATTGGGTTGGACGTACCCCTGGTGATCCAGTTGCACTGCTAAGTGCACCGCTGGGTAGCTACGTACGGCAGGGATAACCGCTGAAAGCATCTAAGCGGGAAGCCCCCCTCGAGATGAGGCTTGCTAGTCGTAAGACGAAAGACCCCTGGTAGACCACCAGGTTGATAGGCCGCAGGTGTAAAGGCAGAAATGCCCTGAGCTGAGCGGTACTAACGGTCGAAGTTCGGTCATACCAACCAGCCGTCGCGGTCCCCGCGATCGGTCTGGCGTGGCACTGACCTTGCACGCTGCACTTGATTGACGATTGGTTTGATACAAAGTCTCTGCAACATGTTCATCCGTCCGGTTTGCCCCTCGGTCGCTGTACCGCGGGGTCGACTGGACGCGGCGCCGAAAGGCGTCCCGTCCGGTTTGTCGGTGAACATGAGCGCTGGGAAACACCTGTTCCCATCCCGAACACAGCAGTTAAGCCAGCGCTGCCGATGATACTGCACTGCGGGAAAGTAGGTCATCGCCGACTTTTGGGCTCCTTCGAGGTAAACCTCAAGGAGCCCTTTTTCGTTTTTGCACTCTTCGCCCGCGCGCGGCCATGCAGCCCCACGACCTCACCAAGCTCGACGACCTGCTGCACGACTCGCGCCTCCGCCGGGTCCACTCCCCCCGTCCAGATCAGCTCGAGCTCACGTTCCACGCCCTCCGCGCCGCCGCGGGCGCTGTCATAGAGGCACCGGTGCTGATCCGCTTCGACCAGCTCCGGGCCGTGGGGCTCGGCTACGACACCAACCCAGCAGTCAGGCCATCCCAGCTGCGCCTGGCCACCCGCCCGCGCGCGGAGGACCTCGCCCGCTGGCCCGGCGTTGAGGCCGACTGCTTCGCTACAGGCAACGTGACCACCCACGGCCACAGCCTCATCGATGACCTCCTGCTCGGCACTCCAGAGGACTTCACCACGGCACCAGTCCGGATCTCCTTCCTCTTCGAGCAGCCCTGGCGGGCCGGCGGCGAACATGTCGAGGTCGATCTGAACATCGCGGCCGGCGCGATAAGTGCCATCGCCGACGGGGCTGAGCTCCCGGTAGATACTTGGGAGCGCCAGTACGACGAGTGGTGGCGCCTCTGGTCATCTGAGTGGGAGAAGCCCGAGGGCCCCGACCACCCCGACCTCGCCGCCGCGATCCCCGGCGGCAAGCCCGATGCACGCCCACCCACGCCGCCTCCGGACCAGCCCGCCTTCGAGGTGAGCGCGGACGAACTCCCCGCGGAACTCGCGGCCCCGCTCCGCGACTGGTACGAGGGCTCAGTCACCCAAGACTGGCACCGCGTGGCAGCGTCCTACCTGAACATCTGCATATCGGCCGAGTCCCGTGCCAATGACCTCGAGCAAACTGCGGTCTCGCTCCAGAGCTGGCCGTTCGCGCGGATGATCGATGACTGGTGGATCGAGGGCAAGGCCGCGTGCGTCGCCGTGCGCGGCATCGAGCACTCGGCGGGTGACGATGGCGGCGAGGCACTCGAATCGGTGTGGACCTTCAGCCTGGTGCAGACCCACGGCGCTTGGAAGATCCGCACCCACATGCAGGGCTGGCCCGCCTACCGCTCCGCGAAGCGCATCGCATGGTGGAGGAAGCCATGGAAGCGCCGCTGGCCGACGCGGGTGAAGTGATCAAACCCGATGACCCGGTGTGGCGTGTCGAACCGGCGCGGGCGCCCCGCAGTATCATGCCAATATGAAGCTCGCCGCGGTTGAGGCGGTTGCCCGAGTGCTGAACGAGGCGGGGGTTCCGTTCCTGGTTGTGGGCGGGCTGGCCGTGATCGCTCACGGATACGTGCGAACCACCCAAGATATCGATCTGGTGATCCGCCTCGAGCCGAGTGCAATTAGGAGGGCTTTCGCGGCGTTGCTGACGATCGGCTACCGACCCACGGTTCCAGTCACAGGTGAGCAGTTCGCGGATGTTCGCCAACGTGAGGGTTGGGCGCGCGACAAGGGAATGACGGTGCTGAGCTTTTTCAGCGACCATTTCCGCGGCGTGTTGCTCGACGTGTTCATAACCGAGCCTTTCGACTTCGAGGCGGAGTATGCCGCCGCCAAGGTGGACGAGGTTGCGTCGGGTGTGCCGGTAAGGGTGGTGCGGCTGACGACGCTCATCAATCTCAAGCGGGCCGCGGGGCGTCCTCAGGATCTGGCCGATATCGCGGAGTTGGAGCAGATCGAAAGGGAGCAGCGGGATGGATGAGGAGGTCGATTGGTCTCTGACCACCTTTGAAGGCGCCCGGCGGGCGCAACGTCGCGAGAGCGCCAAGCTCACGCTGCGTGAGAAGATCATCGCAGTGGAGGAGATGGTGGAACTCGCCCGCCGGCTCCAGGGTCAACGGACTCATTCGGGACCGTCACCCGAGGTCGCGCCAGCACCTGAAGGGAAGAAGTCGGAGTAGGGTCACAGCCGCGCGCTGTTGGAATTGCTCCACTCGCGACTGATCGCATCCACCAGCACCTTCAGCAGCTTCACAGCGACCGGCCCCGCCTTGCCGCCGCACAGCTCGCGCCCGTCGAGGCGGGTGATGCTCGTGATCATCGTGAGTGTGCCGACGGCGATCACCTCGCTCGCCCGTTGCAGCTCGCCCGTGGTCACCGAGCGGTCGGAAATCGCCAGTTCCTGCCGCGCCGCCTCCTCCAGCAGGATGTCGCGCGTGACGCCGGCGAGGAACGAGGTGCTGCCCAAGCTGGGCGTCGCGATCTCGGCGGTTCCGTCCGCGCGCGGGAGCACCACCACCACGTTGGCCGAGGTTGTCTCGGCGAGCAGCCCGTCGCGGACGAGCACGGCGTCATCGTGCCCGCGCTCGTTGGCCTCGATGACATTCAGCACACCGCCCATGAGGGCAATGGACTTGATGTGGCCGCGGAGCCAACGGGTGTCCTCGAGTATCACTGCCGACTTGGTCGGCGGCAGGTTCGGCGGCTCGTAGGTCGCGAGCGGAGGAGTGGGGGAGCAGTAGCCGAACACAGTCGGCCGCATGCTGCCGGGCTTGCGGGCGCGGACCGGGTCGCTCGGCCCCGGCGTGCCGCGCGTCACCTGCCAGTAGATGAAGCAGTCGTCCATCTTGTTCGCCGCGAGCAGCTGTGCTGTGAGCGGCGCTAAGGCCGCGGCGTCCCAGTCGATCCGTGCCTCGCGCAGCCCCGCCCGCATGCGGGCGATGTGACGGTCCATCGCGACTACATGCCCGTCGAAGGCGCGGAGCCCCTCGTAGATGCCGTCGCCAAAGACGAAACCGCGGTCGAAGACGGACACCTTGGCTTCGGTGTGGGGCAGGAGCTGGCCGTCGAGGTGGACGAGCATGGGGGAAGTGACGGAGTGACGAAGTGACGAAGTGACGCAGTGACGCAGTGACGAAGTGACGAAGTGACGAAGTGACGAAGTGACGAAGTGACGAAGTGACGAAGTGACGCAGCAGGATGTTCAGTCGCCAGAGTGCTTTGTATCGGCAGGTCGGTGCCCTCCGGCGCACAGTTCGGCACCGCCCCGCGCCTGCAGCATGTATGAGCGCAGGTTCCGCTCCCGCTTGCACTTGCCGCCTTCATCCCAGCTGGTGGCAAACAGGTCATGAAACCGTGAGGTACTCTGTTCCAGCGACAGGAGACCTTCATGCCCGCAACGACCGCACCCGCCCAGCCCAAGCCCGGCAACGGTTCCCAGCACACCCCCGTCCGCCTCTACGACGAGTCCGGCGAGGACCTGCTGCGGTCCGAGCTCTTCCCGGACCGGGTCACCCTGCTGCCGGGCGAGCCAGGCAAGGTCGTGCCGCAGTCCCGCATCCGCATCCTCTGGGGCCAGGACCTGCTCCGCGACCTCATCGACGGCCGCTACCGCACCGTTGTCTGCGGCGTGAACGACACGGATAACTCCCACGGCATCATCGCCCAGCTCGTCGAGCTCATGGCGACGAGCCAGTGGTCCAGCAAGGCCGTGACAAGTTACGCCAAGATGTTCCAGGACAGCGTCGGGGTGCACGCGGCCACCGACCGCGAGCCCTACGTGCTCAAGTTCGATCTTGACTCCATCCTCATCCTCGCGATCCTGCGGCCCAAGAAGAAGGACCACTTCTCGCTCGAGGACCTCTCCCGCGGTTTCCGCACCGTGAGCAAGATGATCGGCGACCGGCGCGACCGCTGGCCCGCGGCCGCGGTGAGCTTCCTCAACGCCAAGGCCAACCGTCTCTTGGGCCCTGACGGTAGAGAGCCCGCGTTCGAGACCGTGCTCCAGACCATGTTCGACGCTGGCTTCCGCGGCGACGTCTACACCGCCCCCGCCATGTGGCGCTTCGGGCATGTGGGCGTCTTCCCCAGCTACCCCTTCCCCGAGAGCCTCGAGCGGATGCGCGGCGGCAGCTCGTAAGCGGGCTCGCGCGGCCGATCAGCCCTGAATTGCGAACTCATCCTGGAGCACCTGCTCGCCGTCCGCGCCCGGCGTCCGCATGGTTACGCGGATCTTAATGAACTCCTTCTGCGCGGTGTCGGCGATCCACGTGGGCGCCACCAGCGGCACGCGGTACGTCCGCGTCGCCATGTCGAACCGTTTGGTGTTCGCCTCCGGCAGGTTCATCCCCTCCACGTCCCACGCGAGCTCCTGCGTCTCGGTCCCGGGCAGCACGCCGCCGGGCCGGTACAGCTCCACGTGCACGTTTCCCAATCCCTTCACCGAGTCCCCGTACCGGTCCAGCAGCTCAAAGTGCAGGATCAGCTGCGCGTTCTCCGGCGCCTCACCCTCGCGCTCCCAGCCCGGGTCGATGTGCGTCAGCGGGTGGATGCGCAGGGCCGTCGGCGCGAACGGGTACGCCGTGATCACGCCGGCCTCCACGGGCAGGTCAGGCTGCGACCGCTGCCCCATGCAGCCGGTGAGGGACAACAGGAGCACCGCCCCCATCACGCCCCTCATCACACCGCCAGCCACTCGGCCAAGTTCAGGAACGAGCATGCCGGATCGTAGGGCGTCAACGCGGCACCACCGGCACGCGCAGCTCAGCACGCATGCCCACCCAGCACCCTGAAGAACGACTCGATGTCCTGGTCTGTGCCCGCGTCGCCATCGCCGTTGAAGTCAGCAGTGGGGAAGCACGACCCGCAGCAGTTCCCGCCCAGGCACGCGAAGAACACCTCAATGTCCTGGTCCGTGCCGGTGTCCCCGTCGTTGTTGAAGTCGGCGGTGGCGCACAGGCGATCCGGCAGTGTCAGAACGAATCCCCGAGCCTGGCCATTGAGAAATCCATTCCCGGCGATGACCCGGCCATTGGCGCTCACGCCCCGGGCTCGTCGAAGGTCCCAGCCCGTCAGATCGATCCCGATCGCGGGCAGGTACCGGTTGAGGTCAACCGCCCCGAGGTTATCCGTCCAGATCACCGCGGCAGTCACCTGGTTCTGAACCGGCACCGCCGGGTTGTTCGTATGGCAGCGGCCAACGATGACGCTTCCATCGTCACTGACTCCGAGCGCCAGGCACGCCCTGAGCTCCAGATCAGGTCCGGCCGTCACGGGGAGCTCGATCGCTGTCGGCAGCTCCTGACCCAGCCCGCCGAAAGTCCACCGCCACGCCCGCGTCTGCTGCCCCGGGATGCCACTCCATCCCACCATCGTCAGACCATCCGGGGTCAACGCTTCGCCCGAGCCGCTTTCGGTGAAGTGGTGAGCCACCCCGTCCACCCAGCGCGTGGCTCCGGCGCTGCTCCTCCCCCCGATCACGCGCCCGTCCTCGCTGACGCACATGGCCCACGCGTTCGCGCCAGGGAGCGTCTGGAACCCGCCCGTCGCCGTCCAGCGGAAGGCGAAGCTCGGAATGACGAATCCCACCACGGTCGTTCCATCGCGGCTCACGCTCTGCACCCGTGGCTGATCCGACGACCCGATCGACGGGAACTGGAACCCCGCCGGTGTCCGCAGCGTGAACGCGCCGTCATACCCGAAGCCCGCCGCGACTTGCCCGTTCCCGCTCACAGCATGGAAAGTCGCATGCAGCCGGTTCGCTGGAAACCCCGCGGGCGTAACCGTGCCACCCTGCACCGTCCACTCGATGGGCTTGGCATTGACTAACAACGTCACCGAGTTCGTGTACCCGCAGTAGCCCACCACTTTGGACCCGTCCGGGGTGACTGCTTCACCCGACGACTGGAGCAGGTTCGGCAGCGGCAGCAGCGGGATCTCCCTGATCCCGACCTGCCCCGCGGCCACGCTCACCACGCCAAGGTGCGCGCACGCCAGCGCCGCAGCGGTGATCCGCCCGTTCCTCGCCCCGGTGTTCCTTCTCGCAATCCGCAAAATATCCCCACATTCCGGGCGTCTGCCCCTCAGCACCCACTGCCCCCTAGCACCCGGAAGAACGCCTCGATGTCCTGGTCCGTTCCCGCGTCGCCGTCCGCGTTGAAGTCCTGCGGCCCGCAGGTCGCGCAGCACGTCCCGCCGATGCACGCGAAGAACGCCTCGATGTCCTGGTCGGTCCCGACGTCTCCGTCGCCGTTGAAGTCCGCCGTGCACCCCACCAGCACCCGCGCCGGAGCGCTCGTCTCCGCCGCGCAAGCGTTCGACACGCGGCAACGGTACTCGGCCATGTCCCCCGCCTCGAGCCCGGTGATCACCAGCGTGTCGGTGTGCGCCCCGCTCACGCGCGGACCATCCTCCAGCGGCTCGCCGTTCCGCAGCCACCGGTACGTCAGCACCCCGCCGCCCTTGGCGATGATGAACAGCTCCGCGGCGTCACCCGCCCGCGCCGTCACATCAACCGGCTGCACGGCCACCGCGGCGGGGCCCGTCGCGAACTTCCACGTATCCCGCGTCAGGTACCGTGCGTCAAAGGGCGCCATCCCTCGCCCGCCGTGCATGACCGTGCGCTCGCTCAGGGTGTCGCGCGACGTACCGGCGAGCGTCCGCCCGAGCGGGCCGCGCTCGTTCAACTCCGCCCAGTTCGTCGCCTGCGAACCAAGGAAGTAGGTGCGGTTGGGGAAGTTACCCCCGCCTGATGGCGGGTTGAGCCCACCAAACAGCAGCAGGCCGCCCAATCGCCCGTTGTACACCAATGTCGGCGTAGTCCGCGCGGTTGGGATCAGGGTGAACCCACTCCAGGTGCTGCCCACGAGCCTATAGGTAGGAGAAGAGCCGTTGGAAAACCCCGCACCGATGAGCTGACCACGCACAGGCTCGAACTCAAAGCCGCCGTAACCGGCCGGGGCCAAGATCCCTGTTCCGACCCACGCGGCCCCATTCCACGCGAGCGTTGAGCCGCCGCTCTGATTGTGGAACAGCAGCTGCGAAGTCGCCGCGTTCCAGTCCATTGCCCCGTAGGGGCCGATGGCCTGTGCCGCACCGATCGCGTTCCATGTCTCGCCGTCGTACGACCAGGTCCGCGAGTCACCACCGAAGGAGCCCGCCAGAACCAACCCACCGATCCCCGGGTGGAACTCCATCACGCCGCCCGTGCGTGCCCCGGGCGTGTGCGTCCCGCGCTGCTTCCATGTGTCCCCGCGCAGCTCCCACACCGCGTCGTCGTAGACCCCCGCCGCGACCTCGCCGCCGGTCACCACGCTCACGCCCCGCACAGGACCGAACGCCACCGCCGGCCCGTCGGCCCCGATCGGCCCCGGCCGCTCGAGGGGCAAGAACGCGACTTCATCCAGCAGCCATGAGCTCACGCGACGGTTGTCGGGGGAAATCCCGCCCATCACCAGCAGACGCCCGTCCGGCAGCACCTCAGCGGCCAAGCGGTCCGCACCTGCTGGTGGCGAGGAAACCACCATCCCTGCCGGCAGCCCGGTTACCTGCGTCCAGCCTGCGTCGCTGAGCTCCCACAGCGTCAGAACCCCGACGGTGCCGAACCCCATGACCCGCCCGCGCGAGGGCACGAAACAAATCTCCCGTGGGTTGTTGAACATGGTCGACCCGATCGGGTTGAACGCGGTTCCATCCCATTCCAGCGTGCTGTCGGCGCGTGTGATGATCATCTTCCCGCGGATCGGGTCGTACGCCGCGTCGAGCGGCGTGCCGGTGGCCGGCGGGGTGGTCGAACTGCTGTGCAGCGACCAGGCCGCGCCGTTCCATCGGTAGATCTGAACCGCGGCCCCGCCCGTGTCGGGCACGAACAGCACCATCCCCACGCCCGGCATGTACTCCAGCGCCGAGCTCGTGTTCACCGCCGGCGCGGACGCGTGCTGCGTCCACACGCTGCCGTCCCACTCCCACGTGATCAGCGGGTTGGGCGTCGGTGTGGTCGGCATCGTCCCGCCGACCAGCACCGTCCGCTGGCGCGGCGGGTCGTAGGCCAGCAGCCCGTTCATCCGCGCGGGCGGCCCATCGAGGGTGCGGAACACCCACCGCGTGCCGTCGTGCTCCCATGTCTCGCTCGAGAACGTGCCCGGCGAGTTGAGCACGGCCGCGGAGGCCCCGCCGAACAGCACGGTCATGCCGCGCCCGGTATCGAGGCTCATCGCCGGGCTCAAACGCGGCGACGGATCACCGATCGCCGCCCACCCCGTGCAGTCCTGCGCGACCGCCACGCCCGCGCACGCGAGGACCGCCGCCGCCGCTGCAATAAAACCGTTCCGCACGTGCATGCTCCCCTCTAGAAAACCGCAGCATACCGCCCCCTCCCGCGAAGCAATAGACCTTCTGCTGCCTGTCGCAACGACCCGGCCCCGGCACACCCCGCCACGCCCCTAAACTCCCGCCCAATGACCCCCACGCGCGCTCCCCAGTCCCAGAACTCCCGCCCCCGCATCCTCACCGGCGACACTCCCACGGGCCGCCTTCACCTGGGCCACTGGGTCGGCTCCGTCGAGCGGCGCGTCGCCCTCCAGGACTCCTACGACTGCTACTTCCTGCTCGCGAACATGCACGCCTTCACGACCCGCTGGGACAAGCCGCAGGACATCCGCCAGGACACCATCGAGATCGTCAAGGACTGGCTCGCGGCCGGGATCGACCCGCAGCGCTCCACCATCGTGCTGCAGACCGAGGTCCCCGCCATCGCCGAGCTCACGTGGTTCTTCGCGATGTTGCTGAAGTTCAACGACGTGATGGGCAACCCCACGCTCAAGCACGAGCTTGAGACCAAGGGCCTGGCCGACTCCTACTCCTTCGGCTTCCCGATGTACACCGTGGGGCAGTGCGCCGACATCCTCGCGTTCCGCCCCACGCTGATCCCCGTGGGTGAGGACCAGGAGCCGCACATCGAGCTGGCACGCAAGGCGGCGCGCAAGTTCAACCAGACCTACTGCAACGTCGGCGACCGCGTGCCCGACGAGGAGCACCACAACGCGGGCGGCGTGTTCCCGGTGCCGAAGGCCCTCATCGGCCGTATCGGCAGGCTGCCCGGCGTGGGCGACGGCACGCAGAAGATGAGCAAGTCTCTCGGCAACGCCATCTTCCTCAGCGACTCGCCCAAGGACGTGCAGAAGAAGGTCAACAAGATCACCACCGGCCGGCAGTCACCCACCGAGCCCGGCGACGTCAACAACATCCTCTTCAAGTTCGTCGACGCGTTCATCACCGACCCTGACCGCGTGGCCGAGCTCAAGCGCCGCTACGCCGCCGGAGACAACCTCGGCGACGGCCACGTGAAGCAGGAACTCGCCGAGGCGATCAACCGCCTGCTCGAGCCGATGCGCGCCCGGCGCGCGGAGTACGAGAAGCCGGGGGGCGACGAAGCCGTCATCGACATCATCCGCGCGGGAACCAAGCGAGCCAACGCCGTCGCCGAAGGAACCCTCTACATGGCCAAGCAGGCAATGAAGATTGATTTCGGCAAGCGCACGTTGTCCTGATTGTTCCTATCCCTCTCATAGGTCCAATGAGTCATATAGGTCCTATGCCTTGGCGAGCAGCATCGCCGCCACCTTCGCCGCACCATCCGCCGCCCCCAGCTTCCTCAACCCCGCCTTCAGTTGCGCCCGCTTCCCCCCGTCCCGCAGCAGCTCCATCAGCCTCGCCCCCGCCCCTTCCACGTTCCGCGAGGGCTCAATCAAGTCATCAACCACCACCGCCGCGCCCGCCGCCATCAGCGGCTCCGCGTTCTTCTTCTGGTGCTGGTCCTTGTGGTAGGGGTACGGCATGAACAGCGTCGGCACGCCGTTGGCCCAGGCCTCCGCCACGCTCCCCGCCCCGGCGCGGCTCACCGCCAGGTCGGCCGCGCCCCAGCACACGCCCAGCTCGCGGCTGAACTCGAACACCTTCGCCGGCACGCCCGAGTCGCGGTAGGCCGACTCGATCGCGGCAGTATCGGCCTTGCCCGTCTGGTGCACCACCTGCCACCGCCCGCGGCTCAGCTCCGCGCCGTGCGCCTTCACCAGCGCCACCATCATCTGGTTGATCGACGCCGCGCCCTGGCTCGCGCCAGTGACGAACAGCGTCGGCCGGTGCGGGTCGAGGCCCAGGCGGTGCCGGCAGTCCTCTGGTGCTTCCGGCGCCGTCGCTGCCCGCCGGACGATCGGCGGGATCCGATCCCAACCGCGCGCGATGTCGCCCTCGACTGGCGCGGTCGTCACGATCTTCGTTGCGTGCTTCGAAATCCACCGGTTCGCCAGCCCCGGCGTCGCGTCAAGGTTCAGCATCAGCACCGGCACCTTCTCTACCCGCGCGGCCTGCACCACCGGCGCGGCCACAAACCCGCCGCCCGCCACCACCCACACCCGCCCCTCTTCGCTCGCCGCGGCGCGGGCCGCCTCAATCGCCCGCCGCCCCGCACGCACCGCACCGCCCCAGCTCTTTAGGAACCGCAGCGCGGTGAGCGGGCGCGCCCCGAACGGCTTTGCCGGGATCACCTCAAAGTCGATGCGTTCATCGGCAGCCCGTTCGTCGCTCAGAATCTGCGTGTCCAGCGGCCGGTCCGAGCACAAGAACCGCACCTTGGCCCACCGGTTGCGCTCCAGCACTTCCTCGGCAATCGCCAGCGCCGGGAACAGGTGCCCGCCGGTGCCGCCGCCCGCGAACAGGATTGTCGGCGCACTCCGCTGCATGGGGTGCGAAACTCGCGCAGCAGTGGGGGGCTTGCGTGGGGGAGGAGGAGTGGGGGAGCTCATGCCGCCGGGACCGCCACCTCGGGCTCGCTGGGCGTCATGCGCGCCACCGGCAGCGGGGCGGCCTCGATGATCGGCGACTCGGCACTGATCGGCACCTCCTCGAGCCCAGCCTCCACGCCCTCGTGCTGCGTCCGGTCGATCGAGATCACCAGCCCCAGCGACGCGGCCGTGAGAATCCAGCCCGTGCCGCCGTAGCTCAGCAGCGGCAGCGCGATGCCCTTCGTCGGCGCCATCCCCGTCACCACCATCAGGTTGATCACCGCCTGCACGCCCACGGTCGCGATCACGCCCAGCACGACCAGCCGCAGCAGCGGGTTCTGCTCGCGCCGCATGACCATGAACCCTGTCCACACCAGCGTCGCGAACAGCGCCGTCACCAGCGCCGCCCCCGCGATGCCCAGCTCCTCGCAGATGATCGCGAAGATGAAGTCCGTGTGGTCCTCGGGCAGGTAGTTGAACTTCTGCAGCCCGTGCCCCAACCCCCGCCCAAAGCCCCCGCCGTTGGCGATCGCCAGCAGCGACTGGATGGTGTGGTACCCGATCCCCTTGGGGTCCTCGTACGGGTCGATGAACGCGAGTATCCGCTTCACGCGGTAGGGGCTCGTGATGATCGCCCCTGCGATCCCGATCAGCGCCACCGGCACCGCCATCATGAAGTACCGCAGGCGTGCCCCCGCGGCGAGCAGCATCAGGCACGCCACGACGCCGATCAGCACGCCCGTGCCCAGGTCCTCCAGCACGATGAACCCGGCCACCAGCCCCACGCAGAACAGCGCCGGAACCAGCCCGCGCCAGAACTCATGGATGACCCGCACCCGCGACGCGCCGTACAGCGCGATCAGCAGCACCATCGCCCACTTCGCGACCTCGCTGGGCTGCATCGACAGTGTCTCGGTGATCTGGATCCACCGGTGCGAGCCGTTGATCTTCCGCTCCAGGGCCGGCACGTACGCCAGGGCACAGAACGCCACCAGTCCTACGCTCGCCGCCAGCACGATCGTGAACGCGCGGGGCGCCCACGCCTCCGCGTACCCGGCCAGCCGCCGCACCGGCACGAACGCCGCGAACGCCATCGCGCCCACAGCCAGCGCCATGTACACCGTCGCCCGCGAGAACATGATCGACGACGCCGACGTCGTCACCGCCCCAGCCGCGGGGTCCCCCATCGCCTCCACGTGCATCGTCGCTGAGTTCACCATCATCACACCGATGGTGAGCAGCCCAATGACCGCCAAGGCAATGACCTGACCAGCGCGCATCGAACGGCCTTTATCGGCCGGTCAGCGCAAAACTGTGCAATCCCGTGCCACCCAGATGTCCTCATCTCGGTGGTCCTCGCCGGGGGATCGATTGTCACAAGAAAACAACGCGGCTCAGGAACCCAAACCCAGGCCCCACCGCCGCGTCGCCCGCCCTCATCCGCTCACTCCGCGTCTGCCTTCCTACCGCAGCGCCACTGTCCCCGCCACCGCCCGGACACCCTCCGGCAGGAACGCCCCCGTCGTCTCCGTCAGGCACCCGTCATCGGAGCAGTGGCTCGACCCGCTCTGCACCGCCGCCGCCAGGAACTCCGCCTCGGCCGTGCTCGAGGGCAGCCGGTCCCGTGGACCTTCCATCGCGATCACAAGCACTTCCTGCGGGTTCTCGTGGCACGAGCTCTCCAGCGCGGCCCGCACCAGCTCGCTGCTGCCGATGCTCGCCAGGTCGCCCTTGAAGTCCGCCCCGTTGATCTGGATGCACGAGCACCGGTCCTCGGAGTCCTTGAACACGGCGAGCAGCACCGCACCCAAAGGAGACGACCCCTTTGCCGACGCCAGCCGCACCGCCACATCGCGCCCTTCCGAACGAGGCTCAACCTTGACGTCGATCGGCACCGCCGCCGGACCGCTGTTGGTCGCCACCGGCCCCGGCACGCCCGAGGGCGCCGGCTTCATCCACGTAATCGCCGCAATGCCCAGGCACGCCGCGGCCGCGAGCGCCGCCACGCCGCCCAGGGCCTTGCGCACGTGCAGCTTCCGAGCCCCCGCGTCCGCCTGCGCCCACTCAAACCGGAGTGGCGCAGGCTCTTCCAGCTGCTCGACCTCCTGGGCCATCCGGATCAGTGCATTGAGGTCGCGGTCGTTCATCGGGGGCCACCTTCGCGAATCACTCAGCCCACCCGCCCAGCACCGGGGGCTGCCACGCAGTTATTCCCCGCCCGGCAACAACTGACCGGCAGATTCCGCGCGGTGACCCAGCTTTTCCAGGTACCGCCTGAGCTTGTCGTAAGCCGCTTTTTTACGGGTGTTGGCCGTGCTCGCAGCGACCCCCAGCCGGGCCGCGAGTTCTCGGTCGGTCACGCCGCTGCTGCTGGCCGTCAGAATCCACCGCTCCTCGTCGTCCAGCCCCGCCGGGTTGTCGCCGTCCTTCAGGCAGTTCCGCACGCACTGGATCAGCTCCGCCAGCTTCGTCTGGGCCGCCGGGTCTTCCGCGAGCCCGAGCCCCGCCATCCCCGGAGCCGCGGCGTCAAGGTGCGCGTTCGCCCGCCCTGTGCTCCGCATGTGCTGCAGCCACACCCGGTACCCCACGGCGTAGATGAATGTCGAAATCGCCGCCCGCTCGGGGTCGTACTTGCCCGCCTGCAGGGCCTGCCACACGGCCACCCACGTCTTCTGGCAGAAGTCGTCGGCCAGCTCGCTCCGCCGCCCCGTCCGGTCCATGAACAGGCGGAACAGGCCCCCGCTCAGGCGGTGGTGCAGGGCGGCAAAGGCCTCCTTGTCACCCTTGGCCGCCCGCGCAGTCAACACCTGCAGCGTCTGGTCGCGCTTGGGCGACTCCGCGGGCGCGGCAACTTGGTCGGGTGGGTCGTCCGGCATTGGGATGGAGAGGGCACTCATGCCGGCAGGGCTGATCGCAACACGCGTACCGCCCGGGTTGTTCTTGGCCGCAGGCTCCATCGCGCTCGCTCGCATCCCCTCTGCTTACGGCCCGCCGGCGGCCCGCGGCGTGGGTCTTTCACCCCCACCGGACCCGGTCGGCCGCGCCTCCACCCCTGCCAGCAGCCGCTCCGCCTTGTGAACCTCGCCGGTCACGGCGTCGGTGAACTCCAGCCGCACCAGCACGCCGGGGTTCCCCCCCGCCCGCTCGATCGGGGTCTCCAGCGGCAGCCGGAAGAGGTAGTAGGTGCCCGTCACGTCCGACCGGTACGCGTTCCGCAACTGCGTCGGGGTGAACTCCCCGCCTGCAATCCGGCGCGGCTCGCCGCCATCCCGCGGCGTCACGTACGCATCGACCTTCGTCGTCCCCACCGCCTGCGTGAACCGCCCCCGCCCATCCTGCGGCAGGAACGTCACCGTTACCTCGTTCGCCGGCTGCGACCGGTCCACCGGCGACAGCCCCGACAGCATCGAGATCTTCACCCCTGTCACCCGCGGCAGCGCATCCGTCACTTCCGCGGCGACGGGGGCCTGGTTGGCCCGCTGCGCCTCTGCCAGCTTCACCCTCAGCTCCGCGTTCTCACCCTCGAGCGCCTTGAGACGGTCCGCCTGCTCGTGCACCCGCGACCGCAGCCGGTCGTTCTCCTCGGACATGCTCCGCTCACCTCCGACGCGCACCGTCCCGCACGAGGCGAGCAGCAGGAGGGGGATGGCGGCGAGAGCAGCGCACTTCATTCGAGCATCCTGAAAGGAGAACGGAGAGCCGGGAACGGTAGGTCCCGTTGCCCGCTCTCCGTTCTCCGCTGTCTGATTCCGGTTTCCGCGTTCCGGTTTCCGGTTTCCGGTTTCCAAGTTACTCCGCGTCGATGTCCTTGCTCCGCTTGTGCTCGGGCATCCGCTCCAGCACGGCGTCCACGAGCCCGTACTCGAGCATTTCCTTCTCATCCAGCCACTTGTTGCGGTCGCAGTCCCGCGCGATGCGGTCGAAGGGCTGCCCGGTCGCCTCGGCGTACAGGTTGTACAGCCGCTCGCGGATCCGCAGCATCTCGCGGGCCTCGATCTCGATGTCGCTGGCCTGGCCTTCCATGACGCCGCCCAGCAGCGGCTGGTGCATCAGGTTGCGGGCGTTGGGCAGCGTGAACCGCTTGCCCTTGGTCCCCGCGCACGCCAGCACGCTGCCCATGCTCGCGGCCTGTCCGATGATGTACGTGCAGATGTCGCACTGCACGAACTTCATCGTGTCCAGCATTCCCAATCCCGCCGACACGCTGCCGCCCGGGCTGTTGATGTACAGGTGAATGTCCTGCTTGGGGTCCTCGTTGGCGAGGAACAGCAGCTGCGCGACTACGAGATTGGCGATTTCGTCGGTCACCGGCCCGCCCAGGAAGATGATCCGGTCCTTCAACAGGCGGGAGTAGATGTCGTACGCGCGCTCGCCGCGCTGCGACTTCTCGATCACGATCGGCACCAGGTAGGACATCTCAGGTTCCTTCGCGCTCGCGGCGCCGGGGCGCCGCGAGGTAAGACTCGTCTTCGTGAGGCTCTGAATGGTTCGGATAGGACTCATGGGACTCAGAGGACTGATAGGACTGGGCAACTACCGGGCAAAGATCGCCGGCTTCGCCTCTTTCGGGGGCTCGGTCAGCACCTCATCCGCCAGCCCGTACTTCACCGCCTCCTCGGCGCTGAAGTACTTGTCACGCTCGCTGTCGCGCTGCACCACCTCCACCGGCTGGCCGGTGTGCATCGCGATGATCCGCGTCAGCTCCGCCTTGCTCTTGATGATCTGCTCGGCCTGGATCTTGATGTCCTCGGCCTGGCCCGTGATCCCGCCGTAGGGCTGGTGGATCATCACCTTTGCGTGCGGCAGCAGGTACCGCTTGCCCTTGGCCCCCGCCGTCAGCAGCAGCGCCCCGCCCGAGTACGCCCGGCCCAGGCAGTACGTGCTCACCGGGCTGGAGAGGAACCGCATGGTGTCGTACAGCGCCAGCGTGTCGTCCACGGCCCCGCCCGGGGAGTTGATGTAGAAGTTGATCTCCTGCCCGCGCTTCTGGTTCTCCAGGTACAGCATCTGCATCATCACGCGGGCCGCGGAGGCCTGGTTGATCTCCCCGATCAGGAAGACAATCCGGTTCTCCAGCAGCAGCTCATCGATGGTCATTTCGCGGGTGCGCTGATACGACACGTTCGCGGCGGGCATAGGTCGTTCCTGTCGGGCTTGTGGTCAGCCCAGGTGAATCCAACACGTCTCAAACAGTCTTCCACCACCCCAGCGCCGATGGTAGTCCCACCGCCCGCTCGGTCCGCCTTCATCGGCACTCCCGGGTGGGAGGGTTAAGGCCGGCGTGAGAGACAGTGCAACTCTCATGCCGCCGTTCACCCGCGTTTCCGACCATGCAGCCCCGCCTCAGCCCGGCGACAACTGCCGAAATGGCACGTGCTTGCGCCATCCATCACGACATTCGTAAGAAGCCGCGCACCCTCACGACGCGGGGACTGAGGCGTCCTCGCCGAAGTCCCGGGTTGGCGGCGACTCGCGCCCTCACGGCCGCACGCCCACCGCGCGGTAGCCTCCCCATCATGCCCGGGCGAACCCCGCCAGCCAAGCCGCTCGAATCCTGCCTCCCCGTCATCCTCGCGGTGATCTTCATCGGGGGCATGTTCATCAGCGTCCTCTATTACGCCGCGATCGAGGGCTTCCTCACCACGTTGTTGCTGGTCGCGGTGCTGATCGTGCTTCCAGGAGGGGGCGTGCTGCTTTTCGCCTGGCACACCGCCCCCCACCGCGTCGCCCGCCGCCGCCTCGCCAGCGCCGCCTGCCCCGAGTGTGGCTACGACCGCCACGCCGCCCCCGCGAACGCCCCCTGCCCCGAGTGCGGCACCACCCCCGACCTCTGCCACCACTGCGGCCACTACCGCAAGGACCTCACCCGCGCGGACCCCTGCCCCGAATGCGGCCGCGTCCCTCCCCCGCCCTGAACCTACTCAGCAGGCCCCGCCTCCCAGCACGCGGAAGAAGCTCTCGATGTCCTGGTCCGTCCCAACGTTCCCATCCCCATTCACATCCGCACTCCCGCACGCCGCGCAGCACGTACCACCCAGGCACGCAAAGAACGCCTCAATGTCCTGATCGGTGCCGGTGTCGCCGTCGCGGTTGAAGTCGGCGGGTGAGAACACGGTCAGCACAGCAGGTTCGCTGTAGAAGTTACCACAGGGTGTTGTGACTCGAAGACGGATCGAACTGCCGCTCACGCTCGTGGGAGGACGCGTGATCGTGAGCGTGTTTGTGTCAGCGCTCTGAACCCAGAAGTGTCCGTTAAGTTCATGAGGTCCATACATCCACCGGTAGGCGGGGGGCGGGCCGCCCGCCACACTCGCATGTAGCTGCACGGTCTCGCACTGCGTCATCTGCACGTCCTGGGGGTGCTCGACGAACTCCGGAATGTTCTGAAGCAAACCCTCTGCAAATCGCGGGCTTGCGATCGTGCCGATGCTCTCAAACTCGCCTCCGATGACGATTCGTCCTCCAGGCAGCTCGGCCACCGCCCAGGCACGCGGCCCTACATCCGCAGTGAGCTGCGGCCAGAAGCTCCGTGCGAACATCGCAAATCGCCGCTCGTTTGCTGCTGCACTCTGATAGAGAACGAAAAAGTCGCCATCCCTGCGTTTTAGCAGGCTCTGAACTGGATTCCTCGGCGCTCCCGCGACTCCGCCCCACCGTGCGAAAACCGAGTTGGGCGGGCCGGTCAGCAACGAATGGATACCGAGAGAGAATGTCCATCCATCGGGAGCGGTGTACCAGTTCTCGAAGCCCCCGCCTGCGAAGTAGTACCGTCCCAGACTGTCAGCGACTACAGACCGGATCGACGCGAATCCAAACCCCCCATCGACATGCCAGCCTGAGCCGTCCCAGCGCCAGATCGCGTTTGTGCTTGCGACGATCGCTCCGTCCTCCCCGATCGACACGGATCGGACCTGCCCCGATGTGATTCCGGAGCCAATCGGAGTCGCAGCCGAGCCATCCCACCATGCGATGCGGTTCACGGCGCTACCGCCTGCCTCAGTGAAGTCGCCAGCGATCAACAGGCGGCCATCCTCGGCGACGCTCATTGCAAGTACTGGACCGTTGATCCCTTCGCCGTAGCTCGACCAAGTCGCACCATCCCACCTGGCCAGCCTGTTTACCGCCACACCATTGACACTCGTCATTCCTTGATCGGCAACGATCAGGTCGCCGTTCTGCAAGACGCACATGGCGTCGGGACGTGTGGTCCCCGTACCGATGACCTCCCATTGCGAGCCCGTGCGACGGTAAATTCCCCCCGACCTACCGAAGGAGGAGTTCTGCCCAGGGAGCACATACATGCCATAAACGCCCGCGTAGAGCGTGCCGTCGGGAGCGACAGCAAACGCCTGGATGGCGCCGACTGCCGGCTCCTGCGTGTCGAGCCAGTGTGTCCCGTTCCACGTCGTCAGCGGCGTCTGAATCATGGCTCCCCCGAGCAGCATTCCGCCCGCGGCAGCAATCATCCCGGTGGGCAACTGCGCCGCGGTAAGCACGCCTTGGCGGACACCATTCGCCATCGGTGACCACGTAACACCATCCCACACGGCGGCGGACCGTGCGGCAACTGCGTCGGCAGAGGTGAAGTTCCCGAGTGCGCACAATCGCCCATCCTGCAGTTCCAGGAGCGAGTGGACCGCTCCATCACATCCACCTGCCAATCGCTGCCAAGCGGTCCCGTCCCATCGCGCTACATTGCTCGCCGGCAAGCCGCCTGCTGAATTGAAGAGGCCCCCGACGGCAATGCTGCCGTCGCTCATCGGCCGCACTGCGTAGATGTGCGGCGGCCCATCGGCGAGCAGCCCCGGTCCCAATGCTTGCCACGCCACACCGTTCCATCGTGCAACACCTCGCGCAGGCGTGCTGCCGACACCGCTGAACTCGCCCCCGGCGATCAGCGTCCCGTTGGCAACGGCCGCGAGTGATTCCACCGGAGCGTCGAATCCCTCTCCAAGCGGCTTCCACGTGGTCCCGGTCCAATGAACCACATGTGCCCGCCCCGACTCTGCCCCGATGTCTCCCGCGGCCACGACGTCTCCGTTCGACAGCACTGTCACCGCCCGCACGCCAGGGAGTGAGCCCCCCATTGGAGCCCAGACGCCGCCACTGCACGTGCTCACGCTTCCGCCACCTCCAGCGATCAACCGACCATCAGCGTGCACCGCCAATGACCGAATTTGGAATGTGACCCCCGCACCAATTGCGTGCCACTGCTCACCATCCCACCGCGCGACGTTGCTCGCCCGCACCGCTCCCGCCCACTGGAAGTTGCCGCCCACGACGAGTTGCGGCCCGTCCGGCCCGGGCCCGTCGTGATCCCACACCGCCATCGCGTACATCTCTCCGTTCACACCACCGAACGGATTCTCAGTGGACCACGCGATGGTGCACTGGCCGCGCGAAACCGTCCCCGCGCACACCACCACAACAACCGCCACGATTAAGTGCAGCAGCCGCATCCACCCATCATGACAACCCACCCCGCCGATGCAACACAACTTCCGCGGGATGAACGCGGTTCAATGCGCGCGAGTGACCCACCCCTCACCCCTACAGGACCTCATACCTCGCCAGATGCCGCGCCAGCTGCGCCGCCGTGTCCCCCGTGTGATCGATCTGCTCCGCGTGCCACCCCACCTGGTGCGCGGCCACCACATTGTCAGGCAGGTCATCAAAGAACAGAATGTCCGTGCCGCTGAACCCCGTCGCCCGCTCGAAGGCGCGGTAGATCTCCAGCGACGGCTTCGCGTGCCCCAGCAGGTGGCTCGCGTGCTTGTGCTTCAGCAGGCCGGCCGTGGGGAAGTCTGCCATCCGCGCCCAGTGGCACGCGTTGGTGTTGCTCAGCAGCGCCGTCTCCACCCGCGGCAGCGCGACAAGCTTGCGGATCAACTCCGCGACGCCGGAGTACTCCTCCGTCAGCCACGCATCGTGCACGCGCCGCACTTCCTCCGGCGTGTACAGCCCGCCCGTCGCCTTCGCCAGCGCGGGATAGAACTCCGCGGCCTCGATCTGCCCCGCCTGAAACCGCTGGTTCAGCGCCCGCCGCTCCATCACCAGCTCGATCGCCTCATGCCCCGCGCGCACGTCAATCCCCGCGCTCGCGCACGCATCCGCCCAGCACCGATGGTGCTTGAGGATCACCCCACCCCAGTCAAACACAACACAACGCGGCGGTTTCCAGCTCACGTGGGGAGTCTAATCGCACACGGCCCAAAAAAGAGCCGATCGCGCGAGCGATCGAACGCTCCTTCTCGCCCTGGTCTCTCGATCGCCTGCGCGATCGGCTCTTTTCAAAAACAAAGCGACCCCTCCGCAGGGGTCGCTCGAAACGTTACTGTGCCACGATCACGCTTCGTGATCGTGTTCTTTACCCGGCCTTGATCGTCACGAACGGCGAAACCCGCTCGATGCTCGCCGCCAGGTCGTGGCTGTACGGCATCGTCCAGCTCTCGCCCTTGGACACGTGCACGACCTTGGCCGACTTCTCGCGGCTGTACCAGTCGCGGTTGCCGCGGTTGTACACGATCATGCGCTGGCGACGCATCCGCTGCGCCCGCCGCAGGGCCCGCTTGGACTCGGGATCGAGCCGCATCAGGCGGGCGATGGTGTCCGCCTGGTCATCGGTCTTCGGGGCCTTGCTGATGGTGCACACCAGGTTCTGGCCCGGCTTGAACTTCGACACGTCCATACCAACCTCCAAACGGCCGGCTCTCCCGGCAGGGCGGGAAGTGTAGGCGGTAGCCCCGCCAGTTCCACACATCAGCCCCCATCACGCCCCGATTCGGCCCCCAAACCCGGCCACGCACCCCCCTTCCAAGCCCGCATCCACCTAGACTCCCCCCCAATGACCACTTCCGACGCCGCCCAGCCCAAGTTCGACCCCAATGCCCACCACATGGAGCATCCCCGCCTCCGCCCCGTCCGGGGGTTCAGGGCCCAGGCCGGCGAGCAGGAAGCCCTCGGCCTCGCGGACGCCCGTCAGGTCTCTGACCGGGTGGTTTTCACCGCGCCCGCCGCCCAGCTCATCCTGCCGCTGATGGACGGCAAGAAGTCCATCAACGAGATCGTTGCCCAGGTCGGCCGCGGCCTTACCCGCCCCGACGTCGAGGGCCTCGTCGCCCAGCTCGACCACGCCGGCCTGCTCTTCGGCCCCACCTTTGACGCGATGCTCCAGAAGATGCGCAAGGAATTCGACAGCGCAACCGCCCTGCCCCCCGGCACCACGGCCGCGCTCGCCGACGCCCTCGTCGAGGCCGACTTCCAGCAGCGCGGGCAGACCGCCACCGACGAGGACAAGTCCGCCAACGCCGCGGCCAAGCTCCGCGAGGCCATGGACGCCTGGATCGCCGCGGCCCTCAAGGACGTGCCCAACCCCAGCCTCGACACCCTCCCCGCCGGCATCGTCGCGCCGCACATCGATTACCCCCGCGGTTGGCTGAACTACGCCAGCGTCTGGGGCCGCCTCCGCGTCGCCGACCGCCCCGACCGCGTGATCATCCTCGGCACCAACCACTTCGGTGAGGGCACCGGCGTGACCGGTTGCGACAAGGGCTATGAGTCGCCCCTGGGCGTGTGCCCTGTGGATACGCAGCTCCTCGACACGCTTAAGAAGCACTTGGGCGCCGACAACGCGACCAAGCTCCTGGCCAACCGCTACGACCACGAGCGCGAGCACTCCATCGAGCTGCAGATCCCGTGGATCCAGCACTGCCTGGGCGCGGGCGACGACGGCAGCTTCTGCAAGGTCTTCGGCGTGCTCATCCACGACCCCACGGTGAAGGACGGCGAGAGCTACGACGGCAACGGCCTCGCCCTCGAGCCGTTCATCAAGGCCATGAAGGCAACCATCGCCGAGCTGCCCGGGCGCACGCTCATCGTGTCATCCGCCGACCTCTCGCACGTGGGCCCCGCCTTCGGCGACCAGCAGACCCTCGCCGGGGACGACCAGCAGGCCAACGACGCCCGCAATCGCGTCTTCGCCCACGACCGCGACATGATCCAGCTGATCATGGAGCGCAAGCCCGACGAGCTCGTCGCCGCGATGAGCTGGCAGCAGAATCCGACGCGCTGGTGCTCGATCGGCAACCTCGTGGCGGCGCTCAAGATCGTCGAGCCCACCAGCGTGGACCTCTACAACTTCGCCGCCAGCATGGACGAGCAGGGCACGACCCTGGTCAGCAACGTGGGCATGGCGCTGAACAAGTGATGACGGTCCTCGCGGTCGCGCCACTGCAGATCGGCGCGTACGTGCTGGCCGCCATCCTCGTCCCCTTCGGCATCTTCATGCTCTGGGGCGGGCGCGACTTCACGCCGCCGCCGCTGGATGACGAGCTCCACCCGCCGCCACCGCCGCGCACGCGCCTGCACGCCTTCCGCGCCACGCTGACGCGCGCCACCCGCACCGCCTTCGGCCTCTGCTCCCTCATCACCGCCTGGCACGCCATCGCCTGGACCCACCCCAAGGTCCACCTGCTCCACGTCCCCCTCGACCGCTGGTGGGTCCTCGCCTTGGGCGTATTGATCGCCGTGTGGTCCAGCCTCGCCATGGACCGCCACTTCAAGTAGCGGTGGGGGAGCATTAGGGGACCGTGCCGTGATCGTCCGGACGTGCCACCGAGATGTCTTCATCTCGGTGCTCTTCGCTATCCCTTCATCGGAGGCTGCGAACCCGGCACCACGCCCTTCTTCTCCCCCACCCGCGGCTCCGTCCCCGCCCGTAGCCGCTTGATGTTCGCCCGGTGCGTCCAAACCACCAGGCCCGCCAGAAGCACGGCCACCGCCATGTACGGCCACCCATCCTCGAACCGCACCACCCGCCCCTGCTCGCGCGGCATGTCGTTGAACAGCGGCCCATCCATGAGCAGCCAATCAACCACCACAATCACCGGCAACGCCAACCCCGCCAGGATCGACGACACGCTGATCGTCCGCCACACCGCCAGTGCCAGCAGCCACACGATGAACGCTCCCGCGCCCGCAATGGTGAAGTGCGGGAACACCCCCATCATCGCCCCCAGCGCCGTCGCCACGCCCTTCCCGCCCTTGAACTTCAGCCACGGCGAAAAAACGTGCCCCAGCACCGCCGCCACCATCACCGCCAGCCACACCAGCGCCACCCGCTGATCCGCCCACTCTCGAGCCCCGCCCCCGATCGCCCCCAGCACGATTCCCGCCCCCAGCGTCGGCGCGAAGCCCTTGAGAAAGTCCAGCGCAAAGCACAGGAAGAAGAACTTCCGCCCCAGCACCCGCCCCACGTTCGTCGCCCCAATGTTCCCCGACCCGTGCTGCCGGATGTCGATGCCCTTGGCGCGCCCGATGAACAGCCCGAAGGGGATCGAGCCTGCGAAGAACGCACCCAGAATTAGCAGCACTTCACGCATCATGTGCCACGATCACGCTTCGTGATCGTGTCCTTGTTCCACCGCGCACGATCATGAAGACATGATCGTGGCACTACAACCGCTCCGGCAACTTCCGCACCAGCTCTGCCCACACCTCATCCGGCCCTTTGCTCGCATCGATCACCAGGTGCCGCCCCGGCTCCTGGCGCGCCAGCTCCAGGTACCCCTGCCGCACCTTGCGGTGGAACTCGCTGCCGCGTGCCTCGATCCGGTCGGGGCCCTTGTTCTCGCGGTCGTTCGCCGTCGCCCCCAGCAGCGGGTTGATCCGGCGCGCCGCCGTGACCTCATCCACGTCGAAGATGATGACGACGTCCGGCACGGTCCCCTGGAGCGCGATGTCCGCCGCGGCCGCGATCTCCTTGACCGGCACGCCCCCCGCGTAGCCCTGGTACGCGAACGTCGACGACACGAACCTGTCCGCGATCACGAGCTCCCCGCGCCGGAGCGCCGGCCGGATCCGCTGTTCGACGAGCTGGCTGCGGCTGGCCATGTACAGCAGCATCTCGCACCGCAGCGTCATGTCCGCATGGGCGTGATCAAGCAGGATCTCGCGCACCCGCTCGCCGATGGCGGTCCCGCCCGGCTCGCGCACCTCGCAGCACGTGACGTCCGCGTCCTTGCACGCCCCCAGCAGCCGCCGGTACTGCGTGCTCTTCCCCGACCCGTCCGGCCCTTCAAAGGCCAGGAACTTCCCCCGCAATCGGCTGATCCAAGGCAGCGACGTCATTCAACCCCAGTGTACCCGCAAGCCCCCTCACACCCCCAAACCCACAACTTTCCACCACCCCGTCATCCCTGCTCTCCCCTTCCCCCTTTCCCCACCCTCGCCTTTCTCTGTGCCCCTCTGTGCACCCTCTGTGTCTCTGTGGTGAACTGCCTTCTGCCTTACGTCCGGATGCTCGACACCGCCGCCACCGCCAGCGGTATCAGCACCATCACCGGGATAAACACCGACAGCTGCGGCGGCAGCCCCGGGATGGCCGCGCTGGTCCCCACCATCGTCGCCACGAACCCCACCAGCGTCACCGGCGCCGACATCAGCGTCTGCACCAGCACGTTCCCCGGCTCACGCCGGATGTAGAACGGCAGGCACACCAGCAGCAGCAGCACCGTGCTCGCGTACTGCGCTACCCGCCCCCAGCGCACCCGCTCATACCGCTCGATCCGCTGCGCCGGCGGCTTGGGCTGGCCCTTGTAGTTCTCAATCAGCAGCGACAGGTCCCGCGTCGACAGGTTGTTGGCATACCCCTCGAACCGCCGCAGTTTGAGGGCCGTGGGGTCCAGGTCCGTTTCCAGGCTCGCCACCGGCACGATCTCCCGCCGCGGCCTCACCGCTTGGGACTGCTGCCCCTGGCGCGACTCCACCTCCCCGCCCTGAAGCACCCACTTCCCGCCATCCCACACCGCCCGCTCCGCGGTGATCCGCCGCGTCATCAGCCCCTGGCCATCCCGCTCCCACACCCACAAACCCTCGATATCCCCCGTGTCCAGCACCACGTTCCGCGCATAGAACAGCCGCCCCTGCGCATCGCTCGTCAGCGGCTGCGGCGTCGTCCCCAGTGTTCGCGATCCCGCATCGCCCTTGTCCCGCGTCAGCAGCGGCGCCAGCCTGGGAATCACGAACTCCCGGTTCACCGCGCTCAGCACCACCAGCCCCAGCGCCGCCAGCACGATCGGGCGCGCCACACGGTGCAAACTCAGCCCGCCCGCCAGAATCGCCACGAACTCCCGGTGCCGGTTCAGCTGCGCGCACGTGAACCCCATCGCCCCGATCAGGATCACCCCGAGCAGCGCGTTGTACAGCAGAAACAGTCGCGGCCACCACAGGTCAAACACCAGGTACAGCGCCGTCGCAAAGTTCGCCACCGCCGACGGCTTGCTCCCGGCGGCGGCGTGGTACCGGTCCGCCACCTTCACGTACTCGTCGAAGTTCAGCGAGAAGTCGATCCCGATGATCACCGCGAACAGCACCGCGAACAACACCAGGATGTTGAGCAGGTACTGCCGCACGATGTACCGGTCCAGCAACGACATTCAGCCCGCCCTTCGCCCATCCACCGCCAGCAGCCCCCGCACCACACCATAGCTCAGCACCCCCGCCACATAGACGTCGCTCAGAAAGTGCGCCCCGCTGATCAGCCGCGTCACGCAGCAGCCCACCGCCAGCGCCACCGCCACCGCCCCCACCCGCGGCCACAGCGCCGCCACCATCATCGCCCCCCCGAACGCCACCCCTGCGTGCGAGCTCGCCAGCCCCAGCCCCCGCACCAGCTCGCCCCCCGGCACCTCGTCCATCACCCAGCGGAACACATACTCGCCGTTGGTGCCCGGCCGGAACCGCTGCACCACGCCCTTCAAGACCTCCGCCGCCGCGCCGCCCAGCGCCGCCGCCAGGAACACCATCGACGCCCGCCGCAGCTTCCCCTCCGCCCACCACATGAACACCGCCGCGATGAACCACGCCGGCAGGTACCCCACCTGCCGGAACAGCTGGTACCAGTCCTTCCGCTCCACGCTCTCGAACGTTGCGCGGTCGAGCGTGAACCGCTCCCACACCCAGCGGTCAATCAGCGTCACCAGCAGCAGCCCGACCACCAGCGCGAGCGCCACCACCAGCCCGCGCACGCGTCGCGCCCGCCGCTCGTGTGGTGCGAGCAACGCCGCGGGCACGCTGTGTGGAACGCTCACTTCCCACCGCCCTTCGGCAGCATCTCATCGAGCGTTGGCGGCGCCCCCTCGGTCCGCAGGCCGCCCTTCGGGAACCCCTTGAATCCGTACCCCTTGAACGCGGGCCGGTCGCGCTTGCCATCGGCCCGCAGCTTGCCGATCTCCACCACCCGCTCGAACAGCGGCGCCCAGTCCTGGAACCGCGCCCCGTTCATCACCGCCGGCCGCCCGATCAGCGACGGGTACTCCGCGCTCGCCTCCACGCCCACCGTCCCGCGCTTGCGCAGGTCCGTATCAGGCCAGAAGTCGTACGGCGACACCCGCCCGTTCAGGAGCAGGCTCGAGCAGCAGAACACTGTCGGCCGCCCCGGCATGTAGAACGCAAACTGCGACGCCCGCCCGTAGTGCAGCGCGATGACAAAGGGCTCTCGGCCCGTCTCTGCCCGCAGCTCCTCAGCCAGCTCCTGCGCGTGCGACGCCATCACGTCCGCCCCCATGACCCGCCAGACCGGCACGTACTTCCCTACCACCGGCACCTTCGCCAGCCAGTCGATCCGCAGCATCCCCAGCCCCGTCGCCAGCCCGAGGACCAGCGTCGCCCCCCACGCCAGCCGCGTCCACCTCGCCGCACTTCCAGCCAAACCATCGCGCAGGCGCACGACCTGCATCGCCGCGACCGGCACCAGCGTGACAAACGCGGCCATCGCCCAGTTCCCCTGCGGGTTCGTCACCAGACTCACCAGCAGGTACAGCACGAACATCGGCTCGCTCAGCGACAGGCAGTACCGCACCGCCGCCCACCGCGCCGGCTCCTCGCGCCGCGCCCGGCGCGTGTACAACCGCTGCAGCAACGCCAGCAGCAGCATCGGCCCGCCCAGCGCCAGCTGCGACCCCACGTAGTTCAGCGTCCACTGCGGCTTGTACGTCCACCCCTGCCCCCCGCCCTGCCGCACATACTGATCCCCGCCGGGCAGCCCCAGGTGCCCCATCAGGTGCCGCACCGTCGGCCACCCCTGCTCATGATTCCACACCACGATCGGGCTCACGATCACCGCGAACACCGCGAGCGCCAGCAGCCAGTAGAGGAGTGGAGGAGTGGAGGAGTAGAGGAGCGGCGAACCGTCATCCATGCTCCTCCACTCCTCTTCTCCTCTACTCCTGTTCTTCCCCCTACGCCCCAACCACCATGCCAACGCCAGCCCCGGCACCACCATCAGCATCGTGTACTTGTACAGCACACCAACGCCAATCACCGCCCCCAGCCCCACCAGCGCCCACCCCGACCCCCGCAGCACGCGCCACCCCGCCCACGCCGCCACCGCCCAGCACGCCGCGTACGGCCCATCAATCGTGGTGATCAGCCCGAGCGACTGGAACACCGGCATCACGAAGAACACCGCGGCCGCGTACCACGCCACGCGCCGGTCCCGCGTCAGATCAAACGCCAGCCCCGCCACCGCCCACGCCGCGACCCCCGACGCCACGGCCGCGATCGCCCGCACCGCGAACTCGTTCTCCCCCAAGAGCCGCACAAACCCCGCGATCGTCCACGCGATCCCCGGCCCCTTGGTGTAGTACGACAGCGACAGGTGCCGCGACCACTCCCAGTAGTTCGTCTCGTCCTCGATCAGCGTGTACGGGCACAACCACGCCAGGTACGCCAGCCGCGCAAGCGTGATGCCCACGATCAGCAGCAGTGTTCCTTTTGAAGAAGTGGCAAAGTGGCAAAGTGGCGAAGTGGCAAAGTGAGAGGACGCTGCCTCCGGTCGCACTTTGCCACTTTGCCACTCTGCCACTTTGCCACTCTCCTCAGTGCCGCGCCAGCTTCCAGTACACCACCATCGTGTACAGCCCCAGCGCCGCCACCCCCGCCCACATCAGCGCCAGCCCGCCCGCCCCCACCTGCTTGGTCAGCTGCTGCCCGCCGCTGATGGTCACCATCGTCACCAGCGCCGGCGCGAACGTGAACAGGTACACGGTCAGCGGCAGCTTGCGGCTCAGCAGCAGCGCCGTGATCGCCCCCGTCAGCACCATCACTGCGCACGACGCCGCCATCGCCATCCGCTCGTTCTGCTTCCCCAGGATCACCCGGTCCAGCTGCACCAGCCCATCGCGCAGCGCCTGCGGCGCCTCGTCCAGCCGATCCCCCGCCTTCACCCACGCGTCCGCCCGCTCCAGCAGCGCCGCCGGCGGCAGCTTCCGCAGCTCCTCCGCCGGGTCCGGCGACGGCGACAAGCCCTCCAGCGAGAACCCGCTCCGCTCCGTCGCCGCCGTCGAGTCACCCGCGGCCGCGGAATCCCGCACCCGCGCCCGCTCTAAGGTCAACTTGAACGATGCCGCCGCACCGCGCTGCTCGCGCTTCAGCGTCCCCGACTCCGCCGTAATTGTCTGCGTCGACCGCCCCGTCGTCGTCGTGCGCAGCCGCAGCACCTCGACGCCCCCCGCCAGCGTCCACTCGCCGTTGGCGAACGCCAGCCGCCCCACCCGCAGCGACACCGGCTGGTTGCTCCCATCCGCAAACTGGATCGCCTCGCCCCGCGTGCTCGCCTCCTGGATCCGCGCGAGCGTCTGCCGCTGCGCCAGCGCTGTCACCAGCTTCTGCCGCTGCGCATCCACCCAGTTCAGCCGGTACGGGTTGTCCACCAGCCGCCGCAGCTCCCCCCACGACATGAACGCCACCTTCTCCGTGAACGTGTTGGGGATCGTCCACGTCAGCGGCACCTCCTGCACCTGCACCAGCCCCACGCCCTCCACGTACCCCGACGCGTCCTCGAACTCCATCACCACCCGCGACACGCCCTCGCTCGACTCCCCCGCCCCCTCCGCCAACGGGATCAGCCACAGGTTCGCGTGCGCACACGACAGCTCCCGGCGCGGCCTGCCCTCCTTGTCCAGCTCCACGAACGCGAAGTTCGCGAACCGGATCTGGTCCGTAGCGCCCCCCGTGGGCTGCTCGATCGCCAGCGCTCGGTCCGCGTAGATCATCACCTTGCCTTCGCCGCTCCCCCCCCCGACGCCCCCCATCCCCCCGCGGAACTCCACGGCCTCTCCCCGCGTGGTCCCCTGCAGCATCTTCCGCGCCACGTCCACCGTCACCATCTTCTGCATTGTCCGCAGGAACACCGGTATCACCTGCTCGTTGAGCAGCATCAGCCCGCCCGTCAGCACCAGCGCCAGCGCGAGCGCCGGCCCCAGCAGCGCCCGGTGGCTGATCCCACCCGCGTGCGCCGCCACCGCCTCGTTGTCGCTCGCGATCCGGTGGTACACCAGCGTGCTCGCGAAACCGCCCGCGAACGGCAGGGCGTACGCCAGCATCGGCACCATCGCAATCAGCACGAACTTGGGCAGGTCCCCCGCCGACAGCACGCCGTCCGACAGCGGCTTGATCGCCGCCCCCAGCGCAATCACCAGCACCAGCACCGTCGCCGTGAGCGCAACCAGCTTCAGCAGGTCCAGGAACGTGCTGCGGAACAGAGTGAATGAAGGTCGCGCCACAGGGCCCGCATCGTAGCGACCCGTGCCACCGAGATGTCCTCACCTCGGTGGTAGTGCCGCGGTCACCACTCCTGTTAGTTCCACGACTCCTATGAGTCCTTTGCCCCGCCCCGGCAATCACCATTGCATCCCCCACACCAACCACTACCCTGAGATTGATTCCCCGGGGGACCTCACCATGCCCGCGCGCCCAGCACTCCTCGCCGCCGTGCTCCTCACCGCCCCTGTCCACGCGCAGTGGACCGCCGAGATCCTCGGCCCCGCCGACGGTTCAAGAAGCATTGCCAACGGCGTGCACGCGAATCAGCAGGCCGGCAGCCTCGAGAGCCCGGCCAACGCACCACGCCGCGCCGTGCTCTGGTCCGGCGACCCAGGCTTCATGATCGACCTGCACCCCGCGGGCAGCACCACCTCCGAGGCCTTCGCCGCTCATGCCGGCCAGCAGGGCGGCTCGGCCGACGGCCGCGCCTGTTACTGGACCGGTTCCGCCGCATCCTTCACACTGCTTTCGAACGATTCCTCGGACGTGTGGGCGGTCTTCAATGGACAGCAGGGCGGCGACCGCGTGGTCGGCGGCAGCGTGCGCGCGAGCCTATGGAGCGGCACCCCCGAGTCTTGGATCGACCTCAGCCTCCCCGGCTTCGGCGCTTCCGCCGTGTTCGGCATGAGCCAGGGCCAGCAGGTCGGCCTGTACCTCCTCAACGCCCACTGGAACTTCCGCGCCTGCATGTGGAGCGGCTCCGGCGCCTCCTTCGTCGACCTCCACCCCTCCGGCTTCTCGTCCTCCACCGCCTATGGCTGCGGCGACGGCCAGCAGGTCGGTACCGCTGACTCGCGCGCCGCGCTGTGGACCGGATCCGCCGCTTCCTTCACCGACCTGACGCCCCCGGGGGTGGGGCTCATCGGTGCCGCCCTCGCCGTCTGCGGCGGCATCCAGGTCGGCAGCATCGCTCCTTCGCCCGCGTCGTATCCCCGCGCCGCCCTCTGGCGCGGCAGTGCCGCAACCTTCGAAGACCTCTCCACCGCCCTGCCACCAACCGCTATCTCATCCCACGCCACCGGCGTCTGGACCGACGGCCAATCCATCCTGGTCTCCGGCCAGATGCGGATTGGCGACGAGCACTTCGCCGTCCTCTGGCGCCAGGCCCGCTGCGGCACGTCGGACTTCAACAACGACGGCGACATCGGCACCGACCAGGACATCGAGGCCTTCTTCGCCTGCCTCGGCGGCCACTGCTGCCCCACCTGCTACCCCGGCGCCGACTTCAACGCCGACGGGGACACCGGCACCGACGCCGACATCGAGAGCTTCTTCCGCGCCCTCGGTGGCCAGCCCTGCTGATCCCGCAATCCCTACCCAATCTTCATCCGCGCATGGTCCACCCCGCTCACCGGCAGGTTGATCCGCGTGTTCGTCGCCACCGCCTTCAGCAGCTTGAGCATGTAGCTCGTGTTGCTCGGCCCCTCCCAGTACTCCGCCTCCTCCACCTCCACGCGGATCAGCGTCAGGTTGGGGTCATCGGGGCCCCCCGGGTACCAGCCCTTGGCGTGAATGTTCCACAACTCCTTCGCCTTCTCCGGGTTCTGCTCCGCCGTCGCCCGCCCCATCACCGACACGAACACGTTCTTCCCCGCGTCCGCGTACGTCACCAGCACCTGCTGATTGGCCGCGAGCTCGCGCAGCTTCGGGGTGCCCGTGGGCGTCATGAACCACAGCACTCCGTCGAAGTCCTCGGGCTTGACGTTGTGCGTGTACATCGGGCGCGCATGCGGCGCCGAGCCCCCGACGCTGCCAGGAGCGAACGTCGTGAACATCGCCACCCGCACCTCCCGGATCAGCTCCGCCAGCCTCTGGGCATCCGACTTCGCCGCGTCGTTCTGTGTGACCATGCAGGGAGTGAAGAGGGGCCGGGTGAGCCGAACCCCCGCGGCGGGATGAACGGCCTGATAGCCGGAGCGAATTCTGCGTCCGGCAACGAAACAAGCTGCATCGCACCGTCCGCACTTGGTTACCGCATAAGAAGTTGCGTACGTTCCGCCAAAACCGCGCCTCGGTGCGCGTTTTTCATGCACCCCGCGCCCTCTCCAGCCGGTATAACGAGCCGTCCAAGAGGAGAGAGAACATGAACTTTCGGCTGACGGCGGGATCGTGCGCGCTCGTTGCGGGCGTGCTGGCCAACATCGCGGGCGCTGCCACTACCATGCGGCTCCAGGTCGCAGAGGCGGGCTCCGAGCTCTGGAGCAGCTCGATCAACGCCAAGCCCGGCGACGCCGTTGATATCCGCGTCACGGTGAGCTTCACGGGCGGCCCGGTGACGCCCATCGGCCTCTCCTCGACGATCTTCCAGCCCACCGTCAGCAACTGGCAGATTGGTGGCGACGCCCTAGCGCCAATGGTCGCCTCCGGCAGCAACACCACCACCCCCTCCGGCGCCGTTTCGGACTCACCGGGCCAGTACGGGCGTGTGTCGCCCTTCGCGGGCGTGGTGATCGCGACTTCCGCGCGCCTCTTCGGCCATGTTCACGCCGCGAGCGCGACCACCGGCGGCGTCAGCTTCCTCCGCATCGCCCAGCGTCAGGTCACCAGCTGGTTCGGCGGGCCAGGGAACACCAGCGGCGGCAGCGGCATCAATATCAAGCAGTGGAACATCAACAGCCCGGCCCGCACGCTCCCCAACCCGCAGCCCGCGTTCCTGACGCAGCTCACCGACATCGTGATCCTCAAGTTCAAGATCGTGCTCTCGACCGATCCCTCCACTCGCACGCTCACTGTCGATGCGCCGCTCGCGGGCTTCGTTCGTGTGGCCGATGTCAATAACTGGCCCGGTCACCCGTACATCGGCTGGTACACCGGACCGAACGGCGACACCCCGCACATCGCCGACCTACCCACCATCGAGCAGGGCTTTATCAACATCCCCGCGCCCGGCGCGGCCGCGCTGTGCCTGGCAGGGCTGCTGGCCATTCGCCGACGCCGCTGAGCCGCGCGCCCGTCGCACGATCCTGGACGAGACTCCGGGCCGGCGTTTTCCATCCGCGCCCCCGCGTCCTCCGCGAGAGCATGCCTCCCCGCGCATGCACGCGCGGCCCGCTCAGGCCGCGCTGCGCTCCTTCGCCTCCATCCGCGCCTGGTCGGGGACCCGCACGTTCTTCGCCAGCCCCACGTAGGACATCAGCTTGATAAGGATGTAGCTGGAGTCGAACTGGTACCACTTGAGGCCGTGCCGCGCCGACGTCGGAAAGGCGTGGTGGTTGTTGTGCCACCCTTCGCCCATGGCGAGAATGCCCATGATCGCGTTGTTGCGCGAGTGGTCGTGGCTGTTAAACGGGCGCGAGCCCCACAGGTGGCACACCGAGTTGATCGACCACGTTACGTGGTGCACCATCAGCAGCCGTACCAGCCCGCCCCACAGGAAGCCCTGGATCGCCCCCACCCACGTCCCCACCCACAGCCAGCCCGCCACCGCGGGCAGCACCGCCGACAGCAGGATCCACACCCAGAAGGTGTTGCTCACAAACCGCGTCACCGGGTCGGCGACGAGGTCCTTCGCGTACCGCTCTTCGAGGTCCTTGGGCAGGGCGTTGAAGAACCACCCCATGTGCGCATGGAAGAACCCCTTGAGCACCGACCCCAGGCCCGCATGGTGGCTCTCTTCGTGCGGGTCGCCGCCGCTGGGCTTGTGCCGGTGGTGGTGGTGGTGCCCCTTGAACGCGTGCGGCGAGTGCGGATCGCCCTCGTGATCGCTGAACTGGTGGTGCCGCCGGTGCATCGCCACCCAGCGGATGACCGGCCCCTCGGCGGCCATGCTCCCCAGCACACCCAGCACGAACCGCGTCACCGGCCCGCAGTCAAAGCTCTTGTGCGTGAAGTACCGGTGGTAGCCCACCGTCACCCCGAACGCCGTCAGCACGTACCCGATTACCATGATGGCGAACGCGTGCCACGTGATCCCCGTCCCCCACAGATAGATGATCGCCCACACGAGCCCCACCGGCGGCAGCGTCACCGCCGCCAGCGTCCCGATTCGCTCGGCCATCGGGGGGCGCTCGATTTCCAGATTGGACGTGTCGTTCTTCAACTCGGACGGGACGGTGGACTGGCGGGCAACGCGGGCGGGGACTTCTTGGGGCACTGCAGGACTCCTGACCGGACCGGGGGAACAACCCATGTCGTACGCCGCTCATCGGCCCCACGGCCGGCTGCCGGCGTTAATCGGCCAGAATAAACGCTTGGCCCTCACTCCGCATGAGTGCCATCCCCCAAACCCGGGTGGTCGGCCCGTGTTCCTACTTCCCCACCGCCTCGATGTCCCGCCGCAGCGAGCAGGTATCCAGACACCGCATCAGTTCCGTGGGCGACGGGTGCGCGCCCACACGGCAGATCCCCGCCCGCTCCTGCTCATTGCTCAGCGGCCCGTCCGCCATCAGGATCACCGGCCGGTTCCCCCGCCGATTGGACTCCTCGGTCGAGATCGCCTCCACCACCCACAATGTCGAGGCCGTGCGCAGTTCGCCCGTGTTCACGGTAAACCCCGCCGCCCGGAGTACCGAGTGCACCATCGCCGACGGCGCGCCCTCCGTCAGCCGGATGTCCGCCGTGAGCGGGCGTGCCGCCTTGGGCGTCTCTTCCTTCGCCAGCGGCAGCCACAGCCGCACCGTGGTGCCCTTGCCCACCTCGCTCAGCACCTCGGTTTTCCCGCCCGCGTCGTTCACGATGCGGTGCACGAGCGTCAGCCCCAGCCCCGTCCCCGACTGGTGCCCCCGCACCCGAGTGGTGAAGTAAGGGTCCATGCAGTGGGCCAGCACCTCGGGCTTCATGCCCGGCCCGTTGTCGGTCACCTCGAACCACACGCCCCCCGAGCCGTTCCCCGGGTACGCGTGCAGCGTGATCTTGGCGCCGTCCTTGGCGAACTGCCCGGACGCGCCGAACGCGTCGATCGCGTTCTTGACGAGGTTGACCGCCGCCTGCGTGAGCGCCCCCGGACCCAGCGCGACCTTGGGCAGGCCCGGCTCGATCTTGAGCTCCAGTTCCACCGACCGCCCCGCGAGGTTGTTGAGCAGCCCGCGGGCATCCTCGGCCCACGCGCCCAGCTCCGCCGCGTCGCCCTTGCGGTCGCCGGCGTCGCCGCGACCGAACAGCCGCAGCCCGCGCACGAGGGAGGCGAAGTAGTCCGCGCACCGCGCCAGCACGGCGCAGTTGTCGTCCACCACGCTGTCGCCCGCGTGCGTCGCCCGCAGGATGTCGATGCTCGCCCGCATCGGCAGCAGCAGGTTGCCGATGTCATGGCCTAATCCCGCGGCCATCGTGCCCAGGGCCGCCAGGCGCTCGCTGCGGCGGAGGGCCTCGTTGCTCCGCTCCAGCTCCAGCCGCGCCTCCGCCACCGCCAGCGTCATGGCCTCGGCGTGGCGGGCCAGCTTCTCCTGGGCCTCGATCCGCTCGCTGATGTCGCGGGCGATCTTGGACGCCCCGATCACCCTGCCGCTGCCGTCGCGGATGGGCGACACCGTCAGAGACAGGGGCACCAGCCGCCCGTCCTTGCGCCGTCGCCAGGTCTCGAAGTGGTCGACCCGTATCCCGGCCCGCACCTGCGAGAGGATCAGGTCCTCCTCTGACTGGCGGTCGGCGGGGATGATGGTGCGGATGGAGCGGCCGACCATCTCCGCTGCGGTGTAGCCCAGGATCCGCTGCGCGGCCGAGTTCCAGGAGGTCACGATGCCGTTGAGGTCCTTGCCGACGATCGCGTCGTCAGATGACTCCACAATGGCCGCGAGCAGACGCACCATGTCGTCGGGGCTGCGGCTGGCGTCGTGAGAGAAGATCATGAACAGCTCGGCATCGGGTAAGCGGGAAGGTACCCGTCCCTCAGTTAAGCTTTCATGAGAGTCCACTAAAGACCTGCCGCTTTCCAAACGTCCGGGTTGCAACGCGGTCGGAACCACAGCAGGGGCATCAGGCGGCATAGGGCTCCATCTGAACGGCGCGCCGTAAGCACCGCCTGCCGCTCACATCAACAACCTCTCACCCCTTCACGCTCAGTTCCATCCCGTCGAAGGCCAGGATGGCGTCGATGCCGCGCTCCAGGCCTAATCGCCGCACCGCCTCCTCCGCCTCGCCCTCGCTCGAGGTCGTCACCTCGGTGCCGCAGTGCGTGAACACCGCGCGGTCCACCCCCTCGGCCCGGCACCAGCCGATCTGCGTCTTCACCGTCGCGTGCCCCACCAGGGCCTCGCCGGCCTTGCGCACGAAGGACTGCGTGAGCGTGGCCGCGTCGCCGACGTAGACGTCGATGCGGCGCATGGCTGCGGTGCGGTCCTTGATCGCGACGACGTCGGGCGCGTACAGCACGCTGGCGTCCCCCTCGCTCACGCGGTAGCACACCGCCGGGCACCGCACCGAGTGCTCGACGGGGAAGGCCTCGAACTCCACCCCCGAGATCACCATCTTCTCCCGCGGCGTGATCACGTGCCGGTCCTTGATGGGGTAGTCGCGGAGCAGGTCCCACGTCTCGTTGGTGGCCCACACCGGGCAGGGGGCGCCGTTTTTGAGGCCGAACGCGTGGTCCGGGTGCGCGTGCGTCAGCACGATGGCGGAGGGCTTCAGGTCAAACACGATCTCCAGCCAGTCCAGCCCGCAGTCGATCATCACGCCCTTGGTCATGCGGACGCGCCCCGTGCCCGCCGCGACCAGCACCGAGCTGTGCCGCCCGTGCCGGCGCGAGCGCGCTTCGATCTCGCCCCGGGTGCCCAGGAACGTGAACTTCATGCTGCTAGTCCATACGCGGCCGGTGTGTGGGCGGGGTGAGCGGGTGGGTGAGAAAGTAGAAAGCAGGGAGTAAAAGGCGGGTCTCTCGCGGAGGACGCGGGGGGCGCGGAGGGAGGCACTTCGGATGTGGGATGTCGGATGTCGGATGTCGGATGTGGGATGTGGGATGTGGGGGGGGGAAGAAAGCTCAAGGCAGCCCCTCCCCTCTCCCTCCGCGTCCCCGCGTCTCCGCGAGAAATCATCTTCTTCAGAACAGGAAAAGGTCCCGGCGTCACGACACCGGGGCCGGCGTTCCTTTGTTGCCTTCCTGCTTCCACTCCGCGCCCCCGCGCCCTCCGCGAGAGACCTGCCTTCCGTTCCAACGAGAAAGGCCCCGGCGTCACCACGACACCGGGGCCTCCTTTCTTCTTGTCTGGCTCAGCGCCTCCGCGCCTCCGCGAGAGATCGTCTTCTCACGCCGCCAGGCTCTCGCTCCCGGTGATGGTGAGGCCCCCGCCGGGCAGGCGGCCGAAGTTCACGGTGAGGATCGCGCTCACCGGGCTGCTGAGGCCGGCGCGCTGGCCCTGCACCGTGTACTGCACGCTGTCGGGGCCCGCGAAGAGGGTGGTGTCGGTGAAGCTCTTGGTCCCGGTCACGCCCAGGAAGGCGAACTCGGTCTCGCCGGGGAGCCTGCGGCGCACGATGTACGACGTGCCGCTGGAGCCCGCGGGGTTGCTGGCCTTCCACTTCAGCGTGAGCTCGCCGCTGGTGGGGTTGATGCTGATGGCAAGGTCCGAGGGCTGCGCGGGGGCCGGCACGGGCGCGGGCGGGCCGGGCGGGGTCAGGTCCGCGAGCTGCCAGACGACGGACGGCTTCTCCGCGGCCTCCGCGAAGAGGCGGATCTTGGTGACGGTCGTCGCTGTCGAGGACTTGAGCGCGGACACCAGGTCGTTGGCGTACGCGGTCGCGGCCTTGGCGGCGTTGCGGGCCTGCTCGGCCGCGAGCACCGCCGCCACCGCCTCGTCCACCTGCTCCTTATAAGCGAGGGCGGAAGGGCCGGTGAGGCCAACGCCCACAGCGTTGGTGACCCACTGAGGGGCGTGCGACTGGCAGAAGGCGAGGAACAAGGCACGAGGGGTCTGAGGGATCATCGGGCACCGTCCTTTCGTGTTTCTTGGACGGGGCCGGGCAACGCTGCCCTGCACCATCCGACGGTGCTGAGGGATCGGGATATTCCTTGAGCAACTTTGGTGCAGCGCGCGCGGATTTTGAGGCCCTGAGCCGTAAGTTCCTGCCCCGGCACGGCTTGTTCAATGCCGGGAGCGCTCGCCCGCGGCCACCGAAGACCCCGCGCGGGCCATGATTCACCCTCAATAAGCCATGATTCGCCCTGCCCGGGCCATGATTCACTCTGAATGAGCCATGATTCGCGCTGCTCGGGCCATGATTCACTCTCAATAAGCCATGATCCGCCCCGCTCGGGCCATGGTTCACTCACGACACCGCTGAGCCACAAAGGCGCGGTACGCTGAAGGCGTGCGGCGGCCCGCCTCGACATCTTCGTCACCATCGGTGAAGCAATGGACGCTCAAGGTCGCCCTGTGCCTTCTCGCGGGCGCACTCTCCTCCCTCTTCGCATGTGTCCATGAGGTGTCAAATGGCGTGCTTACGACTGCTGGTTGTCGTCTTTGTCTGCCTCGCAACGGTTGCCGTTCTGGCGGGGACTGCCACTCCTACGGCGGAACCCTCGACATCGCTCGTCTGGACCATTGAGAGCATCAGCCCGGACATTAGTCTGGCGACAACGCCTGTCGGCGACTGGGACCGGGTGGCGCTCAATCCGAAGGAGCGTCAGGCACTCGAGGGCGTCGAAGGCATCAACTTCGTCGCGAAACGCTGCATCGTTCGCTTCACCCTCAGCAACCCGACGAACCGGTCGTACCTCGTTTCCCACGAGGACATCCACCTCGCCCTGTGCAGGCCGACCCTGACCGATGGCGATGGTCGGAAGTGGGTGCTCAAGCTCAACGTCCGCGGCCATGCCGATGGTGATGTGCACGGATTCCCCTCAATTGCAGGCCAGACGCGCGCAGGGCGTCTGCTCATGATGGCCGACCTCGTGCGATCGGAGCCGCCGGACGGAGAGGTGGCGCCGCCTTACCCCAAGACGCTCCGCTACGACGTGAACACGAAGGTGAGCGGACGCGAGGTCGTAGGGAAGAAGCTGAAGATCGCGCAGCCGGTCCCAATAAAGGGGACAGGTACATGCAGCGTCGACCTTAGCCGTGCCGACTAGATGCCGCAGCCGGCGGGCCGCCGCCGTCCACGTGGTAGGCTATGAGCGTGAAACGACAGGCCTCGACTCACACTTCCTTTCCGGTGAAGCGATGGTTTCTTGAGGTCGTCTCGTGTCTGCTCGCGGGCGCGCTGATCACGTGCTCAGTTGCCTTCGGCGGCGCGCTTTGGGGGCCGCCCCCGGTCCTGATTCGGGACGGCGCATCAGTGAGCTTGATGCACACGAAGTCGCCTGCGGGATCTCCCGGCGATTACACCTACCAGTGGGGCTGGCCGATGCGGTCCTTCGCCAAAGCAGGGGTCAACAGCACTCTTCAGTTCCTCAGGACCGCGCGGGAGGGATCGCCGCGGCGCGAGTGGTATTGGCGCCTGCGCCCCGCTTCGAGCTTTGACGGCAATCTTCCGCGGTCCATCATTCCCGTGGGCTTCACTCTCAACACCCTCCTCGCGGCGGGCGTCTTGATGGGGGTGGTTGAGACCATCGCGTGGGCGCGGCGGCGGGGGGGGCGGCGCCGGGGGCGGTGCCCGGCGTGCGGCTACGACCGGCGCGGGCTCGCGGGGGGTGACGCGGCGGCGTGCCCGGAGTGCGGGGCGGGGGTTTAGAAGGAGCGGGAGGCAAAGACGATTTGGGAGGCTTCGCCCGGGTGTCGGGTGGAAGCTCTCCGTTCACCGGGTGGTGCTTGCCCGACACCAGCAGGCCGGCCGTTGATCCGGTTGTGCCACGACCGTGCTTCGATGGTCGTTTCTTCCGCAGACGGCTGCGGCTTACTGCCTCGCTTGCGTCGGGGCGGGTCGGGCAGGGCGGCGAGCCCTGCCACAAGCGACTCCAAAAGCGCTGTACGCTGCGTTGATGCAGAGGCCGCGTAGTCGCGCGCTCTGTGATACCCTTCGTCAGTGCGTCCGGGCGGAAGGACCAGCCCTCGGTGGCGGGTCGTGCCACCTGCCCCGCTCCTGCGGGCGCCGATCCAAACACAAGGAAGATCGGGGCCATGCCCGACAAACGCAGGATCGAAATGAGTCCAGCCTGGGCCCTCACCATCCTCACGGCTGGTGGTGTTATTGGCGCAGCTGCAAGCTGGCAGGTGGCGAATCGGACGCCGCTTCAGCATCACACGGATGCGCCGACATCAAAGGAAGTCATCGACCGATTCCTGTCCGAGGGAGTGCCCCAAGTCTTCCGCCCGCTGAGCAGCCCCCGCCACCGCGGGCATCAGACCACTTACAAGGCCACACATTCCGCGGGCGCCGGGGGCGTTGATCACCAGACGGCGGTGTACGTCGATGGGAGCAGATGCATGATCGCCTACTTGGCGGGTGACACCGTGCACAGCGTGCTTCTCATCGGGAGGACGCCAGGTCAGGCGGAGTGGTTGACGTTTGACGATGCCGTGTTCCAGCAGCACTTGCGTGCGTCTGGTGCTCGGTAACCCTCGCTGATGTCGAGCCAATCCGGGACTTCGCCCAGAGCGGCTCAGTCCCGGCGTCGGTCGGCGGGGGGCGCAACACCCCCTCCCCCAAGCGCTTCCGCCCGCCCTCTTCCCGGGCTAACCCGCGCTCCCTGCACCCCGCCCTACGCTTGCGCCCCCTTTTTTCCGGAGACCAGAGGAATGCCCGCCGCGACTGCGCCGTCTGACGTTGCCAGCCTTGTGAACAGCGACACCCACACGCACCTGCCCGCGAACTCCAACCAGGCGCTGGGGATTGCCCAGTACGCCATCGACTTCATGTGGAGCGAGGAGGAGGGCAAGCGCGGGGAGCCGTCCAGGGCGGTGCTGGACAAGACAAGCGACTTCTATACCGACGCGTGCCTGTGCGGGGTGTCGGCGATTGCGCTGGGGACCAACGCGCCGCTGATCCTGCGGGAGGAGGCGCTGCGGTACGAGGTGCCCAGCAAGGGCGTGGCGCGGGGGGCCGCGTGGGCGGAGGACACGGTGCGGGCGGGGGTGCCGGTGTTCGGGAGCAACGTGGACGTGGCCGTGGAGAAGGCGATCGTGGCCAACTGTGCCGCGGTGCGGGAGTGGGACAGCAACGGGACCAACTTCGGGTTCAACCCGCTGCTGGGGCACACGGCGGGGGAGTTCGGGCACAACGACTTCTACGCGGTGCCGGTAGCGGCGGCGCAGCTGCGGGGGATGGACGGGGAGTTCGCCCTGCGGGGGATGGTGCTGCTGGATGAGATCCGCGGGCGGCTGGCGGAGGTGTTCAGCCTCAAGAGCTACAAGGTGGACCACGTGGTGCACGGGGCGATCGCCAGCGCGGCGACCTTCGGGGCGATGATGGGGGCGACGGGGGCGCAGATCGAGAGCGCGATCGGGATGGTGGTGGCGCACTACATCCCCTTCCGGGCGATCCGCGCGGGCAAGCAGCTGAGCGACAGCAAGGGGGCGTCGGCGGCGATCTCGACCGAGGCGGCGGTGCTGAGCGTGAAGCGGGCGATGGCGGGGTTTTTGGGGCCGCGGGATATTTTCCGGAACCCCGAGGCAATCTTCCGGATCTTCGAGGGGCCGGGGCAGATGTTCCAGAAGGTCGGCGCGACCGACGCTAATACAGAGAAGGCGGACGCGTCGCCGTTCGATCTGGTGCTGGGGCGCAAGGGCGACGACTTCGCGGTGATGGGCATGCACTTCAAGCTGGGGCTGTACGAGCACCAGTCGGCGGGTGCGCTGCAGGGGCTGTGCGACCTGATTACCGCGAACCCGCACCTGCTGGAGGACCAGAGCGGGGATGCGATCAGCAAGATGGTGGTGGTGGCGTACGAGCCGGCGTTCGGGATCATCGGCGACCCGGCCAAGCGCGACCCCAAGACGCGGCAGAGCGCGGACCACTCGATGCTGTACCTGGTGTGCACGATGCTGCGGAAGGCGCTGGAGCTGAGGGCCGCGGGGCACAAGGGGCCGTACCAGTTCAAGGAGCTGATGCTGCTGCCGCACGACTTTGACGCGCATGCGCTGCACCACCCCGTGACGCGGGCGCTGATGGCGAAGATGACCTTCGAGCACGGCGGGGCGGAGTACGACGCCAAGTACCCTGACGGGATCCCGACGTCGATCGTGATCACCGACGACCAGGGGCAGAGCTTTGACTCGGGCCTGGTGATGTACCCGACCGGGCATGCGCGGAACACGACGGCGGACCTCAAGGGGCTGCTGGCCCACAAGTGGGAGCAGCTGGGCAAGCTCGCCGCCAACAAGCCGAAGCCGATGATCGCGCAGCTGTCCAACATCGGGGAGAAGTCGGCGAAGGAACTGGCGAAGATGTACGACTTCAAGATCGCGGATCGTGGGCGGTTTGAGTGATTCGCTGACGGGATGACGAGAACGGAGCGCAGGCTCCGGGCGGCTGGTAGCGATGCCCGACGCAAAAGGCAGAGTGTGGTGCTCGCGGTGCAAGCGGCACGTTGGCGTCTTTGACGACACGGAGCACGAACGCTTCCGGGCGCTCTATGTAGAAGGCGTTCAGGCGGTAAAGGCATTCCGAGAACGGACCGGAGCGCCACTGTCGGAGGTTTCATTCAAGACGCTGTTCGCGCCGATGTACCGGGCGTACGCGGAGTTTGGCGGCGATTCCGAGGTGATCGCCGAGGAGGTCCTGAAGCATCAGCGTGGCAGGTTCGGCCCACCCTGCGCGACGTGCGGTCTGGAGCTGCAGTCATCCCGGGCGAACTGGTGCATCGGGTGCGGCGCGAGGAGGAAGCGGTGATGGCTGGCTACTCGGGAACACCGCTGGCGCAGAAGCTCGGGATCAAGGCCGGGGCGCGGGTGTTGCTGATGAGCGCGCCCTCCGAGTTCGAAGCGACCTTGGGCAAACTGCCGGAGGGCGCGGTGATTACGTTGCGTGCGGGGAAGGCGCCGGCGCAGGTCATCGTTCTGTTCTGCAAGGACCTCAAGACGCTGGAAGCGAAGTTCGATGGCGCCCGTGCGGCGCTGGATGAGTCCGGCGGGCTGTGGGTCGCGTGGCCGAAGAAGGCGAGCGGCGTCAGGACGGACCTGACGGAGGACATCATCCGCGACCTTGCGCTGGCGGCGGGGCTGGTGGACAACAAGGTGTGCGCGATCGACGAGACGTGGTCGGGGCTGCGGGTGGTGGTGCGGGTGAAGGATCGGACGGGCGGAAAAAAAGCACCGAGATGAAGACATCTCGGTGGCACGGTTCAACCTCGGGCGTGTGGCGCGGGTAAGGTTGGCCGCATGCACAACCTGCCCCTCCTGACAACGATTGCCGCGGCATTCGCGGCCGCGTGGGTGCTCGGCATCATCACGCAGAAGCTGCGGCTGAGCCCGATCGTTGGCTACCTGCTCGCGGGCGTTGTGATTGGTCCTTACACGCCGGGGTATGTGGGCGATGTGGACCTGGCGACGCAGCTGGCGGAGGTCGGCGTCATCCTGCTGATGTTCGGCGTGGGGCTGCACTTTCACCTGAAGGACCTGCTGGCGGTGAAGGGGATCGCGGTGCCGGGGGCGGTGGTGCAGAGCCTGGGGGCGACGGCCGCGGCGGTGGTGATGTTCTACTTCCTGGACCTGCCCTTCCGGACGGGGCTGGTGATCGGGATGGCGATGTCGGTGGCGAGCACGGTGGTGCTGCTGCGGGTGCTGATGGACAAGCACATGCTGAGCAGCGCGCCGGGGCACGCGGCGGTGGGGTGGCTGATCGTGGAGGACATCTTCACGGTGCTGGCGCTGGTGATGGTGCCGATGATCGCGGCGATCGGCGGGGGCGTGGAGCTGCCGCAGGCGGCGCAGAGCGCGGCGCCGGTGGTACCGGAACTGCCGGTGGGCGCGACGGCGCTGGAGCAGGCGCGGCATGCGTACGAGGTGGCGAAGGCGGCCCTGCACTCCCTGGAAGCGGAGGCGAGCGCGACGCACAGCAGCGGCGCGGCGGGCTGGAAGGGAATGGCGTGGGCGCTGGGGAAGCTGGTCGCGCTGGTCGCGATCGTGCTGCTGGCGGGGTCGAAGGTGGTGCCGTGGATGCTGATCCGCGTGGCCAAGCTGCGGTCACGGGAGCTGTTCACGCTGACGGTGCTGGTGCTGAGCGTGGCGATCGCGGTGGCGAGCGCGGTGTTCTTCGGTGTGTCGGTGGCGCTGGGGGCGTTCTTGGCGGGGATGGTGGTGGCGCAGTCGCCGGTCAGCCATCAGGCTGCGGCGGACGCGCTGCCGATGCGGGACGCGTTCAGCGTGCTGTTCTTCGTCGCGGTGGGGATGCTGTTTGACCCGATGTTCCTGGTGGAGCGGCCGGGGATGATCGCGGCGGGGCTGGGCATCGTGATGATCGTCAAGCCGCTAACGGCGCTCATGATCGTGGCGGTGCTGGGGTACCCGGTGCGGACGGGGCTGGTCGTGGCGCTGGCGCTGGCGCAGATCGGCGAGTTCAGCTTCATCCTGTCGCAGGCGGCGCGGGAGAACGGGCTGATCCTGCCGGAGCACCACAGCCTGCTGGTGGCGTGCGCGATTATTTCGATCACGCTGAACCCGCTGATCTTCGGGCGGCTGGAGGTGGTGGAAGGGTGGCTGAAGCGGCGGCCGCGGCTGTGGAGGCTGCTCAATGCGCGGGCGCAGAGGCGGATCGACGCGGTGAACATCGGGTCGGCGGAGCAGAAGGCAAAGCGGGAGGCGGAGGAGAACCCCAAGCCGCTGGCGGTGATCGTGGGGTACGGGCCGGTGGGGCGGCTGGTGGACGCGGTCCTGCGCGACAGCGGGATGGACACGTGCATCATCGACATGAACATGGACACGGTGCAGCAGTTGCACCGGCAGGGGCGGATGGCGATCTACGGCGACGCGGGCCTGCGTGACGTGCTGGTGCAGGCGGGGGTGGACCGGGCGGTGCACCTGGTGGTGACGCTGCCGCACAGCGATGAGCGGGTGGCCATCGTGATGACGGCCAAGGACATCAACCCGAAGCTGGAGGTGACGGTGCGGGCGCGGTACCTGCGGGAGAAGGAGGACCTCAAGCACGCGGGGGCGAGCAAGGCGGTGTTCGAGGAGGGCGAGGCGGGGCTGGCGCTCGCCGAGCACGTGATGATGCGGCGGGGGATTGACGAGCCGACGCGAGAGAAGCTGATGGGGGCGGTGCGGAAGCTGTGGGGGATGGCGTAGGCGGTGCGCTCGGGACCACCGAGATGAAGACATCTCGGTGGCACGTCACTTGCCCTTCGTGAGGGCTTGCTCAACCTTGGCGCGGAGCTCGGGGATCTTGGGGTGTGAGGACTTGGTGGCGGCGGTGTCGAGGAGGGTGAGGTGCTCTTCGCGGGGGTGGTTGGCCTTGAGCGCTTCCTCGACGAGCGCGACACGGCTGGTGGCGTCGTCGAGTGTGAGGATGAGGTGGGTGGCGACCTCGTTGGCCTGCTTCTCGCGTCCGCTGATGAGCAGCCCGGCGTAGATGCCCGAGACGTTGGTGCGGACGGCGCTCCTGAGGGCTTCGCGCACGGCCCTCTGCTGCCGCTCGTCGCCGGGGAGCCTGGTGTCGAGGCTGGTCATGGTTTCGCGGACGTCGTCCATTGGGCGGGCGGAGATGCGGCCGACATCGACCCAGCGGGCATGGGTTTTGAGAGCTTCTTTGATGTAGGCGCTGTTGCGGCGGAGGTCGTTGGTGGCCGCGGGATCATCCTTGACGCGGTCGTACCAGGCGATGGTGCGGTCCTCGTCGTTGAGAATGGTGTTGAGGCGGATCCAGTCGGTGAGGGTGTCCTTGGTGGCGCTCTGGTCCTTGAGCCTGGCCTCGGCGGCGTCGCGGAGCTTCGTGAACACCTCCTTCGCGGGCGGGTGCTCGAAGGCGAGGACGTGCATCTCACTGACCATGAAGGAGAGGCGGACGCCGGCCATGGAGCGCTTGTGCTGGAGCATGTTGTCCCAGAGCCAGGCGTACTCCGCGGCCGCGAGGTCGGGGTCGGACTCGGAGAGCTTGCGGGCGAGGTCCAGGCGCTCGTCAATGTCGACCTTGCCGTTCTTGCCGACGCGGGTGCCGGCCTTTTCACGAAGGCGCTTGAGCTCCTGCTCGCGCTCGGCGGCCTTGGTCTTGCCCTGCTTGACGTCCTCGAGCCAGGCGATGAGCTCGGCGGCGGACTTGTAGCCGGTGTCGCGGTCGATCTCCTTGCCGTCCTTGAGGATGATGGTGGTGGGCAGGAGCTCGATGGCGAACTGCTGGGCGAGCTCGGGCTGCTTGTCGGTGTCGAACTGGAAGGCGATCGCGTTGGCCGCGAACCACTCGACGACCTTGGGATCGACCCAGGTGGTCTTGTCCATCTTCTTGCAGGGCGGGCACCAGTCGGCCATGGAGTCGACGACGAGGAGCCTCTTCTCGTCGATGGACTGCTGCTTGGCCTGGTCGTAAGTCTTGGCAGTGAAGATCGGAGGTGAGGCGAGGGAGAGGGCGGCCGGGAGGATGAGGGCGGCGAGGGTGGGGAGGAGCATGGCTCGTTCCTGGGACTAGCAGGGATGGAATACCAAACACGGAGGCACGGAGGGGATGCTGATCAAAGGTCAGTATGACAGATAGGAGTCATAAGGGGGATAGGAAGTCAGAGGAGATGCAAGTGATCGGAGGGGGTGCGCGGTAGGCTGGTGGGATGGATGCGAATGCGATCGTGCGGCGTTTGGAGGCGTTTCCGCGGGGGTTGTGCGCGGTGGTGCGGGGCCTGACGGTGGAGGAGGCGCGGTGGAAGCCGGAGGGTGGGCAGTGGTCGGTGCTGGAGATTGTGTGCCACCTGGGGGATGAGGAGGTGCGGGACTTCCGGGCGCGGCTGTTCAGCACGCTGCGTGATCCCGCGGCGGCGTGGGAGCGGAATGACCCGGAGGCGTGGGCGCGGGAGGGGAAGTACAACGAGCGGGACCTGGAGACGGAGCTGGCGCGGTTTGAGCGGGAGCGGGCGGAGTCGGTGCGGCAGCTGCGCGAGTTGGGAGAGCAGTTCGGGGGCTTGTCACGCGTGGACTGGTCACGGGCGTACCAGCATCCGAAGGTGGGGCCGGTGCCGGCGGGGGATCTGTTCGCGTCGTGGGTGGGGCATGATGCGCTGCACCTTCGGCAGATCGCGAAGCGGATGTGGGAGCTGGCGGGGCGAGATGGATCGTCGTGGAAGATGGAGTATGCGGGGGAGTGGAAGGCGTGAAGACGGGTACCAAACACGGACACACGGAGAGCACGGAGGGGGGAATGGGGCGGGTGGAAGAGAGGCATCAAGGCATGTGGCATCCAGGCATCAAGTAGGCGAGGAGAGGTGAGATGTTTGGTGCGCGTGTGAAGGTGGTGTGGGAGTGCCCGACGTGCCGGTATGGGCTGGAGGGGCTAGTGGAGGAGGACCGCGCGCGGTGCCCGGAGTGCGGCGTGGTGTGGACGAAGCGGCAGCTGGCGGAGGTGCAGGGGTTTTTTACGTGGCCGGACTGGCGGTGGGCGTGGGCGGCGGGGCTGACGCCGGTGGTGATGGTGGCGGGGATGGCCGCGGGATGGCGGATGACGGGGCTGGCTGGCGGGCTGGTGTGGGCGTGGGTGTGCGTGTGGGTGATGATGGCGCAGATGATGAGGCCGCGGCTGGGAGATATGGCGAGTGTGTTCGGTGCGATGACGGCGGTGCCGGTCGCGGGGGTGTGGGGCGGGGTCTGGTGGTCGGTGAGCGGGTTGGTGTGGGTGGTGTTGAGGGGGATGTCAGGGGATGTCTGATGTGCGATGTCGGATGTCGAACGTCCGGGCTTTCGCGCGCAGAAACACCGAGATGAGGACATCTCGGTAGCACGTGTTCAGGTCCAGCGCTGCGCGATGGGAAAGCGGCGGCCGGGGCCGAAGGCGACGGTGGTGACCTTGAGGCCGATGGCGGCCTGCTTGCGCTTGTACTCGGCCAGCGCGATGAGGCGGAGGACGCGGCGGACGGTGGGTTCGTCGTAGCCGGTTTCCTTGATGATGGTGTCGGCGGACTGGTGGCGTTCGACGTGGCGCTCGATGATGGCGTCGAGGATGTCGTAGGGGGGGAGCGAGTCCTGGTCGGTCTGGTTGGGGCGGAGTTCGGCGCTGGGGACCTTGGTGATGGTGCGCTCGGGGATGGGGGGTTCTTGGAATCCACACTTGAGGTGGTTGGCGTTGATCCAGCGGGAGAGGCGGTAGACGAGCTGCTTGGTGACGTCGGAGAGGACGGCGAGGCCGCCGTTCATGTCGCCGTAGAGAGTGCAATAGCCCACGGCGAGCTCGGACTTGTTGCCGGTGGTGAGGACGATGGCGCCGGTGCGATTGCTCAGAGCCATCAGGAGGGTGCCGCGGAGGCGGGACTGGAGGTTCTCTTCGGCGATGTCGGGGAGTTTCTCGCCCAGCGCGGGCTGGTGGAGAGATTGGAAGGTGGGGTTGAGGGTGCGCTCGAAGGTGGTGAAGGGGTCCTCGATGGGGACGACAGGGCAGGGGATGCTCAGGCGGCTGGCGAGGTCGAGGGCGTCTTCGACGGAGTGCGTGCTGGAGTAGTGGCTGGGCATGGCGACGCCGAGGACGTTGGGCGCGCCGAGCGCGGCGACGGCGAGTGCGGCGGTGAGGGCGGAGTCGATGCCGCCGGAGAGGCCCAGGAGTGCGCGGGTGAAGCCGGTTTTGCGGAGGTAGTCCTTGATGCCGGTGGTGAGGGCGAGGAAGAGGAGCGATTCGGTAGAGGAGTGGAGGAGTGGAGGAGTGGAGGAGTGGGGAGAAATATCGGATGTGGGATGTCGGATGTGGGATGTGGGGGCGGTCGCGGTACCGCGGGTTGAAGGTGATTGCGACTCGCGCGAACTCACCCCAACCCCTCCTGGGAGGGCGTTCAGGTCGATGACGAGCATGTCGCCTTGGAAGAGGTTGCCGGCGGCGATGAGGTCGCCGGTGGGGGCGTAGAGGAGGGTGTGGCCGTCGAAGAGGAGGTCGTCGTTGCCTCCGAGCTGGTTGACGCTGGCGACGTAGACGCGGTGCTTCGTGGCGTGGTGCTGGAGGATGGCGCGGTGGCGGTCACCCTTGCCGAGGACGAAGGGGCTGGCGCTAGGAGAGATGATGAGGTTGGCGCCGAGCTTGACGAGTTCGTCGACGGGGTCGGGGGTGTTGGTGTAGCGGGAGGAGAAGCCGGCGTCCTCGCCCTTCCAGAGGTCTTCGCAGATGGTGAGGCCGGCGCGGAATGTCGGATGTCGGATGTCGGATGTCGAAAGGTCGATGACAACCGCGCGGTTGCCGGGCTCGAAGTAGCGGTCCTCGTCGAAGACGTCGTAGGTGGGGAGGAGGCGCTTGTCGTAGTAGTCGAGGAGGGTGTTATTGCGGTAGGCGAGGAGGGCGTTGGCGGTGGGGGCGCGGCGGGGTTGGTTGGGGGTGGCGTCGAGTGGGAGGGGGAGGCCGAAGATGGCGGTGATGTTGTGGGTGTGGTGCTCGCCGATGTGTTTGGCGGCCGCGGCACAGGCGGGGACGAAGCCTTCCATGAGGAGGAGGTCGCGGGGGGGGTAGCCGCAGAGGGCGAGCTCGGGGAAGACGACGACGTCGGCGCCGGCGTCCCGGGCCCTGTTGATGCCGGTGATGATGAGGGCGGTGTTGCCCTTGAGGTCGCCGATGGTGGGGTTGATCGGGGCGAAGGCCAGACGCATGTGGGGGATGGTAGATGGAGGGGGCGGGGGAGTAGAGGAGAAGAGGAGTGGAGGAGTAGAGGAGTGGGGTAGGATGGGGGAATGACGCGGTTGCGATTACTGGGAGTGGTTGCGGGACTGGTGCTGGGCGCGGGGGCGGTGGCGCAGGAAGCTGTTGTGCAGGAGGCGGCAGGGATGCAGGTGTTTGCCAAGGCGGCGGTGGCGGCGGATCACAGGCTGGCGTCGGCGGCAGGGGTGGAGGTCCTGAGGGCGGGCGGGAACGCGGTGGACGCGGCGGTGGCGACGAGCTTCGCGCTGTCGGTGGTGCGGCCGTATTCGTGCGGGATCGGCGGGGGCGGGTTCATGGTGATCCGGCTGAAGGAGCACCCGCGGTATCCGGAGGGCGTGACAACCGCGCTGAACTATCGGGAGTGGGGGATCGGAAAGGCGCGGCCGGACTACTTCGAGAACGAGCCGGACCCCGACGCCGCGACGCACGGGGGCAAGGCGGTGTGCGTGCCGGGGCATGTGGCGGGGCTGCTGGTGGCGCTCGAGAAGTACGGGACGATGACGCGCGAGCAGGTGCTGGCGCCGGCGATCCGTCTGGCGGAGCAGGGGTACGCGGCGGATGCGCACTACGTGCTCAGCTCGCGCGAGGTGATCGAGTGGATCGAGAAGGACGCGTCGCGGGCGCCGCGGTTTGAGTTCCTGTGGGATCGGCTGCTGTACAAGGGGAAGGTGAAGGAGGGGGACAAAGTTGATCTGCGGGAGCAGGCGCGGGTGCTGCGGTTGATCGCGGAGAAGGGGAGCGCGGGGTTTTATGAGGGGGATGTGGCGCGGGCGATCGTGGACGCGGTGCGGCGGGACGGCGGGGAGATGACGCTGGAGGACCTGGCGGGGTACCGCGTAGAGGAGCTCAAGCCGCTGGTGACGGCGTTCCGCGGGAACACGGTGCTGAGCATGCCGCCGCCGAGCAGCGGGGGGATCGTGCTGGCGCAGGTGCTGGGGATGCTGGAGGTGCGCGGCCGGGATCTCGAGCGGATCGTGAAGGAGAGCGGGTGGGGGAGTGCGGAGTACGTGCACCTGGTGGCGGAGGCGGGGAAGCACGCGTTCGCGGACCGGGCGCGGTGGATGGGGGACCCGAACTTCGTGAAGGTGCCGGTGAAGGCGCTCCTGAGCGAGGAGTACGTGCGCGGGCGGGCGCGGGCGATGGACTTGACGCACGTGCTGCCGATCGAGGCGTACGGGTCGGCGTCGCCGCTGCCCGATGACGGCGGGACCAGCCACCTGTGCGTGGTCGATGAGATGGGCAACGCGGTGGCGTGCACGGAGACGATCAACCTGGTGTTCGGGTCGCTGGTCGCAGTGCCGGAGTACGGGTTCATTCTCAATGATGAGATGGACGACTTCCTGGCGCGGAAGGGCAAAGCGAACGCGTTCGGGCTCGACCATGCGGACCTGAACCGGCCGGAGGCGAAGAAGCGGCCGCTGTCGAGCATGACGCCGACGATCGTGCTGAAGAACGGGGAGGACGGGAAACCAGGCGATCCCGTGCTGCTGGCGGGGGCGAGCGGGGGCCCAAGGATCATCAGCGGGACGATCGAGGCGTCGCTGAACGTGCTGGTGTTCGATATGCCGGCGCTGGAGGCGGTGAGCAGGGCGCGTTTCCACCACCAGTGGCACCCGGATGTGCTGGAGCTGGAGGGGGAGATCGCTGGTGGGGCGCTGGAGGAGGCGCTCAAGAAGCTGGGGCACACGACGAAGCGGCGGGACCGGATCGCGGCCGTGCAGATCATCCGGAGGGTGAAGGATGGGTGGCAGCCGGCGAGTGATCCGCGGAAGGGCGGGGTGCCGGCGGGTTACTAGTTCACGTGACTACCAGTTGATGGCTTTGAGCAGGTTGGTGTAGTCGTCGGTCCAGACGGGGTCGCCCGCGGCGGGCGTGAGCCTGGTCCAGCGCGGGTCGAGGGTGAGGGGGAGGAGGTCGCCCTGGCTGCGGGCGACGGCGACCCACTCGGAGGCAAACTTCTCGCCCTTGGTCTCGAGGTCGTTGCGGAGGTAGGCGACGGCGTCGGCGTTGTGGGCGAGCGCGGCGACGATGGGGGCGAGGCGGAAGGTGCGGCTGGAGACGTGGAACATGACGACGCCGCGGGGGGAGAGGTTGCGGAGGTAGATGTCGAGGGCCTCGGCGGTCATGAGGTGGACGGGGATGGCGTCGCTGCTGAAGGCGTCGAGGATGATGAGGTCGGCGAGCTCTGTGAGCGCGGCGACGCCGAGGCGGCCGTCGCCGACCCATGTGGTGACCTGGGCGCCGCGTTCGCGGGCGTCGGAGAGGTAGGTGAACCACGTGGGGTTGGAGGCGATCTCGACGACGCCGGGGTCGATCTCGATGAAGTGCACGCTGGTGGTGGTGTCGGCGTAGGCGGCGATGGTGCCGGCGCCCAGGCCGACGCCGACGATGCGGTGGAGGCGGCCGTCGTCGCGGAGCATGGCGATCACATTGCCGAGCGGGCCGTCGGGGTGGTAGTAGGTGGTGGGGGTGCGGGAGAGCTCGTCGGTGGCGGGGTCGGAGGGGACGCGGCGGACCTGCTGGCCGTGGTTGGTGGTGCCGTGGCAGAGGGTGCGGTGCTTGCCGTCGGCCCACTCGATGACGGTGGTGACGCCGAAGAAGGAGCGGTGGCGGAGGATGGCGCCGGCGGTGGTGCCGGTGAACGGCGCGAGCAGCAGCAGGAAGAGGGCGGTCAGGCCGAAGCGGAGGGTGCCGCCGTTGACGAGGGTGAGGAGGCAAAGGCCGGCGGGGATGGCGGCGGTGAAGAGGGCCTTGATCGCCTTGGAATCGATGGACGAGGCGGAGACGATGCGCTGGATGATGAGGGTGGCGGCAAGGATGAGGGACGCGGCGAGGAGGTCGCGGGGGAAGGAAGACCCTCGCTTGCGCGTCGGGCTCGTTTGGTGGGCGAAGTTCGTTGGGCGGGCCAGGCAGACCAGCCCCAGCATGAGCGGGTACTCGACGATGGCGTTGAAGATGAGCGGGGCGAGGAGGGCGTTGAAGACGCCGCCGAGCGCGCCGCCCAGGGCGATGGTGAGGTAGAAGGTGGTGAGGTGCTGGGCCGGCGGCCGGGACTCGGCGAGGGCGCGGTGGCACATGGTGGCCGCGATGAAGAAGGTGATGAGGTGGACGGGGGCCTGCAGGAGCTCGCCCTGCACGTGGCTGAGCAGGAGCGTGAGGACGATGGCGGCAGGAAGCACCAGCACGTTGCCCCAGAAGCGGGCGGGGAAGTTGACGGAGCGGGCGAAGGCGAGGGTGTAGCTGAGCAGGTACAGGGTCAGCGGCAGCACCCACAGCAGCGGCACCGCGGCGATGTCGGTGGTGATGTGCTGGGTCACGCCCATCATGAGGCTGGAGGGGATGAGGGCGTAGAGGAGCCAGCGGAGGCGCTGAGACGGTGAGACGGTGAGTGGGTGAGACGGTGAGGGCAGTGGCAGTGGAGGAGTGGAGGAGTGGAGGAGTGGAGGAGCTGCGCTGCGGCGGGTGATGAAGGTGGTTGTCGCTGTCAGGGCGGCGAACACGGCGAACGCGCCGGTCCAGGCCCAGGACTGCTGCGTGCGGGTGAGGCTGGGCTCCACCAGCAGCGGGTAGGCGAGCAGGCCCGCGGCGCTGCCGGCGTTGCTGGCGGCGTACAGGAAGTAGGGGTCTTGGGCCCGCTCGTGCCGCGTGCGCGAGAACCACGCCTGCAGCAGCGTGCCGGTGGCGGCGATGGCGAAGAACGCGGGGCCGAAGGTGAGCGCGAGCTGCCCGAGCAGCCACAGGGCGGGGGTGTCTGTCGAGGGCTCGGCGCTGGTGGCGCGGATGGGCAGGGAGATGGCCGCCGCGGCGATGACGGCGAGGTGCACCCACTGCTGCGCGGCCATCGGCAGGCGTGCGAGGCGGTGGGCGTAGAGGTACCCCAGCAGCAGCACGCCCTGGAAGAACATGAGGCAGGTGTTCCACACCGCGGGCGAGCCGCCCAGCAGCGGCAGGTACAGCTTGCCCGCGAGGGGCTCGAGGAGGAAGAGGAGGGCCGCGCCGAGGAAGATGGTGGCGGTGAGGAGGGGGAGCACGGGGGGAGGATACTGGGGGGAGTGGGGGAGTGGGGGAGCGGAGGAGTGGAGGAGTGGAGGAGTGGAGGAGTGGAGGAGTGGGGGGCCCCGGGCTACCGGCTGGTCGCTCCTCCACGTGCGGCGACCGAGATGGTGACGTGCGCGATGATGAATGCGAGAGCGCCCAGCCCATACCAGAGCGCGCGGCGATCAATCGGAACCTGAGTGTCCGGCGCGTTGTGCGGATGGCCTCTGCCGGACCAGTGGATGATCAGCAGGATCATGAGCACCGCGCCGGCCAGTGTGAGCCACGTCGCGCAGGTGAGATGCCGTGCTCTGACGGACGCAGGCATCGAGGGAAGCGTACCGGCCAGAGGGTCTGGGGTTGCAGCGGCAGGCGGGTGGCACAACGAAAAGGGCCCGGCGCGCTCCCGCGCGTGGCCCGATGCTCACTCATTGATCCTGTCTTTCTCCGCGCCTCGCGCCTCCGCGAGAGACTTGGAGTGGGAAGGTGAGGAGGCTAGTCGCAGCTCGGGCGCGAAAGGTCGGTCAGGTCAACCGGGGTGGTCCTCAGCACCGCATCGAACTTGGCCATGCCATGATCCCGCACCAGCGCAATCTCCGCATCGGTGATGGGAAGCACGCGGCAGAGCGTGATCGGGCAGCCCTCATCGGGAGTGACAACCAGCGGGTTCGTGGATCCCACATCGTTTACCAGGCACATCAGGGCCGTGCACTGTGAGCCCTCGGCGAGCGGCCCGCGGGGGCCGATGATCTGCCCGTGGGAGTGACCGAGGCCGCGCCGGATCGTTTCGAGTCCCAGATCCTGAAGGATGGCGGGGATCGCCATCAGCGACTCGGGCCTCACGCGGATGAAGAGTTCCTCCCGCTGGACACAATCGCACGAGGACCTGCACAGTTCGACGCGCGAGAGTCCGAGCGTGGCGAAGGTCCGCTCCCCGCTGGGGTGTGCAAACTCCACGACCTGGAAGGGCATCGCTCGGCCTTCGGGGTCGCGGGACCACCCGTGCAGGATCCGCCCGAAGACATTCTCCAGCATGTCAGGCAGGGTGCTCAAGGAGCCTCCGTCTGAAGGGCGGTTGGCCGGTTGCGGCACCCGTCGCCCCTTTCGTCGCGCAGCCTAATGCAAAGGAACGAAGTCCGCGTCGAGTCCAAAGGAAAAGCGGGCTGGACCTCATGATCCAGCCCGCTCCTGATGGCTTCCTCTGTGCGCTCTGTGTGCTCTGTGGTGAAAGGCCTCCGCCTTTACGCCGCGAGCTTGCCGGACGTCGTCACGCTGCTGATGGCGAAGCCGCCGCCGGTCACGCCGAACTTGACCAGGAACACCTCGGTGGGCCCGCGCTGGGTGGAGCGCACGCCGGTGATCTGGTAGTACACCGAGCCCGAGCCCGCGGGCAGGGTGTCGTCGGTGAACTTGCGCGTGCCGCTGACGCCGAGGTACTCGAAGGGGCCCGCGTCGCTGCCGATGCTGCGCTTGACCTCGTACACCACGCCGCCCACGTTGCCGGGGTTGACGCACTTCCACGCCAGCTCCAGGCTGCCGGTCTTGCCCAGCGTGACGCGCAGGTCCGCGGGCAACCCGGGGGGCGGGGTCGGCTTGGGCGATTGCGGGGCGGGGACGTCCGCGGTTGTATAGATCGCGGTGGGGTTGCTGGAGTTGCTGGCGAAGGCGTCGATGGTCCGCATGCAGTCGCCCACGATGGTGCGGGCGCTCGTGAGCTCGGCGTCGAGCTCGGCCACCGCGTTGCGGAACGCCTGCTCGGCCGCCTCGCGGGCCTCGAACTTCGCCAGCAGGCTGGCGGACGCGGCATCGACGGCCGTGCCCTGCGAGGTCGTCAGGCCCAGGACGCTGGCCTGGGTCTTCCACTTCGGCCCGCGCGGCTTGAGCCAGTTCACGAAGTCGACGGTCTTGCGGGGAACGCGGTGTGTGTTGTTGCTCATATCTGGGTTCCTTTGAACAAGCCTTCCGATCACGCCCGCGCCCCCTCTTACTAAAAAAACGGCCCGTGATTGGGCCGCCGTTGGCATGGACGGGAGCGACGTTGCTCCACCCTTGTTTTCGTCAAGGCCGGCACACCCCTTGAGCCCCGCGCGCACGGAAAGTTGGGCATGCCCCGCAGATTCTGTTCTGGGACCTTGGCGCCGGCGCGACGCCGCCACGCCCGAGAAAACCGGCGTCTGCTGCGCTCCAACGCGGCCGCGTCGCCTCAATCCCCTCGAACGGTGGCCGCCGTCAACACCACGGCGCGGTTTGAGTGTGGCACGGCGCGGATTGAGTGCGGCCCGGCGCGGGCTGTCGAGGCCCCGGCGAGGTCTGTTGATGGCACGGCGCGGTTTGTCGAGGCCCCGAGGCGAGTTGCTGATGGCACGGCGCCGGCTGAGCATGGCCCGCCGCGGGCGGGGCCTCGACAGAACGCGCGGCGCCTGACCTCCGCGCGTCGAACCATCACCTCTCGCAGAGCCCACCTGCCGCCATGCACCACCGGCGTAAACTTTTGAACGCTACCCCCGCGATCATGTACGATCGGGTGATGAAGCAGAATCTACGATTCCTTCGCGTGTTGCTGGCGGTTTCTGCCTCGGCGCTCGCGGTGGGCTGTAAGGATCGTGGGACCACAGCCGCGACGGCGCCGGCCGCGTCGGCACCGCCGGGCGCGGGCGCTGCCACGAAGACCGATTACGAGTTCCTGGTCGATGGACGCCCGCGCAACCCCGTGGAATGGGCCCGGACGCCCGCAGCGGCGGCGCCCGGCGGTGGGGCGTTGCTTGCGAAGCTGAAGGTCGGTGAGTTCCGCGATCTGGTCGCGAAGAACGACGCGGTGGCACTGCGCAACCACCTCGTCGGCGAGACCGAGGCGCTCAAGGCGCTCAGCGGCGCCAAGCTTGACGGCATCAGCTGGGACAAGGGCGCGCTGGTGCTGCCCGCGGGCGAGCGGCTCGCTGCCGAGGACCTGGCGGCGTACTTCGCGGCCATTGAGAAGTGGGCACGCGCGGGTCAGTGGACCAACACCGAGTACGTCCCCATCGCGCAGGGCATGCTGAGCCTGGGTTATCAGGTGTACGAGTCGGACACCTCACAGGACACGCGCGCGGCTCGGGTATCGGTGTGGGAGGCCGCGTGGGGCGCCGCGTTCCGTTTCTACGAGCGGCAGATGCTCAGTGAACGCAACGACAAGGGTCGCGAAAGCTGGAAGGTCCGGCGCGAGGAGCTCAAGGATGCGGCTGCGGCGATGAAGTGAAGGAACGGGTGCCGGGTGCAACTGACGGGGGCTTCGCAGCCTGTGCCGCGGTGGGTGCGGTGGAAGGCAAAGGCTATTTGGGACGCTGCGCGAAGGTGTCGGGGGATAGTTCTCCGATTGCCGGGGGACGCTTGCCCGACACCAGTGGGGTGGCCGTGGACCGTTCTTGCGTGACCGGCCTTTCGCGCGGTGCCGTGGTTCTTGAGCGGCGGAGCGCAGGTGGCATCAACTTCGCCGTGCCACCACCTTTCTGCTCTGAGAAAGGTGGTGGTTGTGCGCGGTGCGGACCTGCGACGCCGGTTACACCCACGCCGAACCATCACCTTCGCAGAGCCGAAGGTGATGGCACGTTCAGGAGAGTGGAGCCACCAGCCGTCGTGCTCAGCCCGCGGCGTATCGGTAGTCTTTGGCGCGGCCACTCGATGGATCCCGGAGGCCCGCCAACCGGAACCTACCAATGAAGCGGCGAGCAGCGCCCTCGACAGCAGCTACCGTGATCTTCTTCCTGGTCGTCATCGGCGTCGGGGCCTTCTTCGGCTCTGAGATGGACCTGTGGCGGAACCTGCAGCGCTGCCGGACGACGTACTCGACCACCACCGGCCTCCTGACTGAGGTCGGGGCCGTGTACGAGTACCGCAGCAGCTCCGGGCGCGGCGGCCGCGTGAACACCCGCGCCTTCATGGTCCCGGCCCGATATACGTTCTTTGTCAACGGACAGACCTTCCATGGCGAGCGTGTCGGTCTCCTGGGTGACCACCGATTCCCACTTGCGGCCGACGCGGAGATCATCCGCACCGCCTTCGCGCAGCGCCGCCCGATGACCATCCGCTACAACGCGGCGGACCCCACGGACAACTACCTCATCGACCCCGTCATGGATGAACGTGCGCGCGTGAGGGGTGTGTGGATCACAGCAGGCGTCATCGGGCTGATGTTCGGCCTGAGCATCGTGATGATCGGCGTGAAGGTGCTGCGGCGGCCTTCGTGATTGCCCGTCCGGTGCGGTAGCGAATCGATTGCGCCATACGTCCCTCGATGCTCCCCGCCGTTAGACTGCGGAGATGCTTGGGCAGCGCTCAATAAGGCGGGGGAGCAAGTGGGTCTGCACGTTTGTGGCCGCGGCTTGCCTGGCGGGGTTCGCGGTGAGCTTGTTGTATTGGGTGGCTTGGCGAGACTCGTCGTACCGGGTCGCGGTTTGGATCGAGGGTGGCTTTGTCGGCGGCAAGTGGGGGAGTGCCCCCCGCACCCCGCCGCCGGTGGCAGCGGGCTTCGAGTTTGCGGAACTCCCGGCGGCCATGCGCGGCGTCGGCCTCTGGCCGCGTGTCATGCACAATCCCAACAGCGACTCGCTGGAGGTCCCCCTCTGGATGCCCTTCCTTGTGACCGCCGGCCCCGCCGCGTGGCTGTGGCGGAAGGACCGCAGACTGGCCAAGCTGGCCCGAGTGGGCAAGTGCACGGGCTGCGGTTACGACCGAGCAGGCGTGGGCGCCCGCGCCAAGTGCCCGGAGTGCGGCCTGGCCGAAACATCACCTTCGCAGAGCCGAAGGTGATGGCACGTTCCGGAGGGTGGTGCCACCAGCCGTCCATCGCGCGAGCCCCGGGAGGGGCGGCAGTCCCTTGAGCGAACGAAGAGTGCCGCCCCATCCGGGGCTCGAAGCCAAAGAGAAGAAAACAGGTGCGCGGCCCGATCACCCGGGGCTCGCGCCCCGGGCTACCGGCTGCCCGCACCTCCGGTGCTCGGGAAAGGAGTCGTTCGGCCTTACTGGTGTCGGTCGAGTTGTGCCAGGGCGCGAGTTGTGTCCTACCGACACCTGGGCGGAGCCTCCCAAAGAAAAACTACGACGGCGCGGTAGGCTGTGGGCGTGCCCGTGACCCGGCCCCGCAACTCTTCACGCCCCCGCCGCTGGACCCTCAAGCTCACCCTCGCCCTGCTTGCGGGCGCGGTGGTCACGTGGGCGGTGGCGTGCGGGTGTGCGCTGTGGGGGAGAGCCGCCGGAGGGAATGGGACGGCCAACATACCGCCTCTGCCTGAGGTTGCTCCCCTCGGATGGGCACCTGAGGTCCACATCGTGTTCAAAGCGGCGGGCTTGACCGAGCGGGTGTGGTCCGCGGATGTGATGAAAGATCGCAGCGGGCGTTTGGCGTGGGAATGCACGTACGGCTGGCCGTGCCGATCGATGAAGTACTCGATGTTCGACCCAGGCGTTGCCGCCGGTAAAGCCGTGACCACCGCGTTGGAGGTTCCAAACTGGCTGCGAGTTTCCGGCGCTCGGTCGAATCTTCCGGTGTCGCTGCTCCCCCTTGGCTTCACCCTCAACACCCTGCTCGCGGCCGCGGTCATCCTGACGCTCACCGAGGGCGCGGGGGCGTGGCGGCGGCGGGCGCGGCGGCGGAAGGGCAGGTGCCCGGGGTGCGGCTACGACCGCGCGGGGGTGGCGGGTGACGCGGCGTGCCCGGAGTGCGGGAGGGGCGCGTGAGCATTCTGCGGAAGCTGTTCGCCTGGTGCTCGCTCGCGTTGTTGCTCGGGGCGCTGTGGTTCGGCATCCGCCACTACAGCGGTTCGTGGCTCCTTCCCTGGCTGATTCCTGGTGCGATGCTCGCCTTCCTGCTGATGGCGCTCGTTCTGAGCTCGATGAACGACCAATCCAAGGGCATCGCCGCCGCCCGCCTCGCACAGGTGCGGAAGGCGGAGGGCCGCTGTCCGTCGTGCGGATATGACCGGCGCGGCCTCTCGCCATCGGTGGCGTGCCCAGAGTGCGGCCGCGCTCCACCCGCCCCGCTGGGGCGGGCATCGCCGGGGGCCGGCGATCCGGGGGTGTCGAGGACGCCACGCCCCGGCTGAGGCCGTGCGCCGCATCCGCGGCGAGAGAGGCGCGGGGCCACACGACGCATAGCGACGAAGACGTCGCCATGGCACGCGAAGACATGCTCACGCACGCGAAGACATGCTCACGCAGGGCCGTGAGCATGCCACCCGGCGCACTGCGTCACTCCGTCACTTTGCCACTTCGCCACTTCGCCACTTCGCCACTTCGCCACTTTGCCACTGGCCTTAGGCGCCGCCCTGGTAGAGCTTCTTGGGCGGGGGCTCGGGGGGCGGGGGGGGTTGGGCGGGGCCGCCGGTTTTGGTGGGGGCGGCGGGGTCGGTGCCGCTGGCGGTGGGGGCGGGGGGCGGGGGTGTGGGCTTGGGGTCGGGCTTGGGCCAGAAGACATAGACGCAGGCGGCGAGGAGGACCGCGATCAGGATGATCTGGCCCTTCTTCTCCTTGAGCGTCTCCGCGGTGATTTTTTCCATGCTCGTCTCCGTTCTTGCTGAGTGGGGGCGCGGCGGGGGTGCTGTTGAATCCACCCTTAGCCCACGTCGCGCCGCTGGAACAGGATAACACCCAGCGAGAGGAACGCGCCGATCTGGAAGATCGCGTAGAGGCTGACGTAGACCAGGTAGTCGCCCGGGATGAGGCGGTTCTGGGTCACGGCGTCGAGCAGCCAGAAGAGCTGCATGTTGGGGATGGCGGCCCAGGCGACCAGGGCGGGTTTGTTGATGCTGGTGGGGGTGTTGAAGACGTAGTCGCCGTAGATGGGGGGGCGGCTGAGGAGGATGGGCTTGTCGCCGGTGGTGCGGACCTTGATGGTCTGGCGGTCGGACTCCATGACCACGATGCTCTGGGGGGCCTCGGGGCCCATGACGTCGTTGGCCTCGCGGAGGTCGCCGTCGAAGGGCTGCATCTCCTTGTTCACCATGGGGAAGCCGCTGGGGCTGGGGCTGTAGTAGAAGATCTCGTTGACCCGCGGCGGCTCGTTCATGGGCTGCTGCAGGGTGATGGTGGCGATCTGCCCGGGCTCGTTGAAGACCTTGGACTCGTCGGCGGGCTGCACGCGGGCAACGACGCCCAGGGGCTTGTTGGTGAAGACGTGGCGGCCGATGAGGTGGTTGGACATCAGCGCCATCAGGAAGACGCCGCAGCAGACCACGATGGTCATGACCTGCCCCAGGCGCGTGGACGCGGCCACGGCAACCGATGAGAGGACGAGGATGGCCAGACCCAGGGCGATGGAGGCCATCACGATCTGGGCGTTGAGGTCCTTGGTGATGGGCTGGAGGTGCCACTCCTTGTTGAAGAGCAGCACGAGGACGTAGCCCACGCTGACGAAGGGGATGAGCAGCGACATGGTCGTCTGCGCGAAGTTCCAGCCGTAGAAGAAGTTGCACCAGGCCCCCAGGCCCGCGGCGAGGCAGACGGCGCCGAAGCCAAAGAGCATGACGGGGGCGTCGAGGTCGTCGGCGGTGGTGCTCATGACGCCGTGGCGGACGGCGAGCATGAGGAAGATGAGCATGACGAGGATGGACCCGGCAAGGGCGGCGGCGACGCCCAGGTACTTGCCGATGACCAGGGTGTGGCGGGAGACGGGCTTGCTGACGACGGTGAGGACGGTCTTGTTCTCGATCTCGCGGGACATGACCGCGGTGGCGATGAACCCGGCGAGGATGGTGCCGATGACGAAGATGGTGCCCATCCCCACGTCGAGGAGGAGCTTGTTGTCGCCGGTGAGGCCGGCGGAGTCGGTGTCGCTCATGGAGAAGCCGGTGTTCCAGGTGTTGAAGACCTGGAAGAGGCCCGACAGCAGCACCAGGAGCAGCAGGACGGGTTGCCGGACGCTCTCGACAAAGGCGTTGCGGGCGATTGTCAGGGATTGGAGGAGCATGCGGTGGGTGTGGGGGGTGGGGCCCGCGTCGGGGGGGCTAAAGGGTGAGACCCCGCGGGAGGGGATCGGGTGATCGGGAAGAGAACGCCCGCGGCGGCAACGAACTACGGAGGTCCGCGAACACGGGTTCGGGCTGATCGTACAAGCAAACCGGGACCGGGGCCGAGATGGTACCGGTCTCCCCTGAGTGCGTGTGCGGATGCGTGTGTCTGTAGAAGGTGGCAGGGACGAGAGGACAGGAAGAGGCGTGCAGGAGGCTGTTCGGTATCGGGGTAAGTGCCCTGCTGGAAAGAACGGCGTCGGCTTGCCACAATACGCCCCCCTGTTCGGACCTGACCTTGAGGTCGGAGCCCAACGAGGGGGGAGCAGGACGCTGAGAAGGGAAGGAGTCCCGCAGCGACCCCGGCCGTTCTGGTCGGGGGGTAGACGAACCCGGGGACCGGGACGGAACGGAAAGGCCTGACGCGGCGCTGAGGGGGATGCCTCCTTCACCGCCGCCGAGATGTAAGAGAAGGGTGCATGAGAGCCGACTACCTGACGTACCGGCGGGCAACGAGCGAGAGCGTGCGCGGGCTGCTGCTGCAGGCGGTGCTCGCGATCGGGGTGCTGATCTACGCGATCGTGGGAAGCGACGATGCGGCGATGAGTGCCGCGGCGTTCATCGGCATCGGCGTGCTGGGGTGGCTGACGCTGGCGGTGGTCTATGACCAGCACCGGCGCGAGCGGATCGAGGCGATCGAGAACGAGGCGCTGGCCACGGCCCCCACGGCGGGGACGAGCGTTTTCGAGAAGCAGGACGAGTTCCTCCCCGCGGCGCGCCGGCTGGCGGGGCTGTACAAGTTCTTTGTCCCGATCATGAGCATCGTCATCGGGTCCCTGCTCGTGGGGATCGGGTTGTGGCGGTTCATGGTCAATAAGGATGGGCTTGGGGAGCTTGGCACCGCGGCGGTGGGGCGCGCAGGCTGGGGCCTGGGCGTGGGCGGCCTGGCGGCGGTGATTGGGTTCACGTTCGCGCGGTACACGGCAGGGCTGGCGAAGATGCCGGCCTTCAGCAACCTGCGGGCGGGGTCCTCGTTCGCAGTGGGCGCGGCGCTGCTGGGCCTGACGCTGGCCATCGGCAAGTTCGTGCACATGCTCGGGCCCGACGTGGTGGTGAAGTACCTGCGGGTGGTGTTCCCCGCGTTCATGGTGGTGATCGGCGTTGAGGTGTTCGTGAACTTCGTGCTGGGGGTGTACCGCCCGCGACGCGCGGGGGAGACGCCGCGGCCGGCGTTTGATTCGCGGCTGCTGAGCTTCGTGGCGGCGCCGGACAAGATCGCGCAGTCGATCAACGAGGCGATCAACTACCAGCTGGGCTTTGACGTCACGGGCGGGTGGTTCTACAAGCTGCTGAGCAAGTGGGCGCTGCCGCTGCTGGTGTTCGGGCTGCTGATCGTGTGGGGGCTGACGAGCGTGGTGATCGTGAAGCCGCACCAGCGGGCGATGGTCCTGCGGTTCGGCAAGCCGGTCTCGACGCAGGATCTGGGGCCCGGGGCGCACTTCAAGATGCCCTGGCCGATCGATTCGGTCTACGTGCCCGAGTACTACTCGAAGGACGAGAAGGGGCGGTCGAAGGTCACGGACCGCACGGCGACGGGCATCCGCGTGCTGGACCTGGGCACGAGCCCGCCGGCGATCAACGACGCGATCCTGTGGACCAACGACCACGCGGGCGACGAGGTGTACCAGTTCGTGCGGGCGAGCGCGTACGACCAGGGCGGCGCCCAGCAGGAGCTGGCGGACCTTGCGATCGTGTCGGTCGAGATCCCGATGCACTACACCGTGAGCGACGTGCGGCTGTTTGACGAGCTGGCGCCGCCCGACAAGCGGGACGACGTGCTGAAGGCGGTGGCGCGCCGGGAGCTGACGTACTACTTCCAGCGGGTGCTGCTGGACGAGGTGCTGGGTGGGAAGCGCGAGCAGATGTCGCGGGACCTCAAGAAGCGGATCCAGCAGGCGTACGACAACCTGAACCCGGACCCGGCGACGGGGAAGGCGCGGGGCGCGGGCGTGCAGATCGTGTTCCTGGGGATCGCGGGGGTGCACCCGCCCAAGGAAGTGGCCGCGGCGTTCGAGGGTCCGGTGATGGCGGACCAGCGGGCGGAAGCGAATATCGAGGATGCGCGGGCGTACGCGATCATGAAGCTGGCGGACATCGTGGGGAACGTGACGCTGGCGCGGAGCATCATCGCGGAGATCGACGCCTTCGAGCGGATGAACCAGGCGAAGGCGGACCCCAAGGCGCTGGAGGAGCAGGAGCTCAAGGTGCAGGGTCTGATCGAGAGCGCGGGCGGTGGCGCGGCGATCGCGCTGGCCCAGGCCCGGGCCGACCGCTGGCAGGCGCACATGGGGATGAAGGGGCGGGCGGCGCGTCACCAGGGGCAGGTGGCCCTGTACACGGCGGCGCCCGCGTACTACAAGGCGTCGCGGTACTTTGATTCGCTGAAGGTCGCGATGGCGAACGCGCGGGTGTACATCACCAGCGAGGAGATCCGCGACCTGCGGACGGACATCGACCTCAAGGACAAGACGGTGGGCGTGGACGTGTTCTCCGAGAAGGAGGATTGACGTCCCCCGCGCCCAAGTTGAGCAAGAGCATCGAGAGAGTCGGATTGAGACAGGACCGGATTTGACACAAGGGCCGCCAGAAGGGGCGGCCTTTCCAGCCAGGAGCCTCCACGTGCGTCGAGCGCTGACCTACTTCCTGACCGCGGTATTCATCGTCGCCCTGCTCGCGTTCACCATCACGTACCAGGTGCGGTTCACCGACGCGGCCGTGGTGACCACGTTCGGGCGCGCGGAGGAGGCGGACGTCCGCAACGACGCGGGCCTGTACTTCAAGATGCCGTACCCGATCCAGTCGGTGACGATCTACGACAAGCGGATGCGGATCCTGACGAATAAGTTCGAGCAGCTGGCCACGGCGGACAACCGGCAGGTGGCGGTGGAGACGTTCTGCATGTGGCGGGTGGAGAACCCGCTGCGGTTCTTCCAGAGCTTCAGCAACGCGGGGCTGCGGGCGGAGGAGCACTACGCGAAGGCGGAGGGGGCGCTGCGGCAGAACCTGCGGGCGGCGGCGGCGCTGGTGAGCCAGTACACGATGGACGAGCTGTTCAGCGCCGGCAAGGGCGGCAGCAAGCTGCCCGAGCTGCAGAAGAAGATGCTGGAGACGTTCCAGGGCAGCGCCGACCAGAGCGGGCTGAAGCTGGCGGACTACGGCATCGAGGCGGAGGACCTGGGGCTGATGCGGGTGGTGCTGACGGAAGAGGTCTCCAAGGCCGTGATGGAGCGGATGCGGTCCAGCCGCGAGAAGATCGTGAAGGACACGCAGAGCCAGGGGCAGGCGATGGCCAACGGCATCCGCTCGCAGGCGGACAGCGACGCGAACCGGATCAGCCAGTTCGCGGAGAACCTGGCGCAGAAGATCCGGGCGCAGGGCGAGTTCGAGGCGGTGCAGTACTACCAGCAGATGAACGACCACCCGGAGCTGGCGCAGTTCAACGCGAACATGGAGTTCATCCGCGAGGTGTACGCGAAGCGGATGACGATGGTGGTGTCGGCGGGGATGCCGGGCATCGGCCTGATGTTCCCCGACGCGGTGGAGCAGATGCGGACGGGGAAGATCCCCTCGATCGTAAAGCCGGCGGAGACACGGACCACTGGGACTGAGAACAACCCGGGCGGCACGAAGGTGTCGAGCGAGGGCACGACGGCGACGCCGGCGGAGGGCGGGCGATGAGCGATCAGAACCCCAATCTGCCCGAGGAGCTGGCGGCGCCGGTGGCCCGCCGGGCGGGCTCGCTGACGCTGCGGGAGACGGGCGGCGTAGAGGCCGCGGCGGTGGACCCGGCGAACCAGTCGCTGGCGGACGCGCTGCGGGTGATGCTGCGGCTGCTGCAGTTCGGGATGGTGATCCTGGCGGTGCTCTACGTGTTCAGCGGCATGAAGCGCGTGAACGAGGGCGAGCGGGGCATCAAGCTGCTGTTCGGCAAGAAGGTGGAGACGAACCTGGAGCCGGGCTTCCACTGGACCCCGCCCTACCCCATCGGCGAGCTGGTGAAGGTGCCGCAGGGCTACCAGGAGCTGGACATCGGGCGGGACTTCTGGGTGGACGTGCCCGACGGGCAGGTTGACAAGTCGCTGGACAAGCTCGTGGGCACGCCGTCGCTCAAGCCCGACCAGAACGGCAGCGGGTCGGTGATCACCGCAGACGGGAACATCGCACACACGAAGTGGAAGGCGAGCTTCAAGCGGACGGACGTGAGCAAGTTCAGCGAGCGGGTGTACCCCGAGGCTGAGCAGGACATCGTGAAGGCCGCGGTGAAGCAGGCGGTGGTGCAGGCGGTGTCGGAGGTGACGCTGAACCAGCTGCTGCAGCAGGCGAGCACAGAAGGTGCGACGGTCCCCGCGCGGGCCAAGGCGCTGGCACAGCAGACGCTGGATGAGCTCGAGACGGGGCTGTTCATCGACGGGCTGACGATGGACCCGCCGATCCCGCCCTTGTACCTGAAGGACGTGTTCAACGCGGCGGCGGCCGCGTCGGCGCAGGCGAACAAGACGATCCAGGAGGCGCAGTCCTACCGCAGCGAGCGGCTGAACAACGTCGCGGGCGGCGCGGCCAAGTACCTCATTTACTACATCGATCAGTACGAGCAGGCCCTGGCGAAGAAGGACCCCAAGGCCGACGAGATCCTGACCACGATCGAGGCCCTGATGGTGGGGCAGAGCGAGGTTGAGGTGCTGGCGCTGGGTGACGACGGCAAACCCGAGCGCGACGAAGAGGGCGTGGCGACGGGGCGCAAGATCAGCGTGCGGATCGCGTCCACGGGCGAGATCGCGACACGGATCAGCGACGCGACGCTGTACCGCACGGGCGTGCGGAGCCGGGCGCAGACGACGCTCTCGCGCTACCAGGCGAAGCTCGCGCAGTTCCAGCAGAACCCGACGGTGATGATGCAGAACGAGTGGGACTCGGCGATGCGGTCGTTCATGAGCAAGCCGAACTTCGAACTGATGACCCTTCCCAAGGGCGTGAGCACGATCTCGCTGCTGCTCAACAGCGACCCGGACATCGAGCGGGACATCCAGGCTGATCAGAAGCGTCGCCTGCGCGAGAAGCAGGAGCGCGACCGCCAGCAGGAGCAGATGCGCCGCGGCAAGGAAACCGACACCAACGCTCTGAACGTGAAGGGTTGAGCATGACGCAGGCCGCCACTCCCAGCACAGCCACGCCGAACGTGGTACGCCCCTCGACGCCCTCGTCGCGCCAGAGCGCCGGGGCGGACGCGGTGGTGGTGTCCCAGAACCTGACGAAGGTGTTCAAGGACTTCTGGATGCGGGACCGGGCCCGCGCCGTGAACACCCTGAACTTCGAGATCAGGCCGCGGGAGGTGTTCGGGCTGCTGGGGCCCAACGGCAGCGGCAAGAGCACGACGATCAAGATGATCCTGGGGCTGCTCAAGCCCACGAGCGGGCGGGTGGCGGTCTTCGGGCACCCTCCGTCGGACGTGTCGATCAAGCGGCGGATCGGGTACCTGCCGGAGGAGAGCTACCTCTACGGGTTCCTCAACGCGCGGGAGACGCTGGAGTACTACGCGAAGCTGTTTGAGCTCGATCACCGCACGCGGACGCGGCGCATCGACGAGCTGCTGGACATGCTGGGGCTGACTGGCGCGCAGTTCCGGCCGGTGCGAGAGTACTCCAAGGGCATGCAGCGGCGCATCGGCATCGCCCAGGCGCTGATCAACGACCCCGACTTCCTGATCCTCGACGAGCCGACGACGGGGCTGGACCCCATCGGCACGAAGCAGATCAAGGACCTCATCATCGAGCTGGGGCGGCGGGGCAAGACGATCCTGCTGTCCAGCCACCTGCTGGCGGACGTGGAGGACTGCGTCGATCGTCTGATCATCCTCTACGGCGGCCAGAAGCGGGCGGAGGGGACTTGCGACGAGCTGCTGGTGGCGCAGGACCGCACGGCCATCGAGGCGGGCACGCTGGATGAGGGCACGATCGCGGCGATCGACAATGTCATCCGCCAGCGGACGGGCAGCGAGAATGCGATCCTGCGGGTGAGCAAGCCGCGGCAGTCGCTGGAGGAGCTGTTCCTGCAGATCGTGGAGCAGGCGAAGGCCGAGCAGGTCTCGACGAGCGGCGCGACGGCGGGCGGGGAGACGGCGTCGTTCCTCAAGGGCGAGGGTGTGCAGGGCGAGGCCCTGATCGATCAGCTGATGCGGAGCGAGCCGGCCCCGGCGGCGATGCCGGTGGAGGGCAAGGCGGCGGAGCCCGCGCCGGCACAGGTGCAGAAGGACGTGATCTCCGACCTCCTGAAGGAGCCCGAGCCCGCGGCGCAGCCGCTGGTGCGCGACCCGCGCACGCCCGCCGCCGAGAAGGCGAAGGCGGGCGATGTGGACCTGTCGGTGATTGGGTCGCTCCTGGACGATGGGAAGGACAGCGGGGGTAAGGAGCGGCTCCCGTGACCAAGCTGCGGGAGTTCCTGGGCCGGTGCAACCGGCTGCAGCAGCGGCGCGGGTTCAAGCTGATCGCCACGGGGGTGGTGATCGTGCTGGCCATCGCGTCGGCGGTGGCGTACGCGGTGCGCGTCGACCAGGTGGCGCGCCCGGAGCTGGAGGACGTGACGGCGGCGGAGGTGATGCCTGAGGGGCAGCCGACCTTCGCGCCCGACTCGCCCGAGGCCAAGCAGCTGGCGGCGCAGCTGGAGGCGGAGAACAGGGCGCGCCAGATCTACAGGAAGATCCTGGCGGGGCGCGAGGACCCGACGAGCACGGCGGTGGGCATCGCGATCGTGGCGGGGCTGCTGCTGGCGGTGGTGTGGCTGGGGCTGGCGCTGACGTACCTGGGGCTGGGGCTGGGCGCGGGGGCGCTGGTGGGCATCATCCACCTGCTGGGGCACTGGTTGAACGTGGGGCAGTCCACGGTGCCGCTGGTGCTGGGGCTGGCGGCGCTCACCGCGGCGTTCACGGCGCTGATGCGGCTGGCGCGCGTGCTGCTCGGGTCGGCGCACCCGGCGCTGGCGGTCGCGCGGAACGTGCTGGACGAGGCGGTGCGGATGAAGATCTCGCTGGTCTTCATCGTGCTGCTGATCTTCGGGCTGGCGGCGCTGCCGGGGCTGCTGGAAGATGACACATTTCTGCGTTACCGCATCCAGTCGTTCATGCAGTACGGCACGGGCGGGTCGTTCTGGCTGATCGCGGTGCTGGTGCTGACGTTCTCGGCATCGAGCGTGACGTTCGAGCAGCGGGACAAGGTCATCTGGCAGACGATGACCAAGCCGGTGAAGGCGTGGCACTACGTCTTCGGCAAGTGGCTGGGGGTCGTGACGCTGGCGGGGGTGCTGCTGGCGGTTTCGGCCTCAGGCGTGTTCCTGTTCACCGAGTATCTGCGCAATCAGCCGGCCTCGGGCGAGGCCACGGCGTACCGGGCGCCCGAGGGGGCGGCGGCGCTGAGCGAGGACCGGTTCATCATCGAGACGCAGCTGCTCGCGGCCCGCGAGACCAAGCAGCCCGATCCGCTGGACCTGGACCAGGGCCAGCTGATGGAGAACGTGGCGACGTACGTGGAGCGCGAGCTGAAGCGCATGGCCGACGCCGGTGACCAGACGGCGCTGCTGATGGAGAAGAAGGAGGAGATCCGCGAGCGGTACCTCAAGGACCTTCCCAAGAGCCTGCAGATGGCGTACCGCACGATCAGCCCCGGGCAGCGGAACACGTACATCTTCAGCGGCCTGAAGGACGTGCGGAACTCGACGAGCCCGCTGCTGCTGCGGCTGAAGGTGAACGCGGGCGGCAACATGCCCGACCAGACGTACCACCTCACGATCTTCGCCTCCGACGGCAGCGTGCGCACGATCGAGACGCCGCTGAACCAGTTCATCTCGGTGCGGCCGCCGATCCTGCCCACGGCCGTGGGCGAGGACGGGAAGTTCACCATCACGATCTACAACGGGCGGCCGACGGCGGAAGGGCGGATCATCCCCAACGCGGAGACGATCTCGTTCCCGCCCGACGGAATGGAGCTGTCGTACGCGGAGGGGAGCTACCGGCTCAACTTTTTCCGGTGCGTGGCCGTGCTGTGGGTGAAGCTGGCGTTCCTCGCGATGACGGCGGTGTGCGCGGGGACGTTCCTCTCCTTCCCGGTGGCGTGCCTGGTGGCGTTCGCGGTGTTCCTGGCGGCGGAGGGGGCGTCGAGCGTGCTGACGGCGATCGACTACTACCAGACCGAGGACCGCGAGGGCAACGTGATGCCGTTCCACACGGCGATCGCCTTCGTGGCGACGTGGGTCAGCAGGACATTCAAGATCTACAGCGACCTGGAGCCGACGAAGCGTCTGGTGGAGGGGCTGCGGCTCTCGTGGTCGCAGATGATCGTGGGCGTGGGCGTGCTGAGCGTCGCGACGGCGCTGCTCATGGGCGCGGGCGTGGTGATCTTCCGGCGTCGCGAGCTGGCGACCTACTCGGGTCAGTAAGGGAGCACCGATGAAGCGCGACACGCTGGTGCAGTTGGTGGCGGCCCTGGTGCTGGCGGCGTGCCTGCTGGGCTCGGGGCTCGCGGCCGTGAACATCACGGGGTATGCGAGCGCCGCGAAGCTGACGTACACGGACCGCGCGGAGGAGGGGCAGCCGCCGGAGGTGGCGCTGGGGATCGCCATGGGCGCGTTCCGCGGCATCTTCGTGAACTTCCTGTGGATCCGCGCCGAGGACATGAAGCAGGCGGGGAAGTACTACGAGGCGAACCAGCTGGCGACGGCGATCACCAAGCTGCAGCCGCGGTTCCCGCGGGTGTGGGTCTTCCACGGGTGGAACCTCGCGTACAACATCTCGGTGGGGACGCAGACGCCCGATGAGCGGTGGGCGTGGGTGAACTCGGGCATTTCGCTGCTGCGGGACAAGGGGATCCCGGCGAACCCCAACGACATGCTCCTGCACAAGGAGCTGGCGTGGATCTTCCTGCACAAGGTGGGCGGGTTCACCGACGACGCGAACATCGTCTACAAGAAGCGGCTGGCGCAGGAGTGGCAGATCGTGCTGGGTCCGCCGCCGCGGCGGACGAGCGAGGACCGCAAGCGCGAGGCGGCGATCGAGAAGTACGCGTCGTGGCTGGAGGGCTTCGAGCAGGCGCCGCTGACGCTGGAGCAGTGCATCGCGGCCGAGCCCAGCGTGCGGACGCTGCTGGACCGCATCCACACGGAGCTGGGCACGAAACCCGAGGAGAGCCCGGAGAAGATCTACGAGCTGCTGTTCAACTATGAGCGCGTGAAGGCGATGTCGACGTCGGTGCTGCTGCCGCTGTACGAGACGACGCTGGGGCCGCGGAGCAAGGTGCTGATGGCGATGGCGAACGACCCGCAGCTGGAGCGGGCGTGGGCGGCGCTGCTGAAGCATTGGCGGCGGCGGGTGGTGGTGGAGCTGTACCACATGGAGCCCTCACGGATGGCGCGGTACACGCGCGAGCACGGGCCCATGGACTGGCGGCACCACGCGTCCCACAGCCTGTACTGGGCGAAGAAGGGCGTAGAGGCGGGGCTGTCGCGCGTCGATGTGGCCCGCAACAAGAGCGACTTTGACTTCATCAATACGGACCGCGTGGTGGCGCAGTCGATCCAGGACCTCTTCCGCACCGGGGAGATCTACTTCGACTTCCTGGGGTCGTTCAACTCGGGGCAGACCGAGAGCTTCTTCCAGGGCATCCCCAACCCGCACTTCGTGCAGTCCTACGCGGAAGTGCTGGACGCGATGGCGGAGCGCTCGTGGGCGGACAACAAGGACGCCCGCGGGTACAGCCCGCTGGCGTCGGGCTACGAGAACTTCGTGCGCGAGGCGATCACGTTCTTCTACCGGCGCGGGCAGATCGACGAGGCGCAGAAGTGGGTGAAGAACCTGCTGGAGACCAAGCACTTCAACCTGAACGACCCGGACCGGCGGATGCTGCTGGAGCAGCCGCTGGAGGTGTTCGTGACCAGGGAGCTGCAGGGCGAGCTGACGCGCCCGGCGATCCTGGTGAACCAGACGATCTCGGCGCTCATGGGTGCGTACGCGGGCGGGCTGCTGGGCGGCGACCCCGACCTGTTCCTGTCGCAGTTCAACTACGCCATCCGCGTGCACAAGGTGTACATGGAGGAGCAGCTGAAGAACACGCCCGCGGCCGGCGGGGACCGCGACCGCATGGAGCAGCTGGCGTCGGACTTCCGCATGGTGGCCGGTGCGACGTTCTACCAGTTCATCACCGGGCTGAACCTTGACGATGCGCGGGTGGTGTACCAGGCGGCGCCCAACACCCTGCGGCTGTACGCCTACACGTACCTGCTGGAGGCGGTGAAGCCGGAGATGGACAAGATCCCGGGCGCGAGCTTCGCGCAGGCGTTCCCCGAGCCGCAGGGGTACAAGGAGTGGTTCGAGGCCGAGCGCCGGAAGCTGATGGAGGAGATGCGGAGGAACCGGGCGCCGGTGGAGCAGAAGTGACGCTCGTCAGCGCATGAGCCGCTCGGCCGCCTCTTCGTACTTGGCGAGGGTGGCCTGGGCGATCTGATCCGGGAGGGCGGGGCCGGGGGCCTGCTTGTTCCACTCGCCCTTGGCGACCAGCGTCTCGAGGTACTCGCGGAGGTACTGCTTGTCGAAGCTCCGCTGCGCGCGCCCCGGCTGGTAGTCGCTCGCGGGCCAGAAGCGGGAGCTGTCGGGCGTGAGGGCCTCGTCGATGAGCATGGGCTCCGTGGCCCGACTCTCCGAGTCCGGCTCCGTTGTCAGGCCGAACTCGAACTTCGTGTCCGCGATGATGATGCCGCGGGCGGCGGCGTGCTCCGCGGCCTTTGAGTAGATCGCGAGCGAGGTGTCGCGGAGGCGTTCCATCAGCAGTCGGCCGACGCGCGAGCAGGCGTCGTCGAAGGTGATGTTCTCGTCGTGCTTGCCCTGCTCTTCTTTGGTGGCGGGGGTGAAGATGGGCTGTGGGAGCTTGTCGCACTGGCGGAGGCCGGCGGGGAGTTTGACGCCGCACACGGCGCCGGTAGCCTGGTACTCCTTCCAGCCCGAGCCCTCGAGGTAGCCGCGGACGACGCACTCGATAGGGACGACGCGGGCCCGGCGTGCGATCATGACGCGGCCGGCGAGTTCGGCGCGCCCGGTGCCGCCGATGCCGAAGGCGGAGTCGGGGAGCTGGCCGACGTCGTCGGAGATGAGATGGGTGCGGCAGAGGCCGGCCTGCTCGATGAAGTGGAGCCAGAAGGTGGAGAGGCGGGTCAGCACCCGCCCCTTGCCGGGGATGGGCGTGGGCATGACGACGTCGAAGGCGGAGATGCGGTCGGTGGCGACGATGAGGAGGCGGTCGCTATCCCCGGGCAGTTCATAGACATCCCGCACTTTGCCGCGGCGGGGACCCGGGAGGTTGAGGTGGGACTCGAAGAGGCCTTGCATGGGCCAAGCGTACCGCCCGGGGGTGCCGCCTGCCCGGCGGTGCTCCAGTGCGGCGGGGGTGTGGGTTTCCGGTTAATCCAAACGCACTCCGGGCCGGTAGACTCTGCCCCCTCGCTGCCGAACCATGGTGTTCGCACGGGCGGGTTCTGGGAGGCTCGGGTTGCTCAGCTTCGTGGTCTTTGATGCCGACGGCGTGGACGCGGCCCACTTTCCGCCGCGTCATGCCTACCTGATCGGGCCCGACGAGGTGCCGATGCAGGGCGACATCTCGTTCGAGGCGGGGCTGGTGGAGTGCGAGAAGACGGTGCCGCAGACCGCCGGGCTGGCGGTGCAGTTCCAGGTGGGCAAGCCGGAGGGACCGGGGGTGCCGCCGATGCCCAATGGCCTGGGGCTTCTGACCCTGAGCACGTGCCTGCTGCCGGACCGGGCCGAGCCGTACCTGCTGACGATCGAGATCGCGCGCAACCGCATCATGTTCTTCCTGAACAAGATGGAGGACTGGGGGCTGTTCGACCTGCCGGCGGACAACCCGGTGATGCAGCAGTTTGAGCACGCGCGGGCGCAGTTCACGCAGGCGCTGGTAGCGCAGCGGGGTTCGAGCGGGGGCGCGCACGGCGAGGAGACGCCCCGCATGGGCTTCTGCCCTGCCGCGGACAAGATCGCGACCAACGCGCTGTCGCTGGCGATCAACGCCGGTGAGGGATTGACTCTGATCAACGCCGACCGGCAGCTCAAGCATCGGCTGAGCGGGCGGGCGTACACAGAGGCGGTGCAGCACCTGGCGCGGCTGACGCCCGAGGTGCCGCCGACGGGCCACCCGATCTCGATCCCGGGGGCGGGGCAGGTGGTGCTGCACGGGCCGCCGCAGATCGGCTGCGCGATCTCGCCGGGGCTGTTCGGCGAGCCGATGCACAAGGCGGTGATGGCCACCTGCGACTTCGTGACCATGCCCATGCGGTGGGTGGACATGGAGCCCAACGAGGGCAAGTACAACTTTGCGACCACGGACCGGTGGATCGAGTGGGCGGTGCGCACTGCGAAGCTGCCGGTGGTGGGGGGGCCGCTGATCGACTTCCGGCCGCAGGCGGTGCCGGAGTGGTTGTTCATCTGGGAAAACGACTACGAGACGCTGCGGGACCTGGTGTTCGAGCACGTGCAGGCGGTGGTGACGCGGTACCGGCGGACGGTGCAGCGGTGGACGGTGGCGAGCGGGCTGCACGTGAACACGAACTTCAAGATCAGCTTCGAGCAAATCATGGACCTGACGCGGATGTGCGTGCTGCTGACCAAGAAGCTGCACCCCACCGCGAAGATCCAGCTGGAGGTGGCGCAGCCGTGGGGCGAGTACCACGCGAACAACCGGCGGAGCATCCCGCCCTACCTGTACGCGGAGGCGGCGGTCGCGGCGGGGCTGTCGATCGACGCGATCGCGCTGCGGGTGCAGATGGGGCACGCGGAGCCGGGGTACGCGACTCGGGACATGATGGCGCTCTCGGCGCTGCTGGATAAGTTCGCGGGGCTGGAGAAGCCGATCGTGGTGTCGGCGCTGGGGGCGCCTTCTGCACCGATTACTCCCACGCCGTTCCGGCCGCGGGCGGGGGCGGAGGCGGAGGACGCGTACGAGCCGGGGTATTGGCGGCAGCCCTGGAGCGAGCAGAGCCAGGCGGACTGGCTGGCGCAGGCGGTGGCGGTGTGCTGCTCAAAGCCTTACGTGCACAGTGTTTGCTGGCACGAGCTGGCGGATGCGCCGCAGGGCGCCCCGGTTCCGGAAATGCCGCACGCGGGGCTCCTGAACGCGAATGGAACGCACAAGGCGGGTCTGGTGCGGCTGGCGCAGGTGCGGAACGCGATTCGGGATGGGAAGAGCCCGCTCAGTCTGCACGGGGGGAAGTAGGGGCTTGGGTGAGGAGGACAGCCGCGGGGCGCGGCTGTGCCGCTCCCTGGCGGTCGTGGTTCTTACCAGTCGCGGTTCCTATTTCGCGCTGAGTCGGTAGACTGGCCCCCCGCATGGGGGCGAACCCTTCGGTGTACAGCAGCGTGTCGGGGCCGGCAAAGTGGGCGGCGGTGGTGGTGCTGTCGTTCGCGTGCGGGGCGGGGCTGGTGTACTCGCTGGGAAGGTTGCCGCGCCGGAGCGAGGCGGCGGGGGCGGTGGTGAGGGAGCTGCCGGGGGGGAAAGTATCGCGCGCGGCGCCTTCGGTTCCGTCGCCGGCGGTGAAGAGCGAAGAGCCGAAGACGGCCGCGGGGCCTGTCGAGCAGCCGAAGAGTGAGGCGGCGCCTCAGGTGCCTGAAGCGCCGGCGAGCGCGCCTGAGGCTGAGCGCGTGGAGCCCGCGACTGTTGCTCCGCTGGTGAGCGAGCCCGAGCCGCCCGCGCCTGTGCCGGCTGCCAGCGTGGGTCGGAAGATCAACATCAACACGGCGACGCAGGCGGAGCTGGAGCTGCTGCCGCGGGTGGGGCCCGCGACGGCGAAGGCGATCATCTCGTACCGCAGCCTGCACGGGCCGTTCCGCACGGTGCAGGATCTGGACAAGGTGAAGGGGATCGGGCCGAAGACGTTGGAGAAACTGGCGCCGCTGGTGACGGTGGATTAGGCCGCCTGCTGCTTTTTCGGCGCGTAGTGCAGCACCATCAGGTCGGACTCGGTGAAGGGTGCCTGTGCATAGGTGCGCCCTTGTTCGTCAGAGAACTCGACCTCATAGACCCCTGGTGCGAGCACTTCCACAACCGTTCCGACCTGCCCGCGCACGAGCCCGTGTTTCGGCTGATCGGTGACGAGGGCGACAACGTCCAGGTCTTTGATCGGTGAAGGTTGGCTCATACAGGCTCCTAAAGCACGTAGCAGCTCGTCAATCGTACATCACTCTCATCGGCGAGGGCAATCCAGGCCGTCTTGATGACCGCAGTGCCCTTTTTTGTGGTCACCGGAATGTCGAGGTGGAATCGTTGACCATGCTCATCGAGAACGCCGACCTGAAAGTCCGATCGATGCGATTCCGCCACAGTGAGTATGTGTTTGCGCAGCCACTCAGCGTGGTCTGCCGTGAGCCCGAGAACTGATCGGAACACCCGAGCCTTGTGCCTTCCAGTTCTGTGTTCGGACGAGAGGGCGTAGTCCCGCAGTTTCTCGATTGGTATGACGAGCCGGGTGTTGGAGGGGCGGCCGCTCACGTTCGCAGTTTACAAAGGGAAAGGCTCATACACCTCACCACCGAGCCGGGGCGGGTAAGGCCGCGTCTTTGGCGGTCCGCGGATCGAGCCGCACCGCGGAGAGTGGGGTGTTTGAGCCACTATTCGCGGGGGTGCCCCGAGCACCGCGCCCCTCACTTCGTTCGGGGCTCGTTACGAACGGTCTTCGCGCGCCCCTACACTCCCGCCCTATGCCCCTCATCGTCACTGGCACTATCGGCATCGACACGGTTGTTACTCCTACCGGGCACGCGGACCGGATTCTGGGCGGGTCGTGCACGTACTTCGCGGCGGCAGCATCGCTCTATGCCCCGGTGCGGATCGTCGCGGCGGTGGGCGACGACTTCCCGCCCGAGCACCGCGCGGTGTTCGCCAAGTTCCCGGGCATCAACCTCGACGGGCTTGAGACGCGCAAGGGCAGCAAGACGTTCGCCTGGGGGGGCAAGTACCACGCGAACATGAACTCGCGCGAGACGCTGTTCACGGAGCTGGGGGTGCTGGCGGAGGAGCCGCCGCGGGTGCCGTCGGGGTACGCCGACAGCGAGTACGTGTTCCTGGCCAACACGCACCCCCGGGTGCAGCTGGGGATGGTGCAGCAGCTGCCCAAGCGGAGGCTGACGGTGGCGGACACGATGGACCTGTGGATCAACATCGCCAAGAGCGAGCTGCTGGTGCTGCTGCGGCAGGTGGATGGGCTGGTGCTCAACTACGACGAGGCGGAGCTGCTGACGGGGAAGGCCAACAGCGTGAGCGCTGGGCGCACCATCCTGGAGATGGGGCCCAAGTTCGTCGTGATCAAAAAGGGCGAGCACGGGGCGCTGCTCGTGCACAAGGAGGGCATCGCGGCGCTGCCCGCGTACCCGACCGAGAACGTGGTGGACCCCACGGGCGCGGGCGACAGCTTCGCGGGCGGGATGATGGGCTCGATCGCGGCCGCGAAGGGGGCGGCGCCGGGGTCGTTCGAGTCGATCCGCAAGGCGCTGGTGCACGGCACCGTGGTGGCGAGCTACAACATCGAGGCGTTCAGCCTGGAGCGGCTGACGCAGATCGGGCGGGCGGACCTGGACAAGCGGTACAGCGAGTACGCCGCGATGGTGCGCGTGTAGGGCAAGACGTTCGAAACGAGCCCCGAACGCAGTGAGGGGTTTGGCGGAGCGGCCCGCTCACTTGGTTCGGGGCTCATCACGAACGGTATTAGTTTCGATGGAGGTGCAGCGATGATCTACGTTCTTCAGCACTCAGACAGCGGGCACGCCGGTCGCCTCGGTGCGACCCTGCGCGACCATGGCTTCAAGCTTCACACCGTGCGGCCCGACAAGCCTTCTGTTGGGGGCGGGATGCTGCCGCCCGACCTCGACGGGGTCGAGGGGCTGGTCATCCTCGGCGGGCCGCAGAACGTCACCGACATCGAGAAGCACGCGTGGATGCAGCGCGAGGTGGACCTGATCAAGGCGGCGCACGCGGCCGAGCTGCCGGTCATCGGCATCTGCCTGGGGGCACAGCTGATCGCGCACGCGCTGGGCGGCAAGGTCACGCCCCGCGAGAAGCCGGCGATCGGGTTCTACCCGATGGGGCTGAACGCGGCGGGGCAGGTGGAGCCGGTGCTGGGCGGCGTGCCGTGGACGCACCAGCAGCTGTTCTCGTGCGGGCAGGAGGTGTCGCAGGTCCCGGCGGGCGCGGCCGTGCTGTCTGGCACTCCGCAGGTGAAGGTCCAGGTGTTCCGCGCCGGCTTCCGCACGTACGGGTTCCTGTGCCACTTTGAGTGCGACCGCCCGATGGTGGACGCAATGATGACCGAGTGCCGCGACGCGATGGAGCGGTGCGGGACCACCACGAGCGAGGTCAAGGTGCAGGCGGACCAGCAGTATGAGCGGTACGCGCGGGTGAGTGACCGCATCTGCGTGAACCTGGCGACGCTGTGCTTCCCGCTGCAGCGGCGGGTGATGGTGCTGCACTGAGCTGAAGAGAGCCGATCGCGCGAGCGATCGGACTTCTGATGTCGCGGGGCTGTCTCGTTGCAAGACATCTGGATCGCTTGCCACGATCGGCTCTATTGAGTCGGGAGGAACAGCGATGGGCGCGGAACGCACGGTGGTCGTGAACGGTGTGGAGTGCCGCGTTATTGCGGTCCCGGCGGCGCGGGCGTTGGCGGAGTGGGAGCAGCACCGCAGGAACGCGGCGCAGACCGGACGCTACCCGCTCATCACAGACATGGAGGCGATCGACAGCCTGAACGAGATGGCCAACGGGCAAGTCACGCCCGAGTACCGCACCGACGCGGAGCAGTGGCTCGAGCTCCGGCGGCTGGACGTCGAAGCCATGCTGGAGGAGGACTCCGTCGAGGGCGAGGTGATCCGCGGCGAGTTCACCGAGTGCGAGTACGAGCACCCCGGCGGGCCGCAGCTGCTGGTGGACACGCGGACCGGGCGGGAGCGGACGGACATCCTGATCCTGCTGGTGCCGTGCGGGTCGGGCGCGGAGGCGATGGAGGTGATCGGCTACGGCGGGTGGAATGACTGCCCGACGCCGGCGGCGCAGGGGGCCATGATGCGGCGGTGGCTGGAGCGGTACGGGGCCGAGCCGGTGGCGATTGGGCGCGACACGGTTGAGTGCGTTGTGAAGCGCCCGCCGATGACCGAAGAGGGGAGCATGGAGCTGGCGTGGGAGCACTTCCTGTACTGCCAGGACATCATCGAGCAGGACACTGACACGGTGGGCAACCTCGCGGGGATGATGAAGGGCTGCCCGTGGTGGTTCTTCTGGTGGGATTGAGCGTGGGTAGAGTTTGGTCTGCGCGGGAACACGGTGCGGGGGCGCCGCGTCTGACGCACCATGGACTGGTCGGCGTGGCACATCGCGGGCTGGATGGTCGCGGTCCTGGTCCCGCTGGCGCTGCGGCGGTGGGTGCTGATCGATCGCGCGAAGCTGCGGCGGCGGTGCCCCAGGTGCTGGTACGGGATGGCGGGCGTGCCCGCGACGGTGAAAGGGGCACGCAGCGTGTGGGTGTGCCCGGAGTGCACGCACAGCGCGCGGAGCGAGAGGGACCTGCTGCGGAACAGGGCACGCGTGGGGCGGGTGTGGGCGGTGCTGCTGGGCGCGGTGCTGGGGTATGGGCTGTGGGTGGTGCCGCGGGTGAAGAGCGAGGGCGCGGCCGGGGTGATTCCAACGACGGTGCTGGCGATGAGCGTGGCGGGGCCGCAGGAGGGCGGGAATCCGTTCTGGGTCAGCACGCGCGACCTCGCGGCCCGGCGCCTCGATCAGGGCTGGGCGTGGCAGCAGTCACTCGCGGCGTTCAAGTCGCGGGTGGAATACTGGGGACGCGGGCGGCTGCTGTCGCCCGAGAGCGCGATGGATGCGCAGGTGCTCGAGGTGTACGACGCGAGCGGGTTTGTGGGTGGGTGGAAGGAGTACAAAGTCGCCCGGTGGTGCTGCGGGGTGGTGCCGCCGCCGCCCGACGAGTTCCATGAGCGGCTCTGGCGCGAGGAGCGCGACGAGGTCGTCGACCTGATCACCTCGACGGTGGAGCCCGACGCGTGGGACGTGAACGGAGGGCAGTACGCGTCGCTTACGAGCTTTGGGACGCGCCTGCTGGTGCTCGCTCCCCCCTCTGTTCACGAGAAGGTGCGCGAGGTGGTCGGGCTCCTAAAGACGCCGGCGGGGCAGGCGTGCCCGCGCGTCGCGTTCCACCTGACGGTCTCGGGGCAGGTCGGCGGCAGCACCATGTCTGCGTTCGACGTCGACGACCTTGTCGTGGCGGAGCGCCCGCTCGAGAACGCCCCGCTCGGACGCGTCTCGCGCAGCGATCGCGAGACGATCCAGGACATCTGCGACATCATCACCTCGCTGATCACGACCGAGGACTGGACCTGCAACGGCGGGGACATGAGCAGCATCCGCACCTACCGCCACAGGGTGTTCGTCAAAGGGCCGCCCGCGACGGTGGACAAGGTCGGGAAGCTGATCGAGCACCTGCGGACTCCCGCGAGCGCGAGCGACCACATGGTGCACACGCCGGAACTGGACGCGGCCTGCGCGGGCGACTTTTCGGCGGGGCGGTTTGTCGCGATGCACGATGTGCAGGACATCTACGGGCGGGCCGTGCAGCTCTCGTACAACATCGTCGATGGAGAGCCGCAGGGGCGTTGTTACGGGCGCGAGGAAGTGCTGAGCGACGTCCGCGAGATCATCACGGGCACGATCGAGCCCGACACCTGGTCCGACAATGGCGGGGAAGAAGCGAGCTGCAGGTGGTTTGGCACCCGGCTGATCATCCAGGCACCCGCGCGGACGCAGGTGCAGGTGGTCGGGCTGCTGGGGTTGCTGCGGGATCGCGAGGCCGCGCGGATCCACCTCAAGGGCAGCTGGCGGGGCTTTTCCACCGCTCCTCCACGTGGGGCCGCCGAGCCGTAAAGCACCAGTGAATCGCCACTTACGAGCCGAAGCACGGCCCCGCCAGCGGGTAGCATCCTTGGCGAAAGGATGGCACCCATGGCGATGCTTCTGGCCGGGGAAAACGGCAACGAGTTCGAACTGGGCCTGATCGCGGACCGGCTCGATGACATCCAGGACAGCTACGGCGACGACACCTCGATCACCGTCACCTTCCGCGTCGCCACCGGCGAGGAGGAGTGGGAAGAGACGGCGCCGGTGCTCAACTACTTCGAGATCAAGAACCTGGCCGAGTGGCTGGAGGGGATCGTCGGCCTGCGGCCGGAGATCGGCGAACTGGAGCTGCTCGAGCCCGAGCTCAAGTTCTCGGTGGTAAAGGACACGGGCGAGACGGTGACGATCCGCGTGGAGTTCCACCTGGCGGACCGGCCGCGGGAGCTGAACGTGGACGCGGAGACCGACGCGGATCACGTGGACATCCGGCTGGACCGGTCGCAGGTGCGGGTGGCCCTGCAGCAGCTGCGCGAAGACCTCAAAGACCTCAACCTGCCGCTGAAAGACGATCTGGCGGGGGAGGCCGACATGGGCCAGGTGCGTCGCGGCGACGAGGACCTCAACATGATCGATCAGGTGACCCCCGAGCCCGAGGGCATGGGCGACGGCGAGGACAACGCGGGCGAGCGGTGACGGGGCCCGCCCAACTTATAGGACCTGGACGACTTATAGGTCTTACCACGACAGAGTGACCGATGAACAGGCTGTGCGGCCAGGACGGCCTGCACAGCGACCAAGGACGGCAAAATGAAACGCACTCACCAAAGCTTCAGCCGGTCTTATCCGATGCTTCCCGGACGGCACGACTCGACGGGGAGTAAGGACATGCCCAACCTGCGACTTCGACGCGATGAGGTGGATGAGGATGTCATCCCGTTCCCGACGCCTGGGACCGGGTGGCAGCCGCGACCATTGACGACGCCCCGCCCCTTCGGAAGGCACGAGGCCGAGCAGGCCCTGGACCGCGTGCAGGAGCAGCTGACGAAGCTCTCGCTGGCCCTGGGTAGCGATGACGACGACCGGCCGAGCGCGGCGTAAGCGGCAGCGCGCCATTCAACGATCCAACGAAAAGAGGCTCATCATCCCGGGCGTCGACGTCGTGGCCGCACCCAAGGATGGCCACATCTTCATCACAGGCCTTGTCGAGCGCCCCGGCCCCTACCAAATTCCGCAAACCGGTATCACGTTTCGGCGCGCTCTCGTGTCCGCGGGCAGCCTGAAGGCTTGGGCCAAGTCAGTCACGACACGGCTCATGGATCAACGCAAGTCACTCGACGCACACGCGGAGCAACTGCACCGGGGGGCTATCCCTTCGAACACCGCGAGTTTCAAGGCGCCTGGCAGCAAGCGCAGGCATTGGACACACACATCTAAGCCCGCTTGGAAGAGTGGGGCCGCTGACCGCGCCCGCGGGTCCAATCAGTCCCCTCAGTCCTGTCGGTCCTATCCACCCCACGCCGCCCTCACCGCAACCCATACTCCTTCAGCTTCCGGTACAGCGTCCGCTCGCCGATGCCCAGCAGCTTGGCCGCGTGCTCTCTATTCCCCCCGGTCAGCCGCAGCGTCTCGCGGATGGCGCGCTTCTCGATCTGCTCCAGGCTGGTGCCGGCGAGGGAGGCGTAGCCGGTGCCTGCGGGGGCCGCGGCGTCCTCGGGGCCTTCATCGCTCTTGATGTCCTCGGGGATGTGGCGCGTGTCCAGCACCGGCCCGTCCGCCCCGCCGCCAGTTGTGGTGGGCGCGTCGCTGAGGGCCGACACCACCATGTTCTGCACCACGTTGAGCAGCTGCCGCACGTTGCCCGGCCATGAGTAGCTGGTGAGCCGCATCATCGCGGCGTCGGTGATGGTGGGCACCACCACGTCCGCAGGCTTGGCGGCCATCTCGCCCGCGAACCGCTCGATCGCGAACTGCACCAGCGGCGGGATGTCCTCGCGCCGCTCGCGGAGCGGGGGCAGCTGCACGTGCGAGCCGTTGATGCGGAAGAACAGGTCCTCCCGGAACTGCCCGCTGGCCACCAGTTGCTTCAGGTCCCGGTTCGTCGCGGTGACGAATCGCACATCCGCGTGCCGCGCCTCGTTGCTGCCCAGCCGCACGACCTCGCCGCTCTCAAGCACGCGCAGCAGCTTGGCCTGCATCGTCAGCGGCATGTCGCCGATCTCGTCCAGGAAGAGCGTGCCGCCGTCGGCGTACTCGAACACGCCCGCGCGGTCCTTGTCGGCCCCGGTGAACGCGCCCTTCACGTGCCCGAAGAGCTGGTCCTCCAGCAGGCTCTCGCTCTGGCCCGCGCAGTTGAAGGTGACGTAGCGTGAGGAGGCGCGGCGGGAGTTGCGGTGCACCGCCAGCGCGATCAACTCCTTGCCCGTCCCGCTCTCGCCGGTGATCAGCACGGGTATGTTCGAGGGAGCCACGGTCTTGACCGTCCTCAGGATCCGCCGCATCGGCTCGCTCTGGGCCACGATCCCCTCGAAGCCGGCCTGGTCGAGCTCCTGCTTGAGGCGGTCGTTCTGGTGCCGCAGCAGCACCGCCTCCGCCGCTCGGTTCACGAGGTTGCGGAACACCTCGAGGTCGAGGGGCTTCTGGATGAAGTCGTACACGCCCATCTTGAACGCGGCCCGGGCCGTGGGCACGTCGCCGTGGGCGGTCACCAGCACCACCTTGGCGTCGGGCTGGAGCTTGAGTGCCGCCTCCAGCACCCGCAGCCCCGCGTCCGCCCCATCGGTGGCCACGGGGGCCAGCCCGGCGATCACCGCCCCGCCCGACGCCGGCATCCGCAAGTCGGTCACGATGACGTCGAACGCCCCCAGCCGCAGCTCCTCGCCCGCCTCCGCCACCGAGTTCACCACCGTGCACACATGCCCCGGCTTGCGCAGGGCATCGGACATGACGTCCGCGTGGTCGGGCTCGTCCTCCACGATCAATACCTGCGCGGCCGCGGAAACAGAAGGCTTGGACTCGGGCATAGGGGCGATTCTAGATTCGTCGCGGCACGTCCACTTCAATCAATGGTGTAGCCGTCGGCTACAGGATGTCTTCAATGAGATGGAACCGCCGTTCAAGGCTTGGCTGTTCCAGGAGCTTTGCAGCCGCCGGTACGAGTGCCATGACGTTTCGCCACTGGTTGGTTCGTGGACGCAGGACGATGACCGGTATCGGCAGCTTGGCCTCATTCTGCTGATGCTGCATCCGTTTGTCGATCGTGACAAGGACCTCGAAGTCGACCTGAGCTGCCGCAGCGATCAGCCGGCCGTTCGAGATTGCGTCCCAGCCAACCTCACTGGCATGGATCACTTCGTGGCCAGGGAGATACCGGCGCAACTTCCTAGGGAAGCAGTGGTCGAGAAGTACCCTCACGCGGCCGCGCTCTTCCGCAGGTTCTCAATCCATGTCCGAGCAAGACGCAGCACGGCTTCGGCTTGTTCCTTCTTCACGGAAGGGAAGTCATCCAGGAACTCGGACAGCGGGTCGCCCGCCTCCAGGTAGTCGAAGAGGGCGGTGACCGGCACGCGCGTATCCCGGAAGCATGGCTCGCCGCTGAGCCGCTCGGGGTCTACCCAGACGTACGGGTACAGCGGGCTCTTCGGGTCCGTCGTTTCCATGCACGATTATTAGCTCCCCACCGCATCCGCCGTCGCAAAGTGCTGCGCCCCGCAGAGTGCAATGGCCAGCGCATCAGCCAGGTCCGGCGGCTCGGGCAGGTCGGCCAGGCCGAAGTGCGACTGGATCGCCCGCTGCATCTGAGCCTTGTCCGCCTGGCCGAAGCCGGTGGCCGACTTCTTCACCATCGCGGGTTTGAGCTCCAGCAGCCGCAGCCCCGCCTGCTGGGCCGCGAGGATGAGCACCCCCCGTGCGTGCCCCATGATGATCGCCGTCGCGGGGTGCTGGTAGTGGGCGAACAGCCCCTCCACCGCTACCGCCGCGGGCTTCGTGCGCGTGATCAGGTTGCGGAAATCGCAGTCCAGCTCGTGCAGCCGTTCCGCGATCGACGGCAGCGCCTCGCCCCGCTTCGTCAGCCGGAACACCCCCGCCTCCACGATCCGGGGCGACATCCACGCCCCATCGACCACCTCGATGCAGGCATAGCCGGTGACTCGCAGCCCAGGATCAATGCCGAGAACTCGCACGCACCCACTCTATCGGAAAAAGGGGAGGCGCAACGCGAAGGACGCGAAGAGGGGAGCGAAGACGCGAAGGGGAAGGCAGGGGGCAGGATGTGGGAAAAAGAAACTGGCGAGAAAGCTGGAAGAGTGACCACGAATAGACGCTCAGGTGTGCGCCCGAGTGATGACCCTCTCTTCGCAACCCGCCCCCACCTTCGCGCCTTCGCTCTACCTTCGCGACCTTCGCGTTCAAATCTTCTGATTGCCGTAGTTCCGCAACCAGTTCACCACCGTCTTCGCGAACACATCCGCCTCAATGTTCACCTGCTCCCCGGCCCGCAGCCCCCCCAGCGTCGTCTTCTCCAGCGTTGCCGGGATCAGCGCCACCTCGATCCACTCCCCGGGCGAAACCGCGGCCAAGGTCAGCGAGACCCCCTCCAGGCACACCGACCCCTTGGGCACCATGTACTCCATGAGCCCCGCCGGCGCCCTGACGCGAATGCGGTACTCCCCCACGGTGGAAACCAGGTCCACAACGCCCACGCCGTCCACGTGCCCCTGCACCACGTGCCCGCCCATGAGCGTCGTTGGCGTTGCGGCGTGCTCGAGGTTCACCCGCGAGCCGGGCCGCAGCCGCCCCAGCGTGGTCTTTGCCAGCGTCTCGGGCACGACATCGAACGCCCAGCCCCCGGCCCCCGCCTCGACCACCGTCAGGCAGACGCCGCTCACCGAGATGCTGTCGCCCCCCGAAGGCCGGTGCCCCCATGCGCCCGGATCGACGACCACCCGCAGCCGCTCGCCGCGAAGCTCCGCCGCCGCCACCCTGCCGACTGCCTGCACCAGCCCTGTAAACATCGTCCCGCATGGTAATCGCGCGCGTGAGGTTGGAAGCGAGGAAGTCAGCGTGGAGGGCGGTCGCCGTCCCTACCCTTGCCCTCCCCCATCCAAACCGTTTGACCACGCGGCCACCGGACTCGATACTGTGCCGCTCACGAACGAACGCCCCCTGGAGCCCCCGCGGATGAACACCGTCACCCCCGCCCGCACCGCCCTCGCCCTCCTCCTGCTGGCCGGCTCCCTGCCGTCCGGCTGCAACCGCAGCACCACGACGGCGACCACGACCACAACGTCCGGCGCCGCGACGACCACCACCAAGGGCTCCGCGAGTGGGGGGGCCGACTCCCAGCGCTTCCCCGTCAACCACGACGACTGGTCCCGTATCGGCTACCGCCTCGACTGGGTCGGCTTCCCCTTCCCTGGCGCCACGGCCTCCTCCAAGGTCAGCTTCGTGAAGCCCTCGGAGGACATCCTTGTCCTCCTCCAGAACGACAGCACCCTCGCCTTGCTCGAGACCGGCAGCGGCCGCACCCGCTGGGCCACGCAGCTCGCCGGCCCGCTCACGAAGTTCGTGAGCGTCGACCGAAGCCCCGGCGACACCAACCACATCCTGGTCAGCAGTGAGAGCGAGATGTTCACCGTCTCGGCCGCCAACGGCAGCCTGCTCGCCCGCGACCGCTTCGCCCGCGTGGTCAACACCCGCCCCATCTTCGCCAACACCACCGCGGTGTTCGGCACCTCCACCGGCGAGGTCATGGCCCACGTCCTTGGCCGCAGCGGCATCAAGGCCTGGGGCTTCATGTCCAGCGGCGCCATCGAGGCCGACCCCGTCCTCTGCGGCGGCACCATGGCCTTCGTCTCGCAGCGCGGCGACGTCATGTTCTTCGGCATGGGCGGCGGCCTCGTCGGGCGTGCCGCCATCTACCAGGGCCTCGTCAACGACCCCGTCGCCGACGGCGACCGCCTCTTCATCGCGGGCCTGGACCGCTCCATCTGGTGCTTCAACACCACCGGCCTTGAGGAGTGGCGCGTCCGCACCGACGCCCCCCTCCGCCTCCAGCCCACCGCCCACAACGGCACGCTGTGGGTCAGCATCCCCGGCGGCGGCCTGACCGCTCTCGACACCGCCACCGGCAAGCAGCGCTGGGCGAATCCAAACGTGCAGGGCACGGTGATCGGCACCCGCAGCGGCCGCCTGCTCGTCCGCACCGAGAACGGCCTGGTCACCCTCAACCACGCCGACGGCAGCATCGTGGACCGCACAACCACGCCGGGCATCACCAACATCGCGGTGGACAAGTTCGAGGACGGCAACCTGTACGCGATCAGCAGCCAGGCGACGGTGGGGCGGTTTATCCCGCGGTGACCTCCGAACAACCAGTGACGTTCGCAACGAGCCCGGAACGCAGTGACGGGTCTTCGGTGAACCTTGCGCACAAGGCAGCACCGCCCACTCACTTTGTGGGCGGACGCCGCGCGAAGACGCGTCGGGGCTCGTTGCGAACGTGCACGGCACGCACCACCTGACGCGTCACTCCGCCACTTCACCACTGCGTCACTTTCCCACTACCATCCCCTATGCCCGACCTCGCCCCCGTCCGCCGCGCCCTCGTCTCCGTCTCCGACAAGACCGGCCTCGTCCCCTTCGTGCAGGCGCTCGCGCAACGCGGCGTCGAGATCGTCTCCACCGGCGGCACCGCCTCCGCCCTCAGGGCCGCGGGCATCAAGGTCACCAGCATCGACGACGTCACCGGCTTCCCCGAGATCATGGGCGGGCGGGTGAAGACCCTGCACCCCAAGGTCCACGGCGGGCTCCTGGGCGTCCGTGACGACGCCGCCCACGCCGCCGCCATGCAGCAGCACGGCATCGCGCCCATCGACCTCGTGTGCGTCAACCTCTACCCGTTCGAGCAGACCATCGCCAGGCCCGGCGTGAGCGAGCACGACGCCATCGAGAACATCGACATCGGCGGCCCCTCGATGCTGCGCTCGGCCGCCAAGAACTTCGAGTGGGTCACGGTGTGCAGCAGCCCATCGCAGTACCAGCGGGTGCTCGACGAGCTGCACCGCCACAACACGCACACCACCCGCACGCTCCGCTGCGAGCTCGCCGGCGAGGTCTACGCCCTCACCAGCCGCTACGACGCCGCCATCGCCGGCTATCTCTGCAAGGGCCACTCCCGCCTCTTCCCCGTGCTCATGCACGAGACCTTCGTGAAGGACGAGGACCTCCGCTACGGCGAGAACCCGCACCAGTCCGCCGCGCTGTACCGCACCAAGCCAAGCACGGCCGCGGGCAAGTGGCCCAGCATCGCCACCGCCGAGCAGCTCCACGGCAAGGAGCTTTCCTACAACAACATCAACGATGCCGTCGCCGCCCTCGAGCTCGTCATCTCCCTCAACCGCGTGCGGAATCAGTCGCAGGTCACCGCCGCCATCGTCAAGCACACCAACCCCTGCGGCGCATCTATCGCCGCGAACGCCAAGGACGCCATCGACCAGGCCATCGCGGGCGACCCCATCGCCGCCTACGGCGGCATTCTCGCCCTGGGCGATACCTTCGACGAGGACGCGGCCGAGCGCCTCCAGTCTAAGGAGGTTTTCCTCGAGGTGATCGTCGCCCCCCGCTACACCGCGGAGGCCCTTGAGATGCTCCGCGCCCGCTGGGCCAACGTGCGGCTCCTCGCCGTGGGCGACCTCGACTTCCCCGTCGCCGCCCACGCGCAGCAGCTCGAGTACCGCTCCATCCCTGGCGGCCTGCTCGTGCAGGAGCGCGACCTGCGCCTCGTGCCCACGAGCGAGTGGCAGCACGCGGCCGGCCCCAAGCCCACGCAGGACCAGCTCCGCGCCGCCGCGTTCCTGGAGCCCGTGTGCCGCTCGCTGTTCAGCAACGCCGTGGTCCTCGGCGGCCCCGCGACAGGTGGTGAGAGCGGTGGGGGGATCCGCATGTACGGCGGCGGCGCCGGCCAGATGGACCGCGTCACCTCCTGCCGCCTCGCCGTCGAGAAGGCCGGCAAGCTCGCCAAGGGGAGCACCGCCTTCAGCGACGCCTTCTTCCCCTTCAGCGACGGCCCTCAGATCCTCATCGACGCCGGCGTCACCTGCATCGTCCACCCCGGCGGCAGCAAGCGCGACCAGGAAACCTTCGACCTCTGCAACCAGCGCGGCGTGACCTGCCTCACCACCGGCGTGCGCCACTTCCGCCATTGAATGCAGAGACCGTTGGGAACGAGCCCCGAACTCAGTGAGCGGGCGGTGTTGCCCTTGTGCGCAGGTCTCACCCTTGGACCCGTCACTGCGTTCCGGGCTCGTATGGACGTCAACGGTGCAGCCTCCATTCGATCAGCGTCTACTCGCGGACCCAGTCAGCCTCGCTTAAGCCCGGCCCCGGCCCACTCCTAGGTCCTTCCCACACCGTTTGTTACGCTTTCACACCACTTGCCGACCCGGTTGATCCGGCGGTATGGTACCCTAACAATCAGTGTCCCCGGTCCTTCCGGGCCGACCCGGATGAACCCCGTGGACGTGCTCACCATGCACGGACGACACGGCCATCCCCGCGACCACAAGCACCCTCACAAGAAGGGCAAGGGGTCGCACCCTCACCACACCTCGCCGCACTCCACCCCCTCGAGCTCCATCGACGATGACCAGCTCATGGCCGAGCTGGACGCCGACGGCGAGATACCCGCCGATCTCACCTCCGCCCTCGCCGGCCTGAGCGTGGGCCGCGGCAACGAGGGTCTGAACGCCAAGGTCCTGGTCCTCAACAAGGCCTACGCCGCCATGCGCGTGGTGACCGCACGCCGCGCCTTCGTGCTGCTCTCCCGCGCCATTGCCGAGGTCATCCACGTTGACCCCGCCACCGCCGCCGGCGCACCCAACGCGAGCGGCGGGTTCATCAACTACGACCTCGAATCCTGGATCGAGATCAGCCAGCTGCAGCGCGAGTTCGAGCCCGACCGTCACGACTGGGTCCGCACCGTCCGCATGGAGATCGCCGTCCCCCGCATCATCCGCCTGCTGGGCTACGACCGCCTCCCCGAGCAGACCGTGAAGCTCAACCGCCGCAACCTCTTCGCCCGCGACCGCAACAAGTGCCAGTACTGCGGCCGCATTTTCCCCACCAACGACCTCTCGATCGACCACGTCCTCCCCCGCGCCCAGGGCGGCGGCGACAGCTGGGAGAACCTCGTCTGCGCCTGCATCCGGTGCAACGCGCGCAAGGGCGGCCGCACCCCCGAGCAGGCCCACATGAAGCTCGTCAAGAAGCCCGAGCGCCCCAAGCGCAACCCCATCATCGCGCTCAAGCTCGGCCACGAGAAGTACGCGAGCTGGAAGGCCTTCCTCGACCACGCCTACTGGGACGTGGAACTGCGGTAAGGCCGCAAACATGCAAATAGCAAAGGTAAAAGGGCAAATCAGAAACGCCCGGTACGGGTGCCTTGATTTGCCCTTTGACAATTTGCGATTTGCTCTTTTGGCCTTCCCTACACTCCCGCCCCATGGAAGCAGGCATCGTCGGTCTCCCCAACGTCGGCAAGTCCACCCTCTTCAACGCGCTCACCAAGGCCGGCGCCCTCGCCGCGAACTACCCCTTCGCCACTATCGAGCCCAACGTCGGTGTCGTCCCTATCCCTGACGAGCGGATGAAGACGATTACCCAGTACATTCCGCCGCAGAAGACGATCCCCGCGGCCCTGCGCCTGGTTGATATCGCGGGCATCGTCAAGGGCGCCAGCGTCGGCGAGGGCCTAGGCAACAAGTTCCTCTCGCACATCCGGGAGGTCGACGCCATCCTCCAGGTGGTCCGCTGCTTCACCAAGGCGCCCGGCGGCGAGGACATCGTGCACGTCGCCGGCAGCGTGGACCCCATCCGCGACATCGAAATCATCGCCACCGAGCTGGTGCTCGCCGACCTCCAGACCGTCGAGGGCTCTATCGGCAAGGCCGAGCGCGCCGCCAAGAGCGGCAAGCCCGAGGACATCGCCCGCTATGAGGTGCTCAAGAAGCTCAAGCCCGTCCTCGAACGCGGCGACCCCGCCCGCACCGTCCGCATCGACGAGCCCGAGCAGCAGAAGGTCCTCAAGTCCCTCGGCCTCATCACCGCGAAGAAGGTCCTCTACATCATGAACGTGGACGAGGACGACCTCGAGGGCAAGAGCCCCGCCTGCATGAAGGTCCGCGAGCACGCGAAGAAGGAAGGCGCCGAGGTCGTCCCCGTGTGCGCCAAGATCGAGAGCGAGCTCGCCACCATGGCCGACGCCGACCGCGCCGAGATGCTCGAGGCCCTCGGCCTCAAGGAGCCCGCCCTTGCCGCCGTGGCCCACGCCGCGTACAAGCTCCTGGGCCTCCAGTCCTACTTCACCGCCGGCCCCAAGGAAGTGCGCGCGTGGACGGTGCCCATCGGGGCGACAGCTCCGCAGGCCGCGGGCGTCATCCACACCGACTTCGAACGCGGCTTCATCCGCGCAGAGATCTACTCGGTCGCCGACCTCGAGAAGTACAAGAGCGAGAAGGCGATCAAGGAAGCCGGCAAGATGCGCATCGAGGGCAAGGACTACGTCATGCAGGACGGGGACATCTGCCACTTCCTGTTCAACGTGTGACTGAACGCCATCAACGGATTGCCTTCGCGACTTGATCCGGCGGAACTGACAACAGCCATGCCGCGAACTTGGTCAGCTGCCGCTTGCGCGTAACGACCTCTCGAACCCACCCGTTGTGCTGCCGCCCACAATTGACCGCCCCTTGGCGCGCGAATTCCCTCGCCACGACAAAGAGCAGGATGAATAACAGGACCTGCTGCCAAATCCAGCCGAGCAGCAACAGCGCTCCAGCCAACGCGGCCGTGCCCCAGCTCAGGACCGAAGCCCCCTCCCGCAACAGTGCCAGGACGAAGCTCGCGAGTCCGCCCGCGACGAGTGCGACCCAGGTGAGTGCCACAGTGAGGCGCACGGCTCGCGCGAGCTCGTAAGCCTTGTCACCCATCGATGTCCACCCGCCCCGCCCGCAGCCGCTCCAGCGCCGGGTGCTTCTCCCCCTTCTTCTTCGCCAGCGCCCTCACCACTAGCGGCGGCACCATGTGCTCCAGCTTCGTCAGGTCCTCACCGAGCGCCGTGATCTGCTTGATCAGGCTCGACGACGTATAGGCGAAGCTCTGCCCCGCCACGACGAACGCCGTCTCCAGCCCCGCCACCTCGCGGTTGGTGACCGCCTGCTGCACCTCGTACTGCAGGTCCGAGAGGTTGCGCACGCCCCGCAGCAGCACCGACGCGCCAGCCTCCCGCGCGAAGTCCACCGTCAGCCCCGTGAAGGGCCGCACCGTCACCGGCGCGCGCCCGGGCTCCTCCCGCACCATCTCCGCCACCAGCTCGTCCACCATCCCCACCCGCTCCTCGGGCGAGAACAGCTGGTCTTTCGCCGGGTTGTACCCCACGGCCACAATCAACTCATCAAACAGCTTCCGCCCCCGCGCAATCACGTCCAGATGCCCGTACGTGATCGGGTCAAACGAACCGGGGTACACCGCGACATGCTTCGCCATGCGGCAATCGTAGTGATTCTCGGATCACATGGCCTTGATGCCCTGATGCCCCATGCCCTGATGCCTCTCTTCTACCCGCCCCCGCCTTCCTCGGCGCAACTCCGCCCTTCCGCGAAACGCCGCGTACCGCCTTTCCCGCCTTTTCCGCTACCCTGCAAACGTGCGAGTCCTCCTCTTCACCGACACCCTCGCCGACGTCAACGGCGTCTCCCGCTTCATCATCAACCTCGCCGAGCACGCCCGCGCCACCGGTCATGACCTGCACGTCGCGACCTCCACCCGCTTCGCCTGCCCCAAGGCCGCCAACATCCACAACCTAAAACCCCTCGCGGCCGTCCGCATGCCGGGCTACCCCAACCTCGACCTCGCCCTCCCGCCCTGGCGCCGAATGCTCGCCCTCGCGCGCGAACTCAAGCCCGACGCCATCCACATCTCCACCCCCGGCCCCGTCGGCTGCGTCGGCCGCCTCGCGGCGAAAAAACTCCGCGTCCCGCTCCTGGGCGTCTACCACACCGACTTCCCCGCATACATCGACCGCCTCTTCGAGAACGAGCTCTTCACATCGATCTCGCGCCAGTGCATGCGCACCTTCTACCGCCCCTTCACGACCCTCTTCCCCCGCAGCACCGACTACGTCGGCGCGGTCCGAGCCCTCGGCATCAGGGCCGACATCCTTCCACTCCGCCCCGGCATCACCCTCGACCGCTTCCACCCGCGCTTCCGCGACCCCGCCATCTGGCTCACGCACGGCTCACGCCAGCCCCCGCACGCCCTGCGCATCCTCTACGTCGGCCGCCTCAGCATCGAGAAGAACATGCCCCTCCTCGCCGCCATCTGGCGCGATGCCGACGCACTGCTGCAGCAGCAGAACATCCCCGCCGAGCTCGTCATCGTCGGCGATGGCCCCTTCCGCGCCCAGCTCGAGCAGTCACTCGAGAACACCCGCACCCTCTTCCTCGGCTTCCGGTACAACGACGCGCTCTCCCGTCTCTACGCCAGCAGCGACCTCTTCCTCTTCCCCAGCGTCACCGACACGCTCGGCCAAGTTGTCATGGAAGCCCAGGCCTCCGGACTCCCCGCCCTCGTCACCGACCAGGGCGGCCCCAAAGAACTCGTCGTCAATGCCCGCACCGGCTTCGTCCTGCCCGCCGCCGACCCCGCCGTGTGGGTGCGCAGCATCAACGACCTCTGCGCCAACCCCACGCAGCGCCGCGTCATGTCCGCCGAAGCCCACGACCACCTGCAGCAGTTCTCAATGGCGGCAAGCTTCGACCAATGGTGGAGCGTGCACGAGCAACCGCTGTCAGGGAGAGCGTCGCACCCCGGACGGGCTCCCATCGTCGAGACTACCTCTGCGTGTTCCGCGTAAGGCTCACTTGGATGTAGCGAGCGCTTTGGCAAGCCGCTTGAGAACACGCAATGTCAGTGCGTCCTCGTTTCGCTCCATCCGTGACACTCTCGACTGTGGAACACCCAGCCGCCTCCCGAGCTCGGACTGTGTGACCCCTTGGCGCTTTCGCAGCGAGGCGATCCCATTCTCAATGATCTCGGGGAGGATGTCATTGGCGTCGTGCCACTTCGTCTTCTTACTGGTGAGGATCGCCGCCGCCTCGCGGATGAAGTCTTCGGACGGGCCCGACGACTTCTCGAGAGCGACCAGCGCCTCATACTCCTCGACAGGCACGATGCGATGGGTCACAACCCCTTCGTCATTGACGATTACACTCGGGAAGTTCTCCTTCTGCCCAGCCCTGCGTGATGGCTTCCTTGCTGCACGTTTGACAGCACTCACTTCATGCCTCCTCGAATGCCCTGCAACTGGCCAGCACCAGCCTGTCGCGTGAAGGGTCCCACTGCAGCGCGAGCCGGTGCGCTCCGAACTTCGCCCATCGCATCCCGGGCGGAACGTCGTGCCGCATAATCGGCACCGACGCGGCGGCGGGATCCGCGTCCAATCTCAGGAGCAGCTCTGCAAATGCAAGCTGATCCTCCAGATCGCAGGTTCGCACGTAGGTAAGCACCTGCCTCGAGACGTGGACGTGCCTGTGGAACGCGCGAGGCCGCCGCTGAGCAGGCCGCGCCAGCCACCGCTGGACCAATGCAATCAGACTGGACGGCGTCCTCGCCAAGCCCCGATCTCCCGCGCCCGATGCGAACCCGCTTATCGGGCGCGGTCATGTTCCGCCGGAAGGCGTGAAGTTGCAGGTGGCGCGGCGTCACTTGGAGAAGTATACCACACGAGATATATGCCGTGCAAGATATCGTCGTTTCACTCGCGCGCTTCTGGAGCCCCCGCCAGATCGTTCACCACCCCCATCAGCCCCGTCACCACCCGCGCCATCCGCTCATAATCCAGCTTGTCCGGCGTGTCCGTCGCCTTGTGGTAGTGGGGGTACCGGTACGGCGCCGTGTCCGTCACCATCAGCGCCGGGTACCCCTGCTTCCAGAACGACCAGTGGTCGCTCGCGCCCACCATCGGCACGAAGCTCGACAGAGCCGCGCCCTCGCTGGGGAAGTCCACCGTGCGCCGGAACGCGGCCACGCACCGCTTGACGAACACTTCCGCCTCGCCCATCCCCACGAACCCGATGAAGTTGCCCTTCTTCGGGTACACCGCGCCCACCGGCGGCGGGTAGCTCTGGCTCCCGTCCACATCCGTGAAGTACCCCATCGTCTCCAGGCTCAGCATGCCCACGATGTTGTCGCCGCGCTGCTTGCACGCCCGCGCGTACACCAGCGAGCCCATCTCATCGGTCCAGAAGAACGGCGGCTCCTCGTTCACGAACAGCACGAACCGCACCGTCCGCGCCATTGGCTTCCCGGCGTAGTGCCGCGCCAGCGCCATCGTCGCCGCAGTGCCGCTCCCGTTGTCGTTAGCCGCCGGGCACCCCTGCACCGCGTCGTAGTGCGCGCCCACGATGACGATCTCATCCGGCCGCGTTGTACCGCGCAGCTCCGCGATCAGGTTGCTGCACGCCACCCCGTTCACCGGGAACGTCTGCCACTCCACCCGGTAGCCGGCCTTCGCCAGCTGCGCCGCGATGTAGTCCTCCGCCGCCGCGAGCTTGTGCGGCTGGAACACGTTCCGCTCGCCGATCCGCCCCGCCAGCACCTGCACGTCCCGCCGCATCTCCTCGGCGAGCGACAGCTGCACCGGCGTGATCGCCGGCAGCGGGCCTTTGAAGCTGTCCCCTGGCATCATCACCGAGCACCGTGTGGACGCGAACAACACCGCCGCCACGCACACCGCCGCGGCAATCAGCAGCTTGACGCGCCGGCCGCGCTTCGGAATGACACTGGCCTGAGCAACCGCTTGATCCACCTGCGCCATGGCAACCTCCCGGTGTTTAGTGTACACTAACACCGTTGCGATGGTTGCACGGGCCCGCCCGGAATTGGTTAGAGGCTCAACACCCCCCTTGGGACGTGAGCCTCTACTCGTTGAGCCTCTATTCGGACCGTCTCAGCGCCGCCGGCGGGCCGCGCCCAACGCAGCCAGACCAACCAGCGCCAGCGCCCCGGGCGCCGGCACGATCGCTACGCGATCGAAGTCAAAGGTGAAGCCCTGGTCCACGCCCGCCAGGGCCTGCGGCACCATCACGCCGAACTGGATCCGCGAGATGTTGCTGAACACCGTCGCGAAGTCGCTCTGCTCAAAGTTGATGAACTGCGGGCTGCTCGCGTTGATCGCGAAGCTCAGCGGCGTCCACGTGTTGGGGGCCACCGGCGCGAATGCCACCGCGATTGCGCCCGGGAAGGGCGTCTGGGCCATGCGGGCGAAGTAGCTCAGGGGCTGCGGCGCGTTGTGCCGCACCCACACCGTCATCGTGGTCACGCCCGAGGTGATCCAGTTGCCGTTGAACGCCCCGCCGCTGAACCCGCCCTCGCCGCGCACGATCACCGGCGTCGCGTTCGCCGCCTGGCTCACGAAGTTGAACGAGCCCGACACGTAGTTGCTGTTGTTCGGACCGCCCGCCCCGAAGTAGCTCAGCGGGGCCGAGTTGTTGAAGTTGGTCCAGCCCGAGGCGTTCAGCGAGAAGTCCTCGGTGAACGGGTTGATCACGCCGAAGGCAGACGGAGCGACAGCAGAACCGACCAAGGCCGCGGCCAGGCAGAAGTTGCGCATTGAAGAACCTCTCTCACACGGGTTTCCGGCCCGCGATCAGAGTTACTGTATTACAGGAAAGAATCTTGTCCAGCAGGAGCCTACGAACGCTACCAGTCAGACCCGCGTCGCCACAAGCTCGTACACCGGCGGCAGCTGCACGAAGGCACCGGGATCACAGCTCGCCTCTTCCCACGCGGCGTCGAACGCCTCCTTGTCCTCACGGGTAATGAACCCGCTCTCGACAAGCTTGGGCAGGAAGGTCTGCCAGAACGTGTTCGGCCAGTGCCAGAGCGAGCTGCCCGGACGGGCGATCCGCTGCACCACGCCGATGTGATCGATGCGGAAGCCGTTGGCCAGCAGCATGCCGGGGAGGCGTCCCATAATGTCGGTGTCGCCGCCGCGGGCCCGCCAGGAGGCCGCGACCGCGCTGATCACCCGCGAGAAGGCCTCGCGCCGGGGCGCCAGCGTCAGCGAACGCTCGTAGTTGAAGTAATCCTGGATGGCGATGCGCCCGCCGCGCTTCACGATCTGGGCAAGGCCCTTGATCACGTCCTCCGGACGCTCGAGGAAGCAGAACACCCACCGGGCGTATGCAACGTCGACGGTGTTCTCTTCGCCGGCCAAGACCTCGGACAGGTCCTGCACGTCGCCGAGCACGCGCTCGATGTGCAGGGCCTTGCGGAGGACCGCGGCGTCGTGCAGCTGCTTGAGGAACGCCGCGGACTCGTCGATCGCGACCACGCGCCCAGTCGGTCCCACGATCTGGGCAAGGTCGAGCGTGGCGTGCCCCGGGCCGCAGCCGAGGTCCATCACCGTCTGGCCGGGTTGGATCGCGGCCTTCTCCCACAGCTCATGGGTGGCCGCGGACCACAGGCGGTGCTGGAGTCCCAGGCGTACGGATTCGTCAACGCCGGTGCCGAGCACGTAGTCGTTCTCAGGGTGCGTCGGCTGGGGTTGCGCGGGTGTTGAGGTTGGCATGGGGCACCTAGGGTACGCCAGAGTGTTCGCACAAACGGGAAGGGGGGATTCCCGTCTCTTTGCCTATGACGGCCGCCGCTCACGGTCGTCCGTCACGCACCCCCGCTGGGTGCTCCCACATGTTTCCATCGGCAGGGTTCTTGCACGTCTTGCGTCAGACCGTGCCGGAGTGACCGATATCCTGTCTCAGATTGCCGTTACAAGCACCTTCATCCGTCGGCGTGCTGTCGCAGACCCCTGTCCTGGGGCGTGCGGCGCGTGCCGTGACGTCGTTCCACCCCTCGTCACAACCTGTCCTGAGTCGGCGCTCGTACGCGCTTGAACTGATCACCACGTTCTTCTTCGCGATGACGCTGATGGTGATCGACGGCAACGTCATCGGCGTGTTTACCAGGCAGACCTACGACGGGTTGCTGCCGCTGGCCACACTCAACATCCTGGTCGCTGTGCTTGGGGCGACGGGCGAGCTCGCCAACCTGCTCAGCTTCTTCTGGGGCTCGCTGGGGCAGGGTCGGCCCAAGGTGCCGCTGATCAATGCGCTGCAGCTGTGCGTGGTGCTCACGGCGGGGCTCATTGCACTGATCCCGCAGACGCCGGCGGGGCTGTATGCGCTGGTGGCGGTTGTCATCGTGGCTCGCGTGTGCTGGTCAGGGGTGCTGACGCTGAGGCCGGCGGTGTGGCGGGCGAACTACAACGCCGCGTCGCGGCACCGGATCGTCGGCCACATTCAGACCGTGCAGATGCTCGTCGTCGCGATCGGCGGCGCCCTCGTCGGCTACATCCTCGATCAGCAGAACCCCGCGGCCTATCGCGTCATCGTGCCGATCGCGTGCACCCTGGGGCTCGTCGGCGTCCTGGCCTACAGCCGCATGCGCGTCCGCGGCGAGCGCGTGCAGCTCGCACGCGAGCGCTCCGCCAGCTTGATGCGTTTCTGGGACGGCCCCGTCGTCATGTGGCGCATCCTCCGCAAGGACCCGCGCTACGCCCAGTTCATGGGCTGCCTCTTCGTACTGGGCTTCGGCAACATCATGGTCGGGCCCGTGCTCGTGATCACCCTCGTCGAGCACTTTGGTCTGGGCTACTTCAAGAGCATCCTGATCGCCAGCTCCCTCACCAACATCGTGATCCCGCTCGCGATCCCGCTGTGGGTGCGGCTCATGGATCGGGCCCACATCGTCAAGTTCCGGGCCGTGCAGAGCTGGGCATTCGTCGTCTCCGGCTCCTGCTTCCTCGCCGGCGCCTACTTCAAAGAGCTTCCGCTGATGTTCGTCGGCGCCTTCTTCCAGGGCATCGCCTTTGGCGGCGGCAACCTCGCCTGGCACCTGGGCCACGTCGACTTCGCGCCCCCCGCCGAGAGCGGCCACTACATGGCTACCCACGTCACCCTCAACGGCATTCGCGGCCTGCTCGCCCCCTTCACCGCCGTCGCCTGCTACGAGGCCGCCCGGGCCGCCGGCATGGACCCCTCCGTCGCCATGTTCGGCATGACGCTCGCCATCACCCTCGTCGGCTGCTTCGGCTTCTGGTGGCTCAACAGCTCCATGAGCGCTCAGATCGCCAACCACAAACGCTAACGTGCCACGATCACGCTTCGTGATCGTGTCTCCACCCCGCGCGAGCACGATCATGAAGCATGATCGTGGCACGAGTTTCCAGTATCCTCCGCGCATGAAGTGCCCCGCCTGCAAGCAGTCCGCGTTTCTAACCCGAGACCTCGACCAGGGCCTCGCCTCCAACCACTGCGCCGGCTGCCACGGCAACTGGATCTCCGGCCAGCAGTACTGGGACTGGCTGCGTGCGAAGGGCGAGAACCTCCCCGAGCGCGACCCGGGCTCTCCCACCCCTCAGGTCGCGGACTCACCCAGTGCCAAGACCTGCCCCACCTGCGGCCGCTGGCTCATCAAGTACAAGGTCGGCCATGGCCTCGCCTTCCACGTCGAGCACTGCGGCGGCTGCGACGGCGTGTGGCTCGATAGCAACGAGTGGGAAGCCCTCAAGGCCCGCAACCTCCACGACGACCTCCAGTTCATCTGCGACTCCCTCTGGCAGCGCGGCGTGCACCGCGACGAAACCGAAGCCCTCGCCCAGGCCCGCTTCGCCAAGGCACTCGGGACTGACTTCGAAAAAGCCCGCGACCTGCGCGCCTGGATCACCAACCACCCCAACCGGGCCGTGCTGCTCGCGTACCTGATCGATCACCTGCCGGGGCGATGACTGATCAGCCGTTGTGTCTAGTCCTCGGCGAACATGATGTCTGCAACCGCCCGGTCGGCGGACAGGCTGTAGAAGTAATCGATGCAGTCCAGCTCGGCTGCTTCGAGTGGGCACGTGTCCACGCCTTCATTCCGAAGTCTGCTCACCAAGGCTTCGTGTGCTCGGTGCCGGTTTTTCTCCATCCGCGATAGGATGGCTTCGGTGATTCGAAGCCTGCTGAATCCATTGAGCAGCGGCGACTTGACGGCGCCAAGAATGGTAGATGCTCCTGCAAGCGCGGCCTTCGTCGGAATCCCGCCCACGACCGTTGCGGCTGCCGAAGTTCCTAACGTCGCCACTTCGATTGCATCACTGGACAGATCAGCCCCGTGGAATCGATCTTGGATATAGACATCGTGGTACTCTCTTACAAGGGCCATCTGTGCGTACACCACTCGGTCGCGGAGCAGTCGCGCGCTGTCCCGATCGTTCTCTCTGATCGCCTCGTCGTACTCCGACTTCCATGTACGGATCTTCGAGTCGTCCCTTCGGAGCTTTGCGGCCAAGGCCTGGTCCCACGGGAGACTCGCGAAACTCCGGTCGCGATGAATGGGAAGTGATAAATCGAGTGATCGGCAAGCCGGCAGCGTTGCCGAACAAGAAAGCAGCACGGTAATCAGCAGCGACCGCAGATAAACTGGCATGTGTAATCCCCCTCACAAGTCTGGACCGAGTGTAGTGGGTTGTAGCGGTTCTGCAAGGTCTCTCTCATGAGGTGTTATGGGATTGGCACGGGTACCGTTTCGAGAGCTCATTCCATCGCATTGCCCCAGTCCTCCTTGAACAGCCGCGACAGGGACCGGTCAGCGAGCACCTTCCCGCCCGTCTGGCACCCCGGGCAGTAGTTGCACTCGTTGTCCGCCCGCACAATCCGCTGCACGCGTGAGCCGCACGCCGGACACGCTTGCCCGAACTTTCCGTGCACGGCGAAGTCGGGCCGGAACGCGGTGATCTCTCCCGTGCCCGGAAAGCGGCCAGGGCCCTGATCAAGCCCGAACTCCACCCGCAGCCGCTCCCACCAAGCCGTCAGCGTGGACACGCACGCGCGGTGAAGTCCCGCGCACTCCACGTCCGTCATCTTGCCCGTCAGCTTCAGCGGCGACATCCTGGCCGCGTGCAGGATCTCATCGCTGTACGCGTTCCCGATCCCCGCGAACTTCCTGGGATCCGTCAGTGCCCGCTTCAGCGTGCGGTTCTCGCTCCGAAGGCGCTCCGCGAACTCCGCCGGCGTGCACGACAGCACCCCGATTCCGCCCGCGTCCAACTCCGCCAGCCCCGCGCGCCCGCTCACGACATGCACCGACGCCCGCTTCTGCGTGCTCGCCTCGGTGAGCACGAGCGTGCCGCTCTCGAACAGGAACTCCGCCAGCCCGATTTTCCCCACGCCCTTCACCTCACCCCCCGCACCACCATCAAACCACCGCAGCCGCCCCGCGATCATCAGGTGCAGCACCAGGAACAGCCCGCCATCCATCTCCAGCGCCACGCGCTTGCCCACCCGCTCCACCCCTGCCACCCCGCGCCCCTGCACGCTCTCCACCCGCGGCTCGAACGTCCGCACTACAAATGGCGACCGCACCCGCACCGCCGTGAGCCGGCGCGTGAGCACGCGCTTGCGCAGCGCTTCGACGTAGATCATCACATCCGGCAGTTCCGGCACGCTTCCCCCAGCATACCCCCGTCTTCCCGCCGCTCACCAACTGGGGTTCACGGCCACTGGACGCCCCTCTCACGCAGCCCCGCGAATCTAACACAGCCGCCCACGCCGGAGGAATACGTATGCCAGGACGGCCCAAGCCCGCGCACGCCAAGCCCCCCGACGCCAAACCCACGGACGCCAAGCCGCCCGCCACGAAACCCGCGCGCCCCAAGCACAGTTACGTCGGCGCCCATGCCTTCTACGCCGACGTCCTCGCCACCCTCTCGGAGTCCGGCGTCCCCTTCCTCGTCGGCGGCGGATGGGCCGTGATCGCCTACACCCAGATCGACCGCCCCGTCAAAGACATCGACGTGTTCTGCCGCGCTGGCGACTACCCCCGCATCCTCGCCTACTGCAAGCAGCACGGTTACGAGATCGCCATCGAGGACGAGCGCTGGATCGCAAAGATCTGCCGCGGCAAGTTCTTCTGCGACGTCATCTTTTCCTCCGCCAACGCCGTCGCCCCTGTCAACAACACCTGGTTCGCCCAGGAGTGCTGGGGCACGGTGCTCGGCGTCCGCGTCCGCCTGCTCCCGCCCACCGAGCTCGTCTGGTCCAAGGCCCTCATCATGGACCGCGCCCGCTACGACGGGTCCGACGTCGCCCACGTCATTATGAAGCAGCACCACCACATCAACTGGCGTCGCCTCATGGCGCACATGAACCAGTACTGGGAGGTCCTGCTGGTCCACATCCTGCTCTTCCGTTTCATCTACCCCAGCATGCGGCACGTCGTCCCTGACTGGCTCTTCGACGAGCTCCTTGAGCGTCTCGACGCCCAGCGCGGCCTGCCCGACTCGCGTAAGCGGGCCTGCCGCGGGCGCATCTTCTCCCGCGACGACTACAAGACCGACATCCAGCGCTGGGGCTACGCCGACCTCATCGGGGACGACCGCACCTGACGGCACGACCGACCTGACCACCCATGATCGACACCGCCCCCAACTACCAGCCGATCATCAGCCAGCCCCGCGACGGGCGTGTGCGCGTCGCCGCCATGGCCGATCTGCACGTGCACAAGGACCGCCACCACGACAACGCCCCGCTGTTCGCCGAGATCTCACAGAACGCCGACATCCTTGTTTTGTGTGGCGACCTCACCAACCTCGGCACGCCCGAAGAGGCCCAGCACCTGGCCAAGGACCTGATGGCCCTTCGCCTGCCCGTGCTGGCCGTGCTGGGCAACCACGACTACCACAGCGGCAAGCACGAGGAGCTCAAGGACGTTCTGCGGCGGGCGGGCGTGATCTTTCTCGATGAGGACGAGACCTTCGAGCTCGGCGGCGTCGGTTTCGCCGGCATCAAGGGTTTCGGGGGCGGGTTCGCCAGCCACATGCTCTCCTCCTTCGGCGAGGAGGCGACCAAGCACTTCGTCGCGGAGGCGCTCAAAGAGTCGCTCGCGCTGGAGCACGCCCTGCAGCGTCTGGAGACGCCGCGGAGTGTGGTGCTGATGCACTACGTGCCAGTAGCGGCGACGGCGATGGGGGAGCCGCCCGAGATTTTCCCGTTCCTGGGCTGCTCGCGCCTGGCCGAGACCATCGACCGCTTCAATGTCGTCGCCGCCTTCCACGGGCACGCCCACCGCGGCTCGCCCGTAGGCCAGACCCCCAAGGGGACGCCCGTCTACAACGTAGCCATGGAGCTCATGATGAAGGTCCACCGGCGGCCGTACCTTGTGGTCGAGGTCTGACGTGCCACCGAGATGTCTTCATCTCGGTGCTGGCGGGGCGGCGCCTCCCCGGGTGAGCTACACCCCATAAACTCCCGTGCCCGCTGCATCGGCGCCGGCGCCTGCATCGAACCCACCCGGGAGCAAACCATGAAGCCCGTCACCCTCGCCGTTCTGGTGGTCTTCCTCGTGGGGTGCCTCGTTATGGCCGCGGCCGCGCTCGGCCTCGCCCGCACGCAGCCCGAGAAGACCGGGAAACCCGACATGCACACCACGAAAACTAAGGCTCCCGCGTACTCCAAGTCCGGCTACGACATCCAGCCGCTCTCGCAGTCAAAGATCGAGGAGCTCGCCAAGAAGCTCGCCCCCGACGAGGCCAAGGTGATCCTCGCCAAGGGCACCGAGGCCCCGTTCTGCGGCAACCTCCTCGACAACAAGAAGGAGGGCGTCTACGTCTGCAAGCTGTGCGGCCTGCCGCTCTTCTCCTCGGATGCCAAGTTCGATTCCGGCACTGGCTGGCCCAGCTTCTTCAAGCCCTTCGACAGGGACCACGTCGCCGTGCACTCTGACACCTCGCTTGGCATGGTCCGCGACGAGATCCTCTGTCAGCGCTGTGGCGCCCACCTCGGCCACGTCTTCAACGATGGCCCGCGCCCCACCGGCCTGCGCTTCTGCCTGAACTCCGTCTCCCTCGACTTCGTGGAGAAGAAGGACGGCAAGCTCGATCTCCCCAAAGCCTCGCGGCCCGTGAAGACCGAGACCGCCTACTTCGCCGGCGGCTGCTTCTGGGGGGTGGAGGACCACTTCCAGCAGGTCCCCGGCGTCATCGACGCCGTGAGCGGCTACATGGGCGGCCACAAGAGCAAGCCCACCTACAAGGAAGTCTGCGCCGACAACACCGGCCACGCCGAGACCGTCAAGGTCACCTTCGACCCCGCCAAGGTCACGTACCCCGAGCTGCTCACCTGGTTCTTCAAGCTCCACGACCCCACGCAACTCAACCGCCAGGGCCCCGACTACGGCACCAGCTACCGCAGCGCCATCTTCGCCGCCGACGACAAGCAGCTCGAGGCCGCGAAGAAGTTCATCGATGAGCAGCAGAAGACCGAACGCTTCGCGAAGAAGAAGATCGTGACGCAGCTCGTGCTCGCGACGGACAAGACGCCCTTCTACCCGGCCGAAGACTACCACCAGGACTACCACGCCAAGCACGGCGGCAGCTGCCCCCTGCCGGGCGAGTGACCATCTGATAGGATCAGCTCATGGGCGTCACGCTTGGCCCATTCTCATTGGAAAGGGCGCTCAACGCTGTGGCCAAGGTGCGCGAACGTCTCTTCCGGGCCACCGGCGCCCTGAAAGCTGCGAATGTCCCCTACGCGGTCGTTGGCGGGAACGCCGTCATGCTTTGGGTCTCCCGCGTCGACGAGACCTCCGTGCGAAACACGCAGGATGTCGACCTGGTGATCAGACGTGAAAGCCTGGACGCCGCTCGAGCCGCGCTCGAATCGGTCGGGTTCGTCTACCGCCACGCTGATGGCCTCGATCTCTTCCTCGATGGGACCGAAGGCAAGCCCCGCGAGGCCATCCACATCATCTTCGCCAACGAGAAAGTCCGCGATCACGAGCCGGTCGCGAACCCCGACCTCAGCGAGAGCCTCGACGCACCCGAGGGCTACCGCGTCCTCATGCTCGAGGCCCTCGTGCGCATCAAGCTCACCGCCTTCCGCGACAAGGATCGCGTCCACCTCCGCGACCTCGCCAAGGTCGGCCTCATCGACCAGTCCTGGCCCGCCAAGTACCCCGCCGAATTGGCCGACCGCCTGCAGCTGATCCTCGACACCCCCAACGGCTGACGCGGTTGGTTCAGCTCTCCGGCGCCCCCTCCGGCTTCGCGCTCTCCGTCCCCCTGTTCATCCCCGGCGTCACCGACCACGCCGGCCAGCACACCTGCGCCACCGTCATGATGCGGTCCCACTTCTGGCAGTGGCCGTAGTTCTCGCCCTCGTACGTCGAGAGTTCGTGCGCCAGGTCCACGTAGTACGCGGGGTCCGCCGGCCGCCCGTCCACCCGCGTGTAGAACTGAGCGATGATGTCCGCCCGCGAGGCCAGCGCCGCCCGCACATCCTCGCGGATGTCCCAGTTGTACCACGACGGGTTCAGCGCCTCGTTCCAGCGGTCATCCACGAACGCCCCGAACCACCCGCTCTCGGGCCGCACGTGCTTGTTGACCCGGAAGTACTCGCCCTTCCGCACGATCATCGGCTCGTACGTCTTTCCCTTGATGGTCACCGGCTGCGTCACGTTGATGCTGAACTTCATCCCCATGAAGTTGGCCGCGAGGTCGGCGTTGCTGTACACGCCGGTCGCCACGAACCCCAGCAGGGCGTTCTCGCCGATGGCGTTGCCGTCGGCGTAGTTCTTCACCACATACGCGCTCGCCTCCTCCGGTGTCGCGCCCTTCTCGATCTGGTGCTGGTACGCGTCGTAGTAGAACCAGCCCATGTGGTGGAAGTGGCTCAGCTTGTCGGTGCCGAAGTACGTCCCGTACGCCTTCATCGTCGAGCTCTTGAACATCAGCACGATGTTCCGCGGGTCGATCCAGTAGTGCGTCTTCCGGTAGATCCAGTCGTCCGTGCGGAACCCCGTCACCTGCTGCGGGTACGACTGCATCATCGGCCCGCTCCGCAGCGCGCTCTCGATGTCCTGGATCTCGTGGAAGGCGTCGCTGAAGGCGTCGTGAACCAGGTTCGCCGCGCGCCGCGGGTTCCTGATGTAGTTCAGCGCCGCCTCCCGCTTCTTGGCGTCGGGCTCGGCGAGGGCCTTCTCGGTATCGGCGTTCAGGCGCGCTACCGCTGCCTCCACCGCACGGCAGTGCACCGCGTCCAGCCAGTCCCCCATGTCCGCGAACTTCTTGTCCAGGGGCAGCGTGTACTGGTCGGTCTCGTGGGCCCGAGCGTCAAGCACCGGAAGCGCTACGCCTGCGCCCGCCCCGGCCATCGCCGCGACCAGCGCCGGCACTTTTAGACAAGCTGCAAATCCTTGACCCATCGGATACGCTCCCTTCATCTCAATCTGGCGGTCACCTGGATTCTGGTGTACATGAACATCTACACCACGCCGCGGGAGTTCGTCTGATGCCAGCTCAATCTTTTTCGCTCCGCAAGTCGCTCGCGCTCGCAGCCCTGAGCGCAACCACGCTCCTGCTCGGGGCTTGCGGCAACTCGGTCTATCACAAGGCCGCCCAGAACCTCCCCGGCGACCCCCACGACCGCCTGGCTCTCCGCGTCCGCGAAGCCCGTGCCGCTGCCGACGCCGCGGCCCGCGCCCTCGAAAAACCCGAGGGCTCGCTCTCCCGCGGCATGACCCGCGCCGCTGCCGACCGCGTGGACGCCCTCGCCTGGGAATACTCCCGCCGCGTCGCCAGCGTGCAGGACGTCGTCCGCCGCCTCCCCACCCCCGACCTCGAGGCCCAGCAGGTCCTCGCGTCGCTCGAGAAGGCCGAGCACGAGCTCACCGCCGCGGCGGAAAAGCTCGCGGCCGAGGTCGGCACCGCGCCTGACACCGACCTGGCGACACTGACTACCCCGGCGACAAGCGCGCTCGCCGCGGCGATCGAGACTTCCGATTCCTTCGTCAACGGGCGCACCAACGCGGGTGCACTTGCTCCGACCGCCGATAAGAAGAAGTAATCGCCGCCTGCAGGTGGACCTTTTTGGATGAGGGTGATCGCCTCGATTATCGAGGAACCACCGCCTCACACCACTACCATCCCGCATGGCATTCTTCGAAGGCTCCACCCAGGCTCAGATGGATCACGTTGTCGCGATGATGCGCGACATGAGCACGCGGACGGACCCGCAGGACATGGTGCGGACCTACCGCGCGGCCGTGGCGCAGCTGGTCAAGACCGACGCGACAATGGCGCTGTCGCGCCGGGGCCTGGAGAGGCCGTGGTTCCGCATCACGCGGAGCACGCGTTGGAAGGAGAGCATCAATCCGTGGTCCGAGAAGGACAAGCTGCCGCTGATGCGCGGCGGGCTGCTGGCGGAGCTGCTGTACGCCGACCGCCCCACGATCATCCAGGACCTGCGTGTCGACGCCGGTGACCCGGCGTACGAGTACCTCAAGGGCTACGGCTCCTTGTACGCAATGCCGCTGTTTGAGCACGGCGAGGCGGTCAACATGAACGTGGCCCTGATGGCGGCGAAGAACGGCATCAACGAGGAGCGTGCCCCCGTGATGCTGTGGATGGGGAACCTCTTCGGCCGGGCGACGGCCAACCTGGTGCTGGCCGATCAGCTGCGCAAGGCCAACGACGCCCTGGACCGAGAGCTGCAGGCGGTGAGCGCGATCCAGCGTTCACTGCTGCCGCCGACGCTGCCGGATGTCAAGGGTCTGCGGCTGGCGGCGCACTACGAGACGTCGGCCCGTGCCGGCGGGGACTATTACGACCTGTTCCCGCTCAGCCACGGCAGGCTGGGGCTGCTGATCGCCGACGTCAGCGGGCACGGCACGCCCGCGGCGGTGATGATGGCGATCACGCACGCCCTGGCCCACTCCAACGCGGGGACCCCGTGCGCGGCGTCCAACGAGCCGGCAGAGATGCTCACGCACCTCAACGAGCGGCTGGTGAGGTCCTACTCGCGCGGGAACACGGGGTTCGTCACCGCGTTCTACGGCGTGTTCGACCCCGCGGCGAAGACGCTGCGGTACGCCAGCGCCGGGCACAACCCGCCGCGGGTGCGCAGGGGCAGCGGCACGGCCCCGGTGGTGGAGGGGCTGGAGGGTGGGCGCGACGTGCCGCTGGGCGTGCTCGAGGGCACGACCTACAGGGAGGCGGCAACCACGCTCTACGCGGGCGACGGGCTGCTGCTGTACACCGACGGCATCACCGAGGCCCGCAGCCCCGACGGCGAGGAGTTCGGCACTGAGCGCCTCGACCAGCGGCTGGTGAGCACGGTGCGGACGCAAGGTGCGAGTGTGGCAATGCCCGAGCCGGGGTGGACCATCCAGGGCGTGCTGGAGAGCGTGACCGAGTTCACGCGGGCGCGCCCCCCGGAGGACGACCGGACGCTGGTGGCGGGGGAGATCGTGTGAGATCAGCAGTGCTGGCCGATGAGGACCCGGAAGAAGCTCTCGATGTCCTGGTCGGTGGCGGCGTCACCATCGCCGTTGAAGTCGGCGGCTCGCTGGTCACAGGTCGAGCAGCAGTTCCCGCCGAGGCAGGCGAAGAAGGCTTGAACATCGGCGTCGGATGTGACCCCATCTTGATCAATATCCGCTGAGAGGCACCGGAGTGTGTGTGGTAACGTCGCAATCCACCCAGCGCGTCTGAAGAGTGCGTTCTCACCGTAACCAACCACTCTCAAGCCATCGTCGCTCACGTCGAGACACTCGTTCAGGATTCTCCAGTTGCTGAGGTTGACGCCACTGGACGTCAGAAGAGTGGTCAGGTCATGCACACCAGTGGAGGTCCAGACGCATGCGCGACGTGTATTCGTGCTGTCGTACCACATGCCCCCGATGATCCGTCCATCGGAGCTTGGCTCAAGTGCGTACCCGCCGACCGCGCCTGACGGCAGAGGCAGGGTGCGTAGCTGGCCATCGACCCAGGCACAAGCGATGGCCGGCGGTGTCGGCACATTCATCTTGAAGTAGCCGGTCACTGTGTGACCGTCACCGCTGATTCCCCAAGGGAACGAGAAAAGTGCGCCAGGTGGCAACGGCAGCTGCTGCAGACCCTGGTCTTGACGCCAGTGGAACGCGAACATCCTCGCACTAATCCAGCGGTACCCGGTGACCGTTCTCCCATCAGAGCTGATGCCCCCCGGCGGAGTGGCGGTGCAGCAGTCGATGAACTGGTATCCTGTGCTTTCGCGCCACAGGAAGCTCCGCCAATCATTGGGACCGAACTCCGCGCTACCAAGGATGCAACTCGCGTCGGCGCTGCTCTCGCTGAACCCTGCGGAAAGAGTTGACTGGGGCAGGTTGAAGTGCACCCAGCCTGTCACCGCCGTCCACCGCGCCGGATAGCGGACGCCATCAACCGTTCGATGGCCCATCACTGTCGAGCCGTCATGTGACAGGCCGGTGCAGTACCACTCTGTACCGGCCGGGGTGATACGTTGCAGCTGATACCCAGGGCCGACGAGCGATGTGTCCGTGAGGGCGTGCTGACCGTCTCCGCTGATCCTCTTCACCTCGCGTGTGCCCGCGACCTCGACGATCGACTGGGCGGAGGCTGCCAAAGGGAAGAACGAAACCAGAACGACAGCGTTCAGTAGGGCTGCTTTCATGTGGTCCCCGGGCCAAAAGTCTGGTGCATTTACCGGTGAACTTCAAGGCGGTTGCGGCCATTTCAGCCGATCAATGGACACCTCAGGGTCGTACGCCCCCTGCCGGTCTTCCATTGCGCTCCTCGAATGCCCGAACCACAGCCGTCATTGCAGGCCCCCGAGCCCTCGCCCGCCGTTGATCCGGCCATGCTGCCCCTGTCCAAAGCGGGCGTGGATCAGGCACCCGCGCTGGGGAAGACGGTGGGGCGCGGAATGGCGTGGATGGTGGCGGGGAGTGTGATCAGCAAGGGTGCGAGCGTCGTCACCTTCGGGGCCGTGGCGGCCCTGGTGAGCCGCGAGGACGTGGGCGTGTGGACGATGGCGTTCTCCTTCGCCGCGTTCACGCAGTTCCTGCGGGACGGCGGGGTGCCGCAGGTGCTGATCCAGCGCGGGGCCAAGGAGTACGAGACGCTCGCCGGACCGGTGTTCTGGCTGGCGCTGCTGGTGAACCTGGCGACGGGCGGCCTGCTCGCGGCCCTGGCGCCGGTTGCGGCGGGCCCGCACGTGTACAACGAGCCGCGCCTGCTGCCGCTGCTGCTCATCATGGCCCTGCAACTGCCGCTCATGAGCGCCGCCACGGTATGGTGGGCGCGGCTGCAGATCGACCTGAGGTACGACCGGCTCTCGAACATCACGACGGTGTCGGCGGTCGGGCGGGCGGTGGCGACGGTGGTGTTCGCGTGGCTGGGGTACGGGCCCCTGAGCTTCGTGCTGCCGATCCCGATGGTGATCCTGTGGGAGAACATCGCCTACGCGGTGAGTGTGCGGGAGTGGCCGTGGAAGCGGCCGGCGCGGGTGGACCTGTGGCGGGGGCTGCTGGCCACGAGCATCAACGCGGTGATGGTGACATTTGCATTCGCGGTGGTGAACCAGGGGCCGTACTTCGCCCTGGGGCGTTTCCTCACCAGTGAGCAGTTGGGTGTGTTCTCGCTGGGGTACCAGATCGTGACGCTGGTGGACCAGTTGCTGGCGGCGACCGGCGTGCAGGTGCTTTTCAGCGCTCTTTCCAAGCTGAACGAAGAGCCCGAGCGGCAGCGAGCAGCGACGCTGCGGGCCGCCCGCCTGATGACGCTGATGTCGAGCCTGGGATCGTTCGGAGTGTTCGCCACAGTCGGGCCGCTGGCCCTTCTGATCTGGGGCGAGAAGTGGGTGGACTCGATCCTGCCGGCGATGATCCTGGCCGCGGCGTTCCCATGGCGGGTGCTGCTTTGGGTGCCCTCGCCGGCGCTGCAGGCGCAGGGGCGGTTCCGCGCGAGCGCGATCATCGTCACGATCGCGGGCGCGGCCCTCACGACCGCCGCGGTGTTGGGGGCGGTGTACGGCAATGGAGACGCGGTGCCGATTGCGGTAGCGATGGCGGCCGTCATGGTCACGGTCTTCCTGGGGCTCGCCCTGCGGGGGCTGAGCCTCGTCGGCGTGCCCGCGATCAACGTGCTCGCGGCGACCGTGCCGAGCTGGGTGCTGGCAGCGCTGGCGGGGCTGGGAGCGTGGGGCGGGCAATGGCTGGTCTGGCGGGCGTTCGAGCGCTCGAGCTTGCACCCGCGCCTGGTCGCGGCAGTGGCCGTGGTGGTCGCCGGCGGCATGTTCTGCGTCCTCGCCTACGCCCTCTTCCGGCTGCTGGCGCGGGGGCTGCTGCGGGAGGTGGCGGAACTGGCCCCGGCGCGGCTGGGCTTTGTGAAGCGGTTTGTGTAGCGGGCCAGAGGCCAAAGGCAAAGGGCAAAGGGCAAATGGGACCGGACGCGGACGGCCCGCTCTGGGTTTGCCCTATGAACCTTTGCCATTTGCAAATTTGCCGCCCAGGTCGCCGGGCGGCCGCAACCGCCGGCCGCTCGGGGCGGTAGGAGCGTGAAGATGCCCACCGACATGCACAGCTACCGCGTGTTCATCTCCAGCCCCGGGGGGCTGGAGAGTGAGCGGCGCGTGGTCCACGACACCATTGTCGCGTTCAACCAGGAGCAGGCGATCCCGCGGGGCGTGCTGTTCGTGCCGGTCGGCTGGCAGCTGACGCCGGGCGGGGCGGCGCGTCCGCAGGGGCTGATCAACGAGGACGTGCGCGAGTGCGACTACTTCGTGCTGCTTCTGCAGGACCGCTGGCGGACCAAGCCGGGGGACGTGGGGCACCTCCCGGGCACCCCCAGCAGCGACGCCGAGGAGGAGTTCGAGCTCGCGCAGGACTGCCAGCGCGACGCGGCCATGCCCATGCGGCAGCTGCTGGTGTGTTTCAAGCCGCCGCGCCCGGAGGACCTCGCCTCGATGAGCTTCCAGCTCAAGCAGGTGCTGGACTTCCGCAAACGGCTGGAGCTGGACCACGAGCACCCGTACACCACCTTCGACACTGGGGAGCAGCTGAGCCAGGACGTGCGGCGGCGGCTGGGGTTGTGGCTGCGGGACCACGAGGAGAAGGTGGACCGCAAGGCGGAGGCGGCGCGGGAGCGGCAAGAGGCAGAGTCGGTCAGCGCGGGCTCGACGTTCTCGTACGAGATGGCGCCCGATGACGCTGACGTGGCCCCCGGGCTGGTGCGGGCGGAGCTGATCGCCGAGGGCAAGCGCCTGGCGGACGCCGGGCGGGCGGCCGGTGCCGAGTCGTGCTTCGCGCTAGCGGTCGCGCGCGGCGACGACCCCGGGGCATTCATCGAGTATGGCAAGTTCCTGCGCCGTGTCGGCCGGCTCGAGCAGGCGCGGGAGATGTTCGAGAAGGCTCTGGCATTCGCGAGCCAGAGACAGGACCTGGACGTCATGGCCGCGGCGTACTCGTGCCTGGGCATGCTGCTGCAGCTCAAGGGCGATCTCACCGGCGCGGAGGCCATGCACCGCAAGGGCTTCGAGCTCCAGAAGAAGCGGGGGGATCAGAAGGGGCTCGCGCACGCGTACGCCAATATGGGGCTGGTGAGCAAGGCGCGGGGCGACCTGGTGCAGGCCGAGCTGATGCTGCGGCGGGCGCTCGGCATAGAGGAGAAGCTCGGGCGTCTGCACGGCATGGCGAACCAGTACTGCAACCTTGGGCTGATCTCGCGCCGCCTGGGTGACCTGGCGCGGGCCGAGGACATGCTGCGGCGGGCGCTGGAGATCGACGAGAAGCTCGGGCGGCTGGAGGCGATGGCCAACGGCTATGGCAACATCGGCCTGGTGCTCAAGGCACGCGGCGACCTCGATGGCGCGGAGGAGTGCCTGCGGCGGGCGCTCACCATCAACGAGAGCCTGGGGCGGCTGGAGGGGCTCGCCAGCGACTACGGGAACCTGGGGCTGATCTGCCAGAAGCGCGGGCGGCTGGATGAGGCGGAGAAGATGCACCTGACCTCGCTCTCGATCGAGGAGCAGCTGGGACGCGTGGAGGGCATGGCCCGGTCGCACTACAGCCTGGGCCTGCTCGCCAAGACACGCGGCGACGCGGGTGGGGCAAAGGCGCACTGGCTGCGGGCACGCGACCTGTTCCAGCAGATCGGCATGCCGCGCGATGTGCGGCTGATGGAGAAGGCGCTGGCGGAGGCGGGCGGGGCGCGAGTGGGGTGACGCTGTACGATTCGTGCATGGACCTCACCGCCCGCGTGCTGGAAGACGACAAGATTCGGCTGGAGCCGCTGACGCGGGAGCACCTGGCGGAATGGTGCCGCGTGGGGCTGGATGCGGATATCTGGAAGTGGTACACGATCGCCCCGATCACCACGCCCGAGATGATGCGCGATTACATCGAGCTGCTGCTGAACCAGCAGGCGGAGGGGACGACCATCCCGTTCGTCACGCGCGACAAGGTGAGCGGGCGGGTGGTGGGCGGCACGCGGTACCTGAACATCGAGCCCGAGCGCCGCAAGGTTGAGATCGGCAGCACCTGGATCGGGCGTGAGTGGCGGCGGACGCACGTCAACTCGCATGCCAAGCTGCTGATGCTCCGGTACGCCTTCGGGACGCTCGGGTGCGTGCGCGTGGAGCTGCGGACCGATGCGCTCAACGCGCCCTCACGCGCGGCCATCGGAAGGCTGGGGGCCACATTCGAGGGCATCCTCCGCAAGCACGCGGAGACGGCGTCCGGCCGCTGGCGTGACACGGCCGTATTCAGCATCCTCGACAGCGAGTGGCCGGCCGTTCGGGCGGGGCTGGAGGCCAGGATCGCCGGGCACGCCGCGGCGAACGCTTAGAATGCCCCCATGCCCGAGCTGAACAAGGACCGCGCGATCGTCCGTATCCTGCACGAGGTGGCGGGGGAGCAGGGCGTCCGCGTGGACAGCATCGGCGAGGGGTGGATCCTGCGGCTGACGCGCGGCTCGATGACGCGGTTCCTGCACGGCTACGCCCTTGACCTCAACACCGCGGCCACTCACGCGATCGCCAACGACAAGGCGGCGACATCGGATGTGCTCACCGCCGCCGGCATCGCGAATGTCGAGCACCGGCTCTTCCTGCACCCCAAGATGGCCCAGTTCGTCGTGCACCTGGGCAACTGGGAACCGATGCTGCGGTACGCCCGAGAGCACGCTTTCGACGTGGTGGTGAAGGACAACCAGGGCACGGGCGGGCGCGGCGTGTACCGGGCACGGAGCGAGGTGCAACTCGAGCAGGCGGTGTACCGGCTGTTCGAGCAGACCAACGCGGTGGCGATCTCGCCGTACTTCGAGGCCCCGGTGGAGCACCGGTTCATCATGCTGGGCGGGAAGTGCGAGGCCGCGTACACCAAGCTGCGGCCCACGGTGGTGGGCGACGGCAGGCGCACGGTGCTGGAGATCCTCGCGTCGCAGGTGTCGGCGCAGGGGAGCGCCGGGCCCGTGTCGCGCCTGATCGCCAGCATGGACGAGGAAGCCGTGGCAGGTCTGGGAGAGGTGCTGCCCGCGGGGACGACGCGCCTGCTGAACTGGCGGCACAACCTGGGGCAGGGGGCGACGGTGCGGATGCTGGACTGCGCGTCGCGCGAGGCGGAGGCGGGGCTGCGGTTGGCCACGGGCGCGGCGTCAGCGATGAACCTCGCCTACGGGAGCGTGGATGTGATCGAGACCGCCGCGGGGCCGCGCGTCATGGAAGTGAACAGCGGGCTGATGATGGAGTTCCTGGCGCGGAGCATCGATGGCGGGTACGAGTTGGCGCGCCGGGTGTACCGGCGGGCGTTTGAGATGATGTTTGCCTGACTACGCCTTGGTCGCCAGCGCCACCATCATCTCGATCCCAGGCGCCAGGGCCTCGTCGTTGAAGTCAAAGTCCGGCTGGTGCAGCGTGGGGCAGCTCGTTGCGCCCTTGGGCCGCAGGCCCAGCAGGAAGAAGCACGCCTTCGCGTGATCGCCGTAGTACGAGAAGTCCTCGCCGCCCATGGTGGGCTGGTCGACGGTCTCGACGCGGTCCTCGCCCAGCGTCGCGCGGGCGATTTCGAAGAAGCGCTCAGTCGTGGCCCCGTCGTTGGCGGTGATGGGGTAGCCCTGATGCCACTGGATTTCGGCGGCGCAGCCCATGGCCTTCGCGGTGTTTTCCACGATCTCGTAGAACCGCTTCTTACCCAGCACGCGCATGTCCCTGCTCAGGGTGCGCATCGTGCCGATGAAGCGGACCGACTCGGGGATGATGTTGTCCGCGGTGCCGGCGTTGATCGCGCCGATGGAAACCACGACGCTGTCGAGTGGTCCCACGTTGCGCGACACGATGGTCTGGAGCGCAGTGATGATCTGCGCCGACGCGACGATCGGGTCGTGCCCGTAGTGGGGGTACGCGCCGTGCGACTGCGTGCCCTTGACCGTGACGACGAAGTCATCGGTCGCCGCCAGCAGCGGCCCGGGGCGGCTGGCCACGTGCCCGAGCTGGAACGAGGGCCAGCCGTGCAGGCCGAAGATGGTCTCCACGGGTGAGCCGAGACCGCCGTGGGCTTCGCCCGCGAGGGCGCCCTCGTTGCAGAGCACCTCGGCGCCGCCGCCGCCCTCTTCCGCGGGCTGGAAGATGAACGTCACCGGACGCGGCCGCTCGAGCCTGGCGAGCACGCGAGCGGCGCCGATGAGGATGGTGGTGTGCCCGTCATGCCCGCACGCGTGCATGACGCCCTTGGTGCACGACGCGTACGGCTTGCCGGTGCGCTCCTCGATCGGCAGCGCATCCATGTCGGCCCGCAGGCCGACTGCGCCGCGGCTGGTGGGCTGCGTCGCGGGCAGGTAGCCGATGACACCGGTGCCCCTGGCGAGCCCCGCCTTGAACTCGATGCCAAGCGCCGCGAGCTCGCGCTGCACCACCTGGCTCGTCCGCCTCTCCTGGTAGGAGAGTTCGGGGTGCTTGTGCAGGTCGCGCCGCAGCTCGATGAGTGAGGGGAGCTCCGCGCTCAGGATGGACTTCACGGATGGGGCCATGGTTTGGGCAGTCGGCATGCCCGGGAAGGGTAGCAGACTACCGGTGTGCGCCGTTTCCCCGGGATCGGTCCGCGCAGCACGATCACGAAGCGTGATCGTGGCACAAGCGTCAGGCTTTCACCAGAGCAGGTGGCTTGATGGCGCCGTTAGAAAGGGCCTTGCCCACGCGCGTGAGGTCAAACTCCCCCTCAAACGCGGGGTAGAAGTTGTCGCTGCTCACATCATGCCCGTCGATCTCGGCGACGCATAGCGCGGTCTGCTTGCGCAGGTCCACGCGGGCGCGGGTGCCGTCGTTCCGCACAGGCGAGTCGATGATCTCGACGACGGGGCGGCAGGGGTCCAGCGGCGACCAGTCCACCACCGCGCCGTTGCGACCGTCGCTCAGCTTCACCAGCGAGCCCGGGGGGTATGGCGGGGCGACCGCGAAAAGCGCGAGCCGCACTACAGGGTCCAGCCAGTTCGAGTAGGGCGGCTCCCGCAGCAACTTGAGGGCGCGTACCGCGGGGATGGGCGGTGTGCGCTCATCGCTCGAACCCGGCGCGTGCGCGGGGTATCGCAGGCGGTCGTAGAGGTCCGCGGCCGCGGCGATGCGGGCGAAGATGTGGATCTGCGATCCCTTGGGCGCGACCAGCCCCGTGCCGTCGCGCTTGGCGGGGAAGCCGGTGCCGTCGAAGTGCTGGTGGTGGTGGAGCACCACGGCCGCGGCAGCGGGGTCCAGGTCGCCCTTCACCATCTCAAAGCCGAGCTTGACGTGCTCGCGCCAGGCCTCGTCGTCCTCGCTGTGGGTGCGGTTGTAGCGTTCGAGAACGTCAGGCCCCAGGCGGGTGAGGCCGATGTCGGCGACCATGGCGCCAACGCCCAGGCCGGAGATCTCGCGGGCGAGCGAGGGCGTGAGCTTGGGCCGCTCCCGCACCAGGTAAAACTCGAGCTTCAGGCCCATGAGCAGGGATAGCACGCTGACGTTGCCGGCGTGCCGCACGAAGGGGCGGTCGCCGCCGACGAGCTCGGAGATCATCACCGCCGCCTGCGGATTCTCCATCAGGCGCGACAGCACCGACATCACCGCCCGCTTGTAATCGACAAAGTCCAGCTGAACGGTGCTCTGCACCATCGCGGTGTCGAGCGCGAGGCCCACGGTCGTGGTCAGCTCGCGGTAGCTGGCGAGGATGCGCGGGTCCACGAACCTGACAAGCTCCTCGGTGCCAGGGTGCCGTATCCAGACCTCGGGCACGAAGAGCTCGCCCAGGCGCGGGATGGCGTGGCTGTCCAGCGTGACGCCCGCGCGGAGCAGGATCACGTCGTGGTGGCGGGGGTGGTGCACCGGCAGGGCGAGCACCATCCCGGGCCGGGCTTGAGCGATGCTGACACGCAGCATGCCAGATTCATCGACGCGCGACGGACCGCACTGCGCCGCTCGTCGCGCGATTGCGGTTATAGGAACCGCGTAACCCGTAGGGGTGCGCCGCCAGAGCGCCGGACTTGCCCAGCTTGCCGCGGAAGAGGCTCAGCGGGCCAGGAGGTTGAACGTCGCGGGTGGCATGGGCTGCACAACCAGCACGACGCGGGTGTTGCGGCGTCCGCCCGTGGCAACGTCGGTCATCATCACCTCGCCCAGGCTGGGCGTCGTGGGCAGCGGCGGGCCCAGGGAGCTGAACGTCCCCTCGGCACTCGCGGGCTCCTCCTCGGGTGTCGATGCCTTCCACTCGGTCTCGGGCTTTTCGGGGACGATGAGCAGCACGTCGTCCGTGGACATCGAGGATTCGAGCAGCAGGCGAGGGAAGAGCACGCCCTCGTCGTGCAGGGCGGGCTTGGGCTTGAGCAGCGCGGCGATGTCGCCCCGGTCCGATGGCGGCACGTGCTGAGGCATCAGCTCGATCTGCACCGCGCCGGGGATGGAGCCGCTCGTGAGGCCAGGGGCCGCAGGAACAGAGCTGAGCGCCGGGCCGACCCAGCATCGCAGCAGCAGCCGCAGCGAGCCCGAGCTGAGCGTGACGCCGCCATCATCGGTGCTGACCGGCTGCACGCCCTGCCACTGCGGGCCCTGCATCGCCTCGATCCAGCGCGGGGCCTCGCCGACCCACTGCTGGCGGATGGGGCCGCTGATCCGGAGGCGCTCGCGCACCTGATCGATGTCAGCCCGCGGGATGCACACGAGGCGCAGGCCGCACGCCTTCCACCGCTCGCGGCTCTCCCGCGAGACTGGAACGGCGCGGTTGAGGTAAGGGGCAAGCACATCAGCGATCGGGCGGGTATCGGCACCCACAGTACGAGCGACCTCGCCGGTGGCGAGCCGATCGTCAAAAGGGTTGTCGTCGACCACCCACCACGCGAGCTCGACGCCAACGCCGGGGCCGCGCACGCCGGGGCTGGGGGGCGGGGCTGGTGCGGGCGCGGGCCTGGACGCACAGCCGCCGACCATGAGGGTCGTGAACAGGAGTGCGGGGATGGCCAGGCGGGCGGTCATCGGGTCTCAGACGATCGGGCCACCGGTGGGCGGGCCAACCAGCACGGTTGGAGGCGGCACATCAGCGGTCGGCGCAGGCTCCATGTCGTTGATCCGGTCGATCAGCCGGCGGATGAGCCCGAACTTGTGCTTGGTGTGCTTGAACACCAGGCGCGGCAGGGCGTGGTGCTCGTCCTCACCCTCGAGCGGGCCCAGCACCTGTGACATGCTGCCGCCTTCCTTGATCAGTACGCGGAACTCGTCGCGCAGTTTCTCCACATCCTCGCCACGCAGCGGCTTGTGCATGCGGATGACGAGATCGTCCCGAACGTACCGCGACGAGTGGTAGTTGCGGTAGAACCGCACGATGTGCTTGACGGCGTCGGCGGGGTCCTTTGCGATGTAGTAGATCGCCGGATCCTCGGGGCTGATCCAGCCGCGGGCCAGGAGCTGCTCCTTGACCCACTTCTCCCACGACAGCCAGTAGTCGTTGCCCGCGCCCTCGACCATCACGATGGGCATGGGGGTGGACTTGCCCGTCTGCACCAGCGTGAGGGCCTCGTAGGCCTCATCCAGCGTGCCGAAGCCGCCCGGGAAGAGGGCGACCGCTTCCGCCTGGCTGAGGAACATCAGCTTGCGGGTGAAGAAGTAGCGGAACTGGATCAACTTTTCATCACCCGCGATGACCTGGTTGGCCGTGGTCTCGAAGGGCAGGCGGATCGCGACGCCGAAGCTGCTCTTGCGGCCCGGCCCCACGTGCCCGGCCTGCATGATGCCCAGCCCCGCGCCCGTGATGCTCATCCAGCCGGCCTCGGACATCAGGCGGCTAAACTCCACGCACGCGTGATAATCGGGGTGGTCCTCGGGGGTGCGGGCGGAGCCGAAGATCGTGACCTTGTGCGGGTCCTTGTACTTGCCGAAGATCCGGTAGGCGTACCGCATCTCCTTGACCGAGTTGGTCAGGAGCTTGAGCTCGCCGGTGTCGCGCCCGTCGGGAATCAGCTTGAGGCCGGTCTGGAGCAGTTCGCGCACCAGGCGGGCCGCGAAGGAGCCGGGCACGCCCCCGGTCTGCTCGATGAGGGCGTCCAGCTGCGCGGCGATATCGGGGTCATCGGCACGCCGGGCCTTGGGGCTGACGGGTCCACCGGCCCGCTCCGCCGCGGCGTCGGCCAGCGGCTCACGGGGCTCGGCAATCTCTCCACGTTGATCAATGGGCATTCGTTCTCACCTGTCCGCAGCCTGAGCGTCCCCAAAGCGGGGCGCGGGGGGAAGTGTACACCACGGCGGACGGAAACCGACCCCGACAGGCCCCGCACCGGGCCAATCACCGGCCCGAGCCAGACTGATGGCCCGCTTCACCGCCCCCGCGGGCGCACGCCCTCGCGCCCGTTCTGCCGCTGGCGGCGCGGGTCGCTGGCCGCGCGGGCCTCGATCTGTTCGAGGCGGCGGTCCTGGGCGGTGGGGGGGCCGCCGAAGATCCGCTCCAGGAAGCGGCGGGGGCCGGGGAGGGGCCGCACCCGGATCTGCGGGTCGCCCAGCGTGCCCCGGACCTCGGCCAGCAGCAGTTCGTCCCGCACGCCCTCAATCAGGCCGGTGAAGATCGGGATGCGGGCGCGGTTCTTGGTCTTGAAGCGGAGGTTGAGCCCCATGTCGGGGAACGTCGCGCTCCCGTAGCCGAACACGCTCACTGACGATGACGACATCGCCAGCTCGGTGAACACCGCCTGGTCCCCCTGGAGGTAGAAGTCGGCCACGGCGTAGTCCAGCCGCTCATTGATGGGCAGCTGGAGGTTCATCACGCGGATGAGCGGGATCAGCAGGGGCAGGTTGACGATCCGGCCGCCGCCGACGGTGAGCGTGCCCCGCCCGCGGCGCGAGAGCGGCTCGCCGACAATCCCTCCGAGGCTCAGGCCGGCATCGAGGCGCCCACGCGACTCGTCGGGCATCTCACGCAGTCTGGGCGGGCCGACGCCGGCGCCGATCTCAAAGTCGGCGATGAGCGATGCGAGCCGCACGTCCGAAGCCTGGATCTGCGCCTCGAACCGCCGTTTGCCGCTGCGCGGGAACGGCGGCTGGAGCCGTGCGGAACCGGCGACGCGACCGCCGTGGCAATCAGCGGAGATGAGCGGGATGACCACCGCGCCGTCCTCGCCGCTGGTAACGCGGATGCGCCCGTTGCTCATGCTGATGCCCGACGCGTCGAAGTAGTCCAGCAGCGCCCACAGCTGGAAGTCGGTCGGAGCCTCGGGCGAAGCCTGCGAGACGGTGTACTCCACACCGCCCTCGACGTGGTTGACCTCGACGCCAATGTTGAGCTTGGCGTTGCGCACGTTCACGCGACCCTTGGCCCGGTACGCGGTGAGGTCGCCCGCCTGGTTGAACACGAGCGAGATGTCGTTGTCCTGCACCGCCACGCCCCCCGCGGCATCGAAGGCGAGCGCCGCCATCTGATCGCGCACCGCAACGGGCAGCAGGGCGACGAAGTCGTGGGGCACGCCGTTGGTCCCCGCGTTGAGCGTGAACTGGAGCGAGGTGCCGCCGTCGGGGTTGGTGATCCAGTTGCCGTCGGCCGTGGCGGACCACTGCGGCGCGGTGATGCCCAGCCCCAGGGCCCGCCCCTGCCCCATTCCAAATTCGAGCGAGCCGGTGACGGCCGGGAAGGTGAGGACCGTGCCGTCGTACACAAGGCTCAGGCTGCGTGGCCAAAGCTTCGCGTTGACGTCCCACCCGCCCTGCGGCGTGCCTCCGGCGGTGACCTCCGCGTCGAAGCGGCCCTTGGGGCGTGCCTCTGAGAAGAAGCCGACGACCCCTCCGGGCGCGTGCTGGGCCAGGAGACCGAGGGTGAGGGCCGAGTCGAACTGCGCGCCCGTGATGGACGCGGACAGCGGCGAACCGCTCACGGGCTTGCCATCCAGTCCGATGCTGCCGTTGGCGCGGAAGTCAGCGGGCTGTTCGTCGTTGAACCGGAGTACGCCCGCGAGCCCCTGCACGTTGACAATGCCGCGCTCGGCCCCCGGGCTGGTGATCGTCACGCCGCCGACGCTGCCCTCGAGCTCCAGCCGCCCCGCTGCGTAATCAACCTGGAAGCGGTGCGGCTTGTCGGCCATGACGACGGTCTGAACGCGCTCGCTGCCGAGATGCTGCGAGACCGTCGTGCGGATGTCCAGCTCGCCGCTGGGGCGGTAGGTCTGCCGCAGCTCTCGCACCGCCTTCGCAGGCTCGGGCGCGAAGACCTCGATGAGGTCCTCCACCGGGAGCGAGACATCCAGCGGGTCGGCGGTGACTGTCGCAGAGAGGCCGCCCACCGGCGCGGGCTTGCTGGAGTCGGTACGGATGGGCATGCTGAGCCGCACCTGTGCGCGGGAGGGCTCGACGTTCGGCTGTGGGGGCCGCGCGTGGCCGACGTCGGTCGTGAGATTCAGCGCGAGCGAGTCCTGCGTGATGGTGAGGTCGCCCGTCGCGGTCGCGAGGTTCAGGCGTGGCGGGCTGGTGTCGCCCTCAGCCCGGACCGCCGGCGCCGCCGTGAGCCCCTTCAGAGTCGCCTTCACCTCAAAGCCGGGCTCCTGCGCGGGCGTCATCCCGATGGTGACCTTCACATCGCCGGAGCCGCGGGCATTGAGGGCCCGCAGCATCTGCTGCACGGAGAGGCCGCCCTCCTCGGGCACCGCGTCAGGGATCGCGTGGATCAGCAGGTCGTCCAGCGGAACATCCGTGGCCGTGATGGCGATGTCGGGGATGAAGGGCAGGTCGGGGTCTTCGATGCGATCGAAGTCCACGCGGGCGGTGACGCGCCCCGCCCCGCCGTTGAGCCCGCGGATCGATCCGCCCTCGACGGTGGCGCCCACGTCCTTCTTGATGATGGTGAGGTCGCGGGCGATGATGGGGTAGGGGAACTGGTCGGCGACGATGCCGGCTTCCGCGAGCTTGATCGTCTCGACGTCGAACCACTCCGAGTCCGGCCCCGCGGCCCGCGTGACCTTCACGTTCACGTTGGCCCGTCCCCCGAGATCGAACACCGGGCGCCTCAGGACCGTTCGCAACGCCTGCACGCGGGCAGTCTCCCCTTCACCTGAAGCCAGGGCCTTGTCCAGCTCCGCCTGCGCCTGCTGGTGCTGGTCGCGGCTGGCCACCAGCCCCGCCTCGATCAGCTCGCGGTAACGCTCCCCATTGAACAGCTCGTCGATGATGCGCCGCCGCTTGCCCAGGGCGCGGTACAGCCGATGGTCCACCGGGATGTTGGTAGCATCCACGTTGATATCAACGAAAGCGTCGTCAGTGGGCGGCGCGATCACGCCAGAGGCCGTCATGCCAACCCCGCCGGGCGCTTCGCCAGTGATCCGCAGCAGGCTCACCTTGGTGTCGTCGAAGGCAATCTCCCCCTTCATGTTCACGAACTCGTAGGGGAAGCGGTCGAACGCGGCCGTCATGTCGCGAAACGTGAGGTTCCCCGCGACCGAGATTGAGCCCTGCTGGCCGTTCACCGGCTCGCCACGGGTGACGATCACGCGGGCGTCCATGATGCCGGTGGGGTTGTTGAACTGGGCGAACCGCTTGCGGACCACGCGCGGGGCAAACCGCATGATCTGCGGGTTCTTGGTCAGCTCAAAGCCGCGCGTCACCAGCGTGCACGTGAAGGGCGAGTCGGCCTTGGTGCCCTGCACGCGGAACTCGACCTCGTAGGGGAACTCCTCGAGCAGGCCGGTGAGCGTGCCCTGCACGCCCTTGTTGGTGAAGGTGATCCGGCCGTCGACCTTCTCCATCCGCATGAGCCGTCCGGGCTGCGTCGACTCGGGGATGATCCGCCCATCCGGTGTGTACTCCGGTCGCTCCTCCACGGGTAGGTTGAGGGCCACCTGCCGCAGCTGGATGTTGGCCTCCCACCCGCCGCCGTACTCGTAGGTGATGGTGGCGGTCGGCACCTCACCCTGCATGGCCGTCTGGCGGAAGAGCTCGCGGCTGGACTGCGGGGCGTTCTCGGGCGCGAAGGTGTTGAGCGAGAGGTTCTCCATCGTCAGCTGCACGCCCTGGCGGGACATGCGGCCGGTGACGGTGAGCCCGCCGGGCACGGGGTTGGGCCCCTCGATCTCGCGGAAGCTGATGATGGATGAGCCGTCCTGGGCCGGGCTCTGCTGCACCTCGCCGCCCACGTCGATGCGCTTGAGCATCGTGTAGCCGTTGCCCTGCGCCTGGGCGTTGGCGGTGTGTTCACCCAGCTCGATGACGCCGCCACGGACGATGACCCGCGGCACGTTCTTGAGCCCCTTGCCCTTGCCCTTAGGCGGGTTGATGCTGCCGATGTTCACCGAGCCGTCGTCGATTGACTGGCTGATGCGGGCCGTGGGCTGATCGAGTTCGATCTCGTAAACAATCGGGTTGCCGGTGAACAGGCTCTTCCAGTTGAAGGTGGCCTCGAGGTGCTTCACGCTGAAGGCCTCGCCGCCCTGGCCCGGGACGCCCGGGGCCCGCAGCGAAGCCCCCTCGACGATCAGCCGCCCGCTCGGGGTCACCTTGACCGACCGGGCCGAGGCTTCGGCCCCCGACAAGCGGCTGGCGATCCCGGTGATCACCACTCGGGTCAAAAACGACTGGGTCACCAGGTAGTACCCGCCCACCAGCACGAGCGCGAGGATGAGGAGAGCGCGGACCCAGCGGCGGGCCTTGCTCTTCTTCTTCGGTGCCGGTGCGGGCGGGGTCTGTGCCATTGCGTCCTGCGGGCCTGGTCCCCAGGTCTGAACTCTAGGGTGGGACTCCCAAGTTCCGGGCATACGGCGGCTGTGAACAATCCTCCCCCCAGCGCAGTTCTTGCTTTCCTTTATGATCGCCCTATGGCGAAGGCTCGGCGTGTGTTCGTGTGTCGGTCGTGCGGCGGGGCGCAGGCGCGGTGGATGGGCAAGTGCCCAGACTGTGGCGCGTGGGACTCGCTGGAAGAGCAGACCATCGACCCCGCGATGTCCAAAGACACGCAGAAGGGCTTGGTGGCCGCTTGGGGCGAGCTGAGCGAAGGGGCCGCGGGCGGGGGAGGCGCGGGGGGCGTGATCACCGGCACGGCCGTGGCCCGCCCCATCTCCGAGGTGACCTCCGATGACGCCCCCGCCGCCCGCCTGCCCTCGGGCATCAACGAGTTCGACCGCGTGCTGGGGGGGGAGGGCGTGAAAGGCCTGGTGCCGGGCTCCGCGGTGCTGATCGGCGGCGAGCCGGGCATCGGCAAGAGCACGCTGCTGCTCCAGGCCGCGGGGGCATGGGCGAGGACAGCCAGGGTCCTCTACGTCAGCAGCGAGGAGTCGGCGGCGCAGGTTGCCATGCGGATGCGGCGGCTCAGCGACGCCGGGACTGAGGCCGCTCTGGGCCGAAGTCCCGGGTCAACCCGCGGCAAGCAGACGGATACGCCATCGAGCGCCAACCTCTTCGTCCTCAGCGACACCAACCTCGCCCGCATCGTCGAGCAGACGCGCAAGGTCGCGCCCGCGGTGCTGATCATCGACTCCATCCAGATGATCTATAACCCCACGCTCCCCGCCGGCCCCGGCAGCGTGACGCAGCTGCGCCGCTGCTGCTCGGAGCTGGTGTACCTCGCCAAGCTCAGCGGCATCGCCGTGGTGCTCGTCGGGCACGTCACCAAGGATGGCCAGCTCGCGGGGCCACGGTTGCTCGAGCACCTGGTTGACGCCGTGCTCTCCTTTGACGGCGACCGCCACCACAGCCACCGCATCGTGCGGGCGGTCAAGAACCGCTTCGGCGCCACCTTGGAGCTGGGCCTCTTCGAGATGACCGGCAGCGGCCTGCGCGAGGTGCCCGAGGGCGGGCACGTGTCCGCCATGGCCAACGCCGAGCCCCGCCCGGGCTCCGCGGTGTGCCCCGTGATTACCGGCACCCGCTGCCTCATGGTCGAGGTGCAGGCCCTCACCGCGACCGGCTTCCTGGGCGCCGCCAAGCGCAAGTCCTCGGGCCTGGACGGCAACCGCCTCGCGATGCTCATCGCCGTGCTCGAGCAGCACGCGGGCCTCCGGCTGGCGGACCGCGACGTGTTCGCCAGCAGCGTGGGCGGCGTCAAGGTTGTGGAACCCGCGAGCGACCTGGCCGTGCTGCTGGCGATCGCCGGCGCCCACTACCGCCGTTCGCTCCCCGGCGCCACCGCGGCGGTTGGGGAGGTGGGCCTGGGCGGGGAGATCCGGGCAGTCACCCAGCTCGAGCAGCGCATCCGCGAAGCGGCGCGCCTCGGGTACAAGCAGCTACTGGTCCCCGCGGGGGTGAAAGTGCCAAAGGTCGCCGGAATCGAGCTGGTGGCGGTGAAGAACGTCGACGATGCCATTCAACAGCTCGCGTGAAACCTGTGACGTTCGTAACGAGCCCGGAATGCAGTGACGGGTCCCGCCGAAGCCGCGTCTGGTCCACTCACTTCGTTCGGGGCTCGTCCCGAACGGCCGCTGATCACCCGGTCACCAGCCACTCCGGCAGCACCCGCACCCTGCCTTCACCGTCCACGCACGCCAGTGTCGTGCTCGCTGCGCCCGCCAGCTCCTCGCAGGCCTGCCCGCCGCGCTCGACCACGACCACCTCGTATTCGTGCTCGACCTTCACCTTGCTCCCACCCTTCCAGTACGTGCGGACCTCCACAAGGTCGTCGTAGCGAACAGGGCGGCGGTAGCGGACGTCGAGCCTGACCACGACCAGGAACGTGCCGGCCTTCTCAAGGTCCGCGTACGACACGCCGCAGTCGCGGAGCAGCTCGGTCCGCCCGATCTCCAGCCACGCCACGTACGACGAGTGGTGGGCGACGCCCATCGGGTCGCACTCGCAGTACCGGACCCGCAGCCGGTGGGCGGCGTCGCGGAGAATGCGCGTGGGCGTCAGGGCGTTGTCGTTCGGGCGGGTGTCTGGCGCGTTCCTCATGGCGGCATTCTTGCGGGCGTGGCCGGGCCTTGCTGCCCCCGCAAGCCTGCCTCTCGCGAGACATCCACCTCCAAGTCAGAGACTCCAGCGCCCTTCCGCTCCGATATCCCCTAAACTCCGGGCACCGTGGACCCCCTCCTCTCCCGCGCTCTCGAGGGCGATCAGAAGGCTCTCGCCGACGTCCTCACCCGAGACGGCGTGTTCGCACGGCGCGCCCTCCACGACGCCATCCCCGCCAAGTACCAGTCCCTTCTCTCCCTGGACGACGTCATGCAGCAGGCCTACGCCGAGGCCGTGGTCGCCCTTCCGCGCTTCGAGGACCGCGGCCAGGGCTCCTTTGCCGCGTGGCTCACCCAACTCGCCCGCTGCACCCTCCTGGACGCCGTGCGCATGCTGGACGCGGACAAACGCGGCGGCGGGCGCGTCCGCGTCGAGGTACACTCGCGCGAGAACTCCTGCGCCAACCTGTTCGACATGCTCTCGCAGACCTTCGCCACCCCCAGCCGGCACGCGGCCCGGCACGAAGCTGTCAACGCCGTGCTTGCCGCCATCGATCAGCTCCCCGATGCCCAGCGTCAGGTCGTCGAGATGTACGACCTCCAGGGCAAGCCGGCGTCAGAGGTCGCCGCCGCGCTCAACCGCAGCGAAGGCGCCGTCTACCTCCTCCGCGTCCGCGCCCACCGGCGGCTGGCGGAGACCATGGGGGCACCCGCGAACTACCTCACCCGCCAGTAGCGCGGCAGAATGCCAGCGTGATGTCCTCATCTCGGCGCTCCCTCACCGCGGGCAAAAACAAAGCCACCGAGATGTAGACATCTCGGTGGCACGGTCGGGGTGAGCACGGCCGCGAAGCGCGGCCGTATCGCTCGCTACGGTCGCGGTTCTTACCTCAGCAGGCGCCGCCGCCCAGGACGCGGAAGAAGGCTTCGATATCCTGGTCGGTGCCGATGTCGCCGTCGTGGTTGAAGTCGGCGTCGCCGCACTCCTTGCAGCAGTGGCCGCCCAGGCAGGCGAAGAAGGCCTCGATGTCAGCGTCGGTGCCGACGTCCTCGTCGCCGTTAAAGTCGGCGGAGCAGTAAACGGTGGCCTCTTCAGCGGGGTTGCCGCCGCCCATGAGCGGGGCGGGCGTGGTGATGAGGGCGGTCGTGGAGTACTCCGCTCCTGTCAGGGCGGCGCTGCCGGCGATGCCCCTGGTGGTGAGGTCGTGCTCCATGGCGAAGGAGCCCGCGGTGGCGCCGCCGGTGCTGGTGGGCGTGAAGCGGAGGAGGTCCTCGTCGGCCCCGCTCACGCCGGTCACCGCGAAGTTCCCGGTGGTCGAGAGCACCATGCCGCCCGCGGGACGCACGGCCATGGCGTCGAGGTTCTCCGCGTTGCCCGAAAGGGCGACGTCGCTGCCGTCCACGTACAGGGCGAAGGTGCCGGCGGTGTTGGCGCCGGTCGCTGTGGGGGTGAAGATGATGAGGTCCTCGCCCGCGCCCGAGACGTTGCCGCTGGCGTTGGCGGTGAAGGAGCCCGAGCAGGAGACGATCACCTGGCCGTTGCTCGCGATCTCGATGGCGTCCACGTCCTCGTTGTTGGTGGTGAGGCCGACGTCGCTGGCGTCAAAGAAGAACTGGAAGGTGCCGGAGGTGGTCGCGCCCAGCGAGGTGGGCGTGAACTTCACGATATCCGAGTCATCGAGGGTGGTGCCGCTGGGGCCGCCGGTCATGCCGGGAATGGTGGCCGCGTCGGTGAAAGAGAGCAGCAGCTCGCCTGTCGAGAGCTGGGCCAGGCCGTCGATGGTGAGGGCGGAGAGGCCCACATCGCTGCCGTCAAAGACCATGGACCAGGTGTTGGAGCCGGGGTTGTATGCGACGACGTCCTCATCGGCGACGGTGCCTACGCCGGGCACGGCGGTGCTGCCGCCGAAGGTCATAAGCACGACCTCGGCCGCGGGCGGCGGGGCGGTGGCGATGGCAACGTTGAGCGTGCCCGTGCCGGAAGCGCCGCTGCGCCCGCCGACGCGGACCGTGTAGTTGCGGCCCGCGGTGACGGGGATGGAGATCGAGGATTGGAGCCCGTTCCCGCCGGGGCAGGCGGCGTCGTCGTTGCAGGAGAGCAGGCGCGCCTCGAAGTTGTCGCAGCCGCCGTTGTCGTACACCGCGATGAAGGTGTCGAAGGTGGCCCCGCAGGTGGAGAAGGTCGCGGTGCCGGTCTGCTGCGCGGGGAGGTTGAACCAGACGTCGTTCTCGATCAGGCCGCAGGCGTGCGAAGGACCGTCGGTGAAGGAGCCGCGGGTGTCGAAGGTGGTGGCGCCGGTGCCGATGCCCGCGCGGTTGGCGCACGCATCGTTGAAGGGCACGGGCGGCAGGCCGCCGCCGGAGGCCTTGACGGTGAAGGTGCCGGTGGCGTTGTTGTAGCCGGTGACGCGGATGAGGTAGCGCTGCCCGCCTGTCATGGGCACGGTGATGGTGGAGGTGAGGCCGGTGCAGCCGGTGGTGTCGTCGTTGCACGCCAGCTGCGAGCCGCCGCACGCGGAGTAGGCCGCGAGCACGGTGTCGTACGCGGCGGTGCCGCAGGTGGTGATGGTGACGGTGGCGGAGACGTCGGGCGTGTAGGCGTACCAGACGTCGGGGCTCGTGGTGCTGCTGCCGCAGTTGCTGGTGCCATCATTGGTGCTGCCCACGGTGGTGCCGCTCATGGGGACGCCGTCGGTGAGGGTGATGGCGTTGGCGCACAGGTCGTTGGCGGGGCCGGCGGGGGCGCAGCTGGGGCCGCTGATGGTGAGCGTGCCGGCGCCCATCGCGCCGGTGTTGCTGCCAACGCGGATGAGGTACTCGCCGCCGCTGGTGACCGAGAGCGTGACCGAAGACTGCTGGCCGCAGGAATCGTCGTTGCAGGCGATCGCGCCGGGCGCGCCGGGGCAGGCGTTATAAACGCCGACGGCGGAGTCAAAGCCGCTGCCGCAGGTGGCGAAGGTGGCCGTGCCGCTGCATGGCGCGGTGTAGCGGAACCACACGTCGTTGCCCAGGGTGCCGCAGGATTCAGCGGGGCCGTCGGTTGTGGCGTGGGTGGTGAAGAAGCTGGTACTGCCGCTGCCCACGGCGGTGGCGTTGGCGCAGGCATCGTTGGCGGGGGGCGTGGGCGGGGGCGGGGTGCCGCCCGCGGGCACGGTGACGTTGGCGGTGGCGACGGTGGGGATGCCGGGCTTGAAGAGGGCGAGCGTGGCGGCGCCCGCGGCGGGGGCGCTGGGGGCCTGGTCGCAGTCGAAGCGGAAGTTGTAGATGGTGTCCCAGCGGAGGGCGTTGGCGTTCGGATTGTCCATGTGGAACTGCGTGGACCACTGGATGTGGCTGGACTGGATGTTGATGGTCCAGTCCGTGCCGCTGTAGGGCTCGCCGGAGTGGTAATCGATGTCCTTGAAGGCGGCGTTGGTCACCGTCGCGCCCTCGGGCAGCGGGATGCTGAAGGACTGGCCGCTGCGGTCGGAGTTGAGGTTCTGCACGGCGTACTCGTAGCGCCAGGTGCCGTTGCCGTTGTCGGTGACCTTGCTGGCGACGACGTAGCGCCCGTCGTTCTCGACGTCCACGTTGGTGATGGTGACGGACGGGTCGTTGTCCTGCCACGCCTGCAGCGCGGGCTTGGTGCGTTGAGTGGTGTCGGCAAGGGACATGGCGTAGTTGGGGGCCGCTGAGAAGGTCACGCGCCGGTAGGACTGGTTGTTGTTGTCGTTGCCGCGGGCGGCGTCCTCGGGCTGGATGTACGAGCTGCTCACGAAGTAGAGGGCGCCGGGCAGGGCGAGGTCGGTGTCGGCGGCGTGCAGGCGCTTGAAGAGCACGGCGTCGGTGCTGGTGCCGTTGTTGTTCCAGGGGTAGGGGAACGCGCCGGTGGCGGCATTGACTTCGCTCTTGGGCCCCAGGCCCGACTGCGTGCCGTTGAGGCTTGAGGAGTACGGGTCGGAGCAGCCGGGGAAGAGGGCATCGCAGCTGCCGCCCGGCGTGCACGTCTGGCACACGTTGCCCTGCAGGGCGCAGAAGCCGTGCTTGAGCCACGCCTGGCCGATCTGCTCGAAGCGGCCATTGTGCAGGCGGTAGAGGTTCTGGCTGATGACGGGGTGGACGTTGCCGCCGGGGCCGTTGTGGTCCTCCCACGTGAGCGGCTCGTTGCCCAGGTTGCAGGAAATGGTGCCAACTGCGTAGGCGTGGCGGCCGTTGCTGCCGCCGTAGTTGGAGACCTGGTAGAGGTCGCCGACGATGACGTCGGGGCCGTTCTGGGCGAGGGCGGGGGCGGCGCAGGCGAGGATGGCGAGCACCGCGGCGGAGGAGAGGCGGATCTTCATCGTTTGGGACCCCACGAGAGTAATGAGCCGAGGTCGGAATGGCGCGCAGCGTACCGAGGGTGTCAATGCCCCGGCCCGTACAGACGGTGTGATCGGCACAACTCGTCGAGTGGTTGAGGTCGCCGCTGCGAGTTTTGGGCTTCAGCAGGCGGCGCCCCCGAGGACGCGGAAGAAGGCCTCGATGTCGGCGTCGGTGCCGGCGTCGCCGTCATCGTTGAAGTCAGAGCCAAGGAAGAAGCAGGTGGGGCAGCAGGAGCCGCCGAGGCAGGCGAAGAACGCTTCGATGTCCTGGTCGGTGCCGAAGTCACCGTCGCCGTTGAAGTCCTGCGTGCCGCAGACGGGGCCGCAGGCGTGGTGGATGGTGGCGGTGGCGGGCGGGTAGCCCGAGAGCACGAGCAGGTCGTCGGCGCGGGGCAGGGCGTCGACGGCGGTGGTCCAGAGGGGGAAGGCGCTGGCGGGCAGGTCGGTCCAGGCCTGGCCGTCCCAGACGCGGGCGACGAGGCCGGTGAGGTCGGAGCGGCCGAAGGCGAAGAGGCGGTGGTCGTGCACGGCGAGGGTGTCGACGGTGCCGGGGAAGCCTTCGCCGAGGGACTGCCAGGTCTCGCCGTCCCAGCGGGCGATGCGGTTGAGGGGCGTGAGGCCCGAGGCGCTGAAGGAGCCCGCGGCGATGAGTTGGCCGCGGTAGAGGGCGAGGGCGTTAGCGGCCGTGTCGAAGCCGAGGCCGAGGGTCTGCCAGGATGTGCCGTCCCAGGCCTGCACGGCGCCGGGAAAGGCGCCGGCGGCGATGAGGCGGTCCTCGTGCAGCTTGAGGTCGTTGACGGGGCCGTTGAGGCCGCCGGCGAGGGGAAGCCAGTTGGCGCCGTCCCAGCGGACGATGGAGCGGCGGTCGGGCGGCGGAGAGCCGTACTGAAAGTTGCCGCTGGCGATGAGCTGGCCGTTGTAGAACGCGAGGGCGTTGACCTGCTCGTTGCCGTAGTAAGGGCCGGTGCCGAAGGCGGTCCAGGCCGAGCCGTTCCAGCGGCGGACGGGGAGGCCTGTGGTATCGCGGCTCCTGTTGACGCCGCCGATGTAGAGCTCGCCGTTGTGCACGAGGGAGCAGACGGGCGGGATGTCGATGGCGGCGCCGGGCGCGAAGGGGGCCCAGGCGTGCGGAGTGTCACCGGTGATGGTGGCGAGGCCCTGGAGGTGCACGCCGCTGCGGGCGGTGAACTGGCCGCCGACGAGGGTGGCGCCGTTGAAGGTGCAGGCCATGTTCACGGGGCCGTCGGGGCCGGCGGTGACGCCGGAGAGGTGAGCGCCGTCGTGGGCGGCGATTCCGGGGCGACTGCCGAAGACGTTGTAGTAGCCAGAGCCGAAGATGAGCTTGCCCTGGAACTCGGCGAGGCTGTAGACAGTGCCGTACCAGCCCCCGCCGAAGCACAGGCCTTCGTAATCGAGCATCTGCCAGCCGTCCGCGGCTTTGCGGGCCATGCCATTGGTCTCAAGGCCGTTGGTATTACCCCAGAAGGCGCCGCCGGCGTAGAGAACGCCGTTCACGCTTCGGAGGGCGTGGACGTCGAGGCGGTCGTAGGACCAGAAGCCGTACTCGTAGTTCCAGGCTGTGCCGTTGTGGCGGAAGATGCTGCCCGAGGCGGTGCCGGCGTAGAGGTCGCCGTTGTGCATGGCCAGGGCGCGGACGCCGTCGCCGAAGGCCGGGTCGATGGTGTCGGGGTAAAACACATGCCCGGCGGAGGAGTACGCGAAGAGGGCGCGCGATGCGCCCACGCTGCCCCCGGGCGTGATCCCATAGGTGAAGTTGGTGCCGCCGATGAGGAGTCGGTCGCTCGTCGCCTGGAGGGTGTGGACTGCGCCGGAAGATCGGAGGGCGGTAACGCTGGCCCAGGTGGTGCCGTTCAGGCGTGCCAGGTGGCGAGCGCCCAGGGAGCTGGGCACGATGCCCGTCCCGCCGGCGTAGAGCTGGTCGTTCAACACGGCGAGCGCCTTGATGGGTACGTTGTTGAGGCCCGTTCCCAGCGGCTGCCATGTGTTGCTCGCAGCGTCGTAGCGGACGACGGGCGCGGGGGTGGGCGGGGCGGCGTTGATTGAGGGCGGCGCGGCGACGAGTTCGCCGTTGTGAAATGCGAGGGCGGTCGCGTTCGCGAGGGGCGCGGGGAACGGCTGCCACTGCTGACCGTCCCAGGTCGCCATGCCCGCGGCGGCGACCGCGCCGGCCTGCGTGAAGTCACCGGAGACGACGAGCACGGGCGCTTGGGGGCCCGCGCCGTCGGGGTCCCACTGGAGCATGGCCGTGATCTTCGAGCCGTTGACGCCGGGGAGTGCGGCGGTGGTGGCGGAGATGTTGGGGGGGCACTGGGCGTGGGCGGCGCTGGTGAGGGCGAGGGCGGCGAACAGCAGGTGACGGTGCATGGTGGGGCTCCGGTCCGTCCAGCCTAACGGGGGGGAGCACCGAGATGATGACATCTCGGTGGCACGTGGGGCGACACCGGGCGGAAGCCCGGGGCCACGGCGGCTAGCAGGGGCCGCCGCCGATGACGCGGAAAAATGACTCGATGTCCTGGTCGGTGGCGGTGTCGCCGTCGTTGTTGAAGTCGGGGCTGGCGCAGGTGGGGCAGCAGTGGCCGCCGATGCAGGCGAAGAAGGCCTCGATGTCCTGGTCGGTGGCGGTGTCGCCGTCACCGTTGAAGTCGGGGTCGCAGGTGCGGAGCGGTTCGCAGGTGTCGGGGATGTTGTTGGCGTTGGCGTCGGGGGCGCCCATGGCGATGTCGATTCGGTCGGGGCGGTTGTTGGCGTTGCAGTCGGGCCCGAGGGCGAGCATGAGGGCGGCGCGGACGTCGGGCTGGGGGCCGATGTTCTGGGAGACCGGGTACGTGCCGGCCTGCTGCGGCGTGGCGGTGGCCCGGAGGAGGTCCTTGACCTGCGCGGGCGTGAGCCACTGGCCGGTGACGGCGCGGTGCACGCCCTGGAGCTGCGCGGCCGCGGCGCTGACGATGGGCGTGGCGCTGGAGGTGCCGCTGAAGGAGTTGGTGTAGCGGAGGTTCACGCCCTCGACGCTGTAGAAGTTGCCGTAGCCGATGGTGAAGACCTGCTCGCCCCAGCCCTGGAGGTCGACGGTGGCGCCGTAGTTGGAGAACTGCAGGCGCGAGCGGGCGGTGGTGGTGCCCCCGAAGCCCGCGGCCCCGGCGCCGACCATGATCGCGCCCGAGTCGTTGGCGGACTGGAAGGGGTAGTGCCCGCCGTTGCCGGTCTGGTAGATGGCGGCGTCCAGGTTCTGGTTGCCGTTCCCCGCGGCCTCGCACACGACGATGCCGTTGCCCACGGCGGTGCGGATGGCGTTGTAGCAGTCGAGGCGCCACTCCATGGGGACGTAGTTGGAGGCGGGGCCGATCATGTGCTGCTCGATGAGGATCACGCCGCCGGGGCCGGTGACGGCGGCGGCGTTGGTGATCGCCGCGGCAACGTCGTAAAGGCCGGCGATGTAGACGTGGGCGTAGTAGGGCGTGGCGTCGGGCACGGCGCCGGTGGTGCCCCACGTGCTGCTATCGGAGACGAGCACGCCCATGACGGCGGTGCCGTGGTCGTTGCTGGAGGCGCTGGGGTCGCCGCTGGTGGGCGGGCCGGCGCGGAGGAGGCGGCCGGTGAACTCGGCGTGGTTCACATTCCACTGGCGCTCGACGTCGACGACGGTGACGCCCTGGCCACGCCCGCCGGGCCAGGTGTGCAGGTCGGTGTTGTTGATGCCCATGGGAGCGGGGTTGAAGTAGCGCTGGTTGGCGGTGTAGCTGGGCGGGAGGGGGTCGTTGTTGATGCCGGTCAGGTGGGGCTCGGCGCGGCGCACGGCGGTGAAGGACTCGAGCTGCTTGCAGATGTCGGCGAGGTTCAGGCCCTTGGCCGCGTGATCGGCGGGGAGGAAGAGGTTGAACTGGTTGTTGAGATTGGCGATTGGGCGCTGCCAATACGCCTCGGCACGGGCGTGCATGTGGTCGAGCTGGTCCTCGGTGAGGTGGGCGTAGGCGCGCTCCCATCGGACGCCTTTGGCGTGGAGCTCGTCGAGGAGGTTGTGGAGGATGGCGAGGGCGCCGGTGCCGAGGTCGTCGGGGCGGCTGTTGCGGAGGCGGATGGTGAGGTCAGCGCGGAAGGTGACGGCGGCGGCGTCGGGGCGGTGGACCTGAGCGGCCGCGTCGACGGCGGGCGGAGCGTCATCCAGCAGCTGCGCGGGAGCAGTCGCGGAAAGCGCTGCAACCGTGAACGCAGGGACGAGCAGGGTTACAGGCGTGGGCATGCGAACAGCCTACCAGCCGCCATGAGCGCATCACACAAAAACTCGTCAAGCAAGTCGACGCGGAGAACGTCCATACGAGCCCGGAACGAAGTGACGGGTCTTCAGCTGACCTTGCCCACTGGGCATCATTGAGGGCCCGCTCACTTCGTTCGGGGCTCGTTACGAACGTTGCATGGCGACGCGGGTCGTCACCGCGCCATCGCCGGCGACTTCGGGCCCGTAGCGGTCAGGTTCGCCAGCCGCGTGCGGACGTTGTCCAGCACGTTCATGAAGTTGATGTAGCTGTCGTACGGCGAGTCGTAGGGGTTGAAGTACTTGTGCACGTCCCCGTCGGCGAAGTACTTGGTGCACATGTAGTAGAAGTGATCGGAGGTGGTGAGCTTGCGCCAGTCGTTAAGGAGGTGGGCGGCGTCGGTGGTGCGCTGGGGGTCGCCGCTGCGCTGGGCCTGCTCGTACGCGTGCTTGATGGGGGCCTCGAGCTTGAAGGTCTCTTCGAGGGCGTTGTTCTGCATGGCGTTGCCGCGCCAGGCGGTGAGGTCGCGCTCGGTGTCGGCCCAGGAGATGAAGTCGTGGACGTCGTACTCGCCAACGGGCTTGAACTGGTCCAGGGCCATGCTGGGGGTGATAAAGTGGTTCTGCCCGGGGGCGACGTCGAAGACCTTCTCGGGGAGGGCGGAGAGGAACTGGAAGATGCCGGTGTCGGCCCACTGGTGCTCGCCGAAGGTCTCGTAGTCCATGAAGAGGTTGCAGAGGAAGCCGTCGCCGTTGATGTGGTTGACCCACGTGGCGAACTTCTCGGCCGAGAGCGGCCACTCGGCCCAGCCGCGGTTACTGAAGCGGAAGGCGATGTCGTCGGAGAGGCGGTAGTTTTTCAGGAGCAGGCCGAAGGGCTTGTTGTCCTTGCCCACGGCCCCGCCGGGGGGCGTGTAGACGTAGTTGGGCGAGCGGTAGCCCAGGTGGCGGTCGACACCCTCGCAGATCTGGCCCTTGAAGCGCCGCTCGCCCTTCTCGTCCTGCATCTGCGAGACGTGCCAGGCGAGGTCGTTGTTGTAGATGAGCTCGGTGTTGCGGAAGACCTGCGGCGTCTGGCCGAAGAGCTGCTGGATGCGGCGGGTGTGCATCAGCACCTGCTCGTCGAACTCGCGCTTGGAGTAGAGGTAAGAAAGCGAGTGGAAGTAGGTCTCGCCCACGAACTCGCAGCAGCCGGTGGCGGCGAGGTCCTGGAAGACCTTGATGACGTCGGGCGCCCACTGCTCCAGCTGGTCCAGCACCGTCCCCGTGATCGCATAGCTGACCCGAAAGTTCCCCTTGTGCCGACGCACCAGGTCGAGGATGAGCTGGGTGGTCGGCCGGTAGCACTTGTCGGCCACCTTTCGGCAGATCTGCGCGTTCTTGGCGTCGTCGAAGTAGAAGGGGTCGTTGTCGAAGACCGAGTAGCGGCGGAGGCGGTGGGGCTGGTGGACCTGAAAGTAGAAGCAGACGCTGGTCATGGACCAAGCATAGTGGCAAAGTTGCAAAGTGGCGGAGTGTCAAAGTGGGAAGCGAAAGGAGGGTCGGGCTCAGTGGCTTTTCACTCTGCCACTTTGCCACTTGGCCACTCTGCCACTTCGCCACATCTGCCTCAGCGTCGCTGCTTCAGGTCCTCCAGCGTCAGCAGCGTGTAGCTACCCTCGCCGTCGCCGTGCACGGCCGCGATGGCGCGGAGCAGGCCCGTCGGATCCTCGTCGATGAACTGGATCGCCTTGATCACCGCCGGGCGGTCGCCGGTGTGGACGCTGACAGGGTTGAGCTCATCGAGCCGGTCCATGGTCGCCTTGCTCCCCGCGCCCCAGTCCGTGTTGCTGCCGGTGCGGCGGATGGACTTGGTGAGCAGGAAAACGAGGTCGGGCCTGAGCTCCAGCGCGGCCGTGAGACCCGCGAGCGGGTCGCTGCGGCCGCTGGGCGTGAGCGACGCGAGCCACGTGGACGCCTGAATCTTGGCGTCGTCCGTCGCGGGGGTGAGCGACGTGCTGCGGTTGTACGAGAACAGCGTTGCCCGCGGCGCGTCCTCGTCCTCGGGGTTCTCACGCATCACCACGACCTGGAAGGACTGCGACGCGTCCAGCCGACCGATGGAGCGTGAGAGCTCCTCGAGCACCAGCTTCAGGCTGCTGGTCATGGCGCCCGAGGCGTCCACCACGTAGACGACCTTCTTGGCACGGGTGCCCTGCACGCCCGCGAAGGTGACCGGCTGCGGCTGCGCCGGCGCGGGCTGCGGGACCACGATGGGCGCGGTGGCGCGGGGGAGCGTCGGCACGCCGGGCGCGGCGGGCTGCGGCGCGGGCAGAGGGTCGATCGGCGCGGGCTCGCTGGGTTCGGCGAGGACGTCGGTGCTGGTGGGCGCGGGGGGCGGCTCGGGCTCAGGCTCTGGTTCCGGCTCGGGCTGCGGCTCGGGCTCCGGTTGCGGCGGCGGGGCCATCGGCGGGGGCGGCGCGGGCGGAGCCGGCGGTGGCGGCTCGGCGGCCAGTGTCAGCACCGTCGCGGTCTCGACCGGCCCCTCGGTCACACGTCCCTGGCGGGGCTGGCGCCCGATCTGGAAGAGCACCACCGTCGCCACGATCGTCAGGTGCACCAGCACCGACACGGCGATCGGCAGCACCAGCGCCGACCGCGGCAGCGTGCTGATGGGGGCCTTGCGGAACTGTTCCCAGGTCAGGGCCACGCTGAACCATACCCCATGCCGCCCCCGTCGATCTGATCAAATCAAGAGCTCACGCAGAGGCGCAGAGGCGCAGAGGAAGCCAGTTCCGAGTGCGTTCTTTGCGCCTCTGCGTGAGATGCTTATTCCTCCGCCGGCGCCGCCGGCTTGGGCTTGGAGGGCTTCTTGCCGCGCCCGAAGAGGGCGTTGTCCAGGCCCAGGGCGCCGCAGCCGAGGAAAACGAGGGCCCACGCGGCCAGGCACAGCGTGAACTGGAACTGGACCATCATGAAGTTGCCCCCCAGCAGCGGCTCGGTGTCAGGCAGGAAGCCCAGGTGCGTCTTGCCGCTGGCGATTGCCGGGCCGATCACGGTCAGCCACATCGCGGTCATCATGGTGGTGGCGATTCCGAAGGCCGCCAGGCGGGTGAGGCCACCGATCAGCAGCAGGGCCCCGCCCACGAGCTCGGTAAACGTGCACGCGTACGCGGCCCACACCGGCCAGCGGTCCTGCGTCAGGGCCTTGGGCCACAGCGTGATCTGCTGCTCACCCTGCGGCTGCTCGAGTTTCCGCAGGTGCAGGGCGAGGGTGTAGGCGAGCGAGACCTCGAGCTTGTCCGAGGACGCCGCGGCGGGCGTGCCGGTGACGCCGTCAACGGTCGCGGTCTTAGGAGTGACGCCCATCTCCTTGAGCAGGGTGACGTCCTTGCCGGTGACCTCGGTGGTAGCGAGGACCTTGGTCAGGCCCGCCCAGATAAAGACCACGGCGAGGGCGGTGCGGAGGATGAGGGGGCCGAGGGAGGCGCTGGTGCACTTGCAGGCCATGGGGGGTCCTGAGGGGTGGGTGGGTGAGCGGGTGGGGGGGTGAGGAGTGGAGGAGTGGAGGAGTGGAGGAGTGGAGGAGTGGAGGAGTGGTCAGGTCACGGGACCATCCTGTTTCGGAAAGGTGGTGGACCGGTGGTGATAAAAGGCAGGGGAGCCGCCGCGGAGCGGCTGGCCACCCAGGATGGGTTAAGATGTGGATCGCCGCGGGCGTGGCGGAACTGGCAGACGCGCGGGATTTAGGTTCCCGTGGCCGCAAGGCTTTGCAGGTTCGATTCCTGTCGCCCGCATTGGGGGAGGTTGAACGCGAAGGCCGCGAAGGGGGAGCGAAGGCGCGAAGAGCGAAAGGGGACGGGGTGCGCAGAACTTGCCTGCTGTGGGCCGTTCCACAGCGGGTGTGGGGCGTCCCACAACGATTGTGGGACGGTGCACAACGGCAGTTGGGCCTTGAGAAACGATTTCTCGGCCATGAACAAGAGCAGTTGGGGCATGAACAAGAGCAGTTGGGGCATGAACAAGGGCAGTTGGGGCATGAACAAGGCCAGTTGGGGCATGCACAGGAGCTGTTGAGCCTCGAGAAATGATTGTTCAAGACCCCGAGACCCACCAAACGGGCAAGTTCTGCGCCGTCCGCCCCCCTCTCGCGGTTTCCCGGCCCCCCTTCGCGTGTTCGGGCTCCCCCTTCGCGCCCTTCGCGTTCAATCCGGCCCCCAAAAACGCCACGACCGCCAGGGGTGGCGGCGGTCGCAGCGGGGTTTCCCCAGAATGGAGACTGTTGGCGGCGTTCTCACGCGGCCATCCATAAGGATGCGGGCGGGGGGCGGGTCCGTCGCGGGCGGGTGCGATTTCTTGCGGTGATCGGGGCACCACTTGGGGTTGCCTTGGGGATCGGGTCTGGTAGGCTGGCCCCCTCGGCGAGGGGATCGAGGAGAGAGAACATGAGCATGCGTGCGTGTGTCGTTGGTGCCCTGGTCGCGGGCGCGTTCCCTGTGGTCGCCCTGGGGCAGTTTGCGCCCACGGGGCAGGAGCGCTCCACGGTCGCGAGCGCGGTCCTGGGGAACGGGGCCGAGGGGTTCGATGGGTCGAGCGCGCCGGGGATGGGGCCGTGGAGCCACACGGCTGCGGCCAGCCGTTCGGAAGTCAATGGCGGCGGGGCCGAGGGCAGCGCCGGGCACAACACCACGGTGTCGTCGAGCCTGATCTCGGGGTCGCTGACGGCCTCGACGCTGGTGCGGACGGGCAGCACGTTCATCACGGGTGAGGCGCAGGGGCACAGCAGCTTCCTGGCCCTGTTCAGCGTGGCGGCGCCGACGCCGGTGTCATTTACCGGCGGCGGGTCGGTGGTGCTCAACGGGCTCAACCCCGACGGCGAGCCCTCGGACCTGTACGGGCGGGCGCGGGTGCAGCTGATCAACGCCGACACCGACGAGCCGGTGGCGGGCTTCCTGATCTTCCCGGGGCCGGGCAGCGACGGGTTCACGTTCAGCGGCACGCTGCCGGCGGGCAACTACGCCCTGATGGCCAACGCGTTCAGCTACGCGTTCAGCGCTGACCTGCTGGGCCCCCCGGCGCGGTCCGGCGGCGGGGAGACGAGCGTGAACTTCGCCCTGACGGTGGTGCCGACGCCCTCGGCGGCGGCCCTGCTGGGTCTCGCGGGGGTGGTGGGAGTCGCCGGGGGGCGGCGTCGCCGGTGAAGTCACTGGTGGCGGTGCACCCCTGAGATCGGGTACCCTGTGAACGCGCGGCCCCGGCGGGACTGCCCCCGGGGCCGCGGTCTTTCTATGGAGTTGCCCATGAAGCGTGCGGCGAGCGTGGCGAAGGTGCTTGGTCTGGCGGCCCTGATGGGTCTGGCGGGCGTGGTGGGGTGCAAGGACAAGTCCGGGACAGGCGGCGGCACGGCTGGAGGGGGCAACGCCGGGGGTAGTGGGAACAAGTCCGGCGAGGTGCTGATCGGGCACTTCGGGTCACTGACGGGGTCCGAGGCGACCTTCGGGCAGTCGACGGACAACGGGATCAAGCTGGCGATCGAGGAAGTGAACGCCGCGGGCGGCGTGGACATCGGCGGCACCAAGCGCAAGGTGCGGCTGGTGAGCGAGGACACCGAGGGCAAGCCGGAGAAGGCGGGGCCCGTGGTGACCAAGCTGATCACCAAGGATGAGGTGGTGGCGGTGCTGGGGGAGGTGGCGAGCAGCGTGTCGCTGGCGGGTGCGCCGATCTGCCAGCAGTACGGCGTGCCGATGATCACGCCGAGCTCGACCAACCCGGACGTGACCAAGAAGGGCGACATGATCTTCCGGGTGTGCTTCATCGACCCGTTCCAGGGGCTGGCGTGCGCGAAGTTCGCGCGCAACGACCTCAAGGCGAACAAGGTGGCGGTGCTGTTCGATCAGGCGTCGGCGTACTCGGTGGGGCTGAAGGACGAGTTCGCCAAGGCGTTCAAGGCCGCGGGCGGCGAGGTGGTGAGCGAGCAGGCGTACACCAAGGGGGCGAGCGACTTCAACGCGCAGCTGGCGCGGATCCGGGAGAGCAGCCCGGACGTGATCTTCGTGCCGGGGTACTACACCGACGTGGCGAACGTGGCGATCCAGGCCCGCAAGCTGGGGATGACGATGCCGCTGCTGGGCGGGGACGGCTGGGACAGCGAGAACCTGGCGAAGAACGCGGGGCAGGCGATCGAGGGCAGCTTCTACAGCAACCACTACGCCCCCGACCAGCCCACGCCCGAGATCCAGGAGTTCGTGACCAAGTACAAGAGCAAGTTCGGCGGCACGCCGGACGGGCTCGCGGCCCTGGGGTACGACGCGGCCCGGCTGCTGTTCCAGGCGATGGACCAGGCCGATAGCGTGGACGGCAGCAAGCTGCGCGACGCGATCGCCTCAACCAAGGGGTTCAAGGGCGTGACGGGCGTGATCTCGATCAACGCCGAGCGTGATGCGGTGAAGCCCGCGGTGATCGTGGAGATGAAGGGCGGGGTGCCGGTGTGGCGGGCGACGGTCGAACCGTAAAGGGCAAAGGGCAAATAGCAAAGGGCAAAGGGCAAAGGGCAAATTCGGATGGGGAGTTCCGGGGTAACCGGCGCGCTCTCTCCGGATTTGCCCTTTGAACATTTGCCCTTTGACGATTTCCGGGCCGCTTTCGGCCCGGCGTCTTTTCGCTAGAATCCGCCCCCCGTGGATCAACTGCTCCAGACTTTGAAGGACGGCGTCTCCCTCGGCAGCCTGTACGCGCTGATTGCGCTGGGCTACACGATGGTGTACGGCATCCTCAAGTTCATCAACTTCGCGCACAGCGACGTGGTGGTGCTGGGTGCGTGGCTGTCGCTGGTGATCGCGACCAAGCTCGAGCCGATGGTGAGTGGCGCGGATGGAACGCCGTGGTGGCTGGGCGGGGTGGTGCTGGTGCTGGCGATGGCGGCGTGCGGGGCGATCGGGTTCACGATCGAGCGGCTGGCGTACAAACCTTTGCGTAACGCGCCGCGCCTGAACGTGCTGATCACGGCCATCGGTGTGTCGCTGTTCCTGCAGAACCTGGGGCAGCTGCCGCAGGTTTTCGGGACGAGCCCGCGGGCGTTCCCGCGCCTGATCGAGGACTCCGCGCTGGTGTCGATCGGGAATGTGAATATTAACGTGCTGGACGTGGTGGGCGTGGGCACGGCCGTGGCGCTGATGTTCGGCTTGGACTGGCTGATCTTCCACACCAAGTTCGGGCGGGCGATGCGGGCGGTGAGCTTCGACGTGCGGAACGCGGCGTTGATGGGGATCCCGGTGAACCGCGTCATCAGCATTACGTTCGTGGCGGGGGCGATGCTGGCCGCGGCGGGTGGGTTTATCTGGGCGCTCAAGTACGCGAACATCAAGCAGACGGCGGACACGAGCTGGACGCTGCTGGGGCTGAAGGCGTTCGTGGCGGCGGTGGTGGGGGGGATCGGGAATATCCGCGGCGCGATGCTGGGGGGGCTGGCGATCGGGCTCCTGGAGAACTTCGGGAGCGCGTACCTGTCGTCGAGCATGACGGACGTGTACGTGTTTGCGCTCTTGATCCTGGTGCTGCTGGTGCGCCCGGGCGGGATTCTGGGAGTGGCCGCGGTGGAGAAGGTGTGAGTGAGCACGCTGAGCGCCCAGGCTGATGCCTTGAGACCCTCCGCGGCGGCGAGCGCGGCGAAGGGGCTGTGGCCGTACGTGGCGGCGGTGGGGGTGGCGCTGCTGGTGCAGGCGGTGCTGAAGCCGGCGCTGGGGGCGTACGACGCGATCCTGATGCTGAACGTGGGGATCGCGGTGATCCTGGCCGTGTCGCTGAACATCGTGAACGGGTTCACGGGGCAGTTCAGCATCGGGCACGCGGGGTTCCTGGCGGTGGGCGGGTACGTGTCGGGGGCGGTGACGTACTACGGGTCGATGCTGGCGTGGGGGAACGCGGATGCGCGCGGCGGTGTGCTGAGCGGGATGCCGCGGAGCATCGAGGGGCTGCCGCTGCTGACAGGCGCGGAGCTGATGTTCTTCGCGGCGGTGGTGGTGGGTGGGCTGGCGGCGGGGCTGGTGGGGTTCCTGGTGGGGCTGCCGAGTTTGAGATTGAAGGGCGACTACCTCGCGATCGTGACGCTGGGGTTCGGCGAGATCGTGCGGGTGATGATCCAGAACACGCAGCCGGTGATCAAGACGGCCGCGGCGGTGCGGGAGGCGCCGTTCTATCTGCTGCCGGTGTCGGTGGGGCAGAGCCTGGGGTTCGGGGACATCCCCAAGTACAACAGCTTGTTCTGGGTGTACCTGGTCGTGTGCGTGACGCTGATCGTGGCGTTCCGGCTGAAGACGAGCACGTTCGGGCGGGCGTTTCTGTCGATCCGCGAGAACGAGATCGCTGCGGAGGCGATGGGCGTCAACACGACACGGTTCAAGGTGTGGGCGTTCGTGATCGCGGCGTTCTTCGCGGGGATGGCGGGCGGGCTGTACGCGCACACGCTGGGCGTGTCGCTGTCCCCGGTGGACGCGGGGTTCCAGAAGAGCTTCGACATCATCATCATGGTGGTGCTGGGTGGGCTGGGGTCGATCTCGGGGGCGACGCTGGCGGCGGTGATCGTGACGCTGCTGCCGGAGTACCTGCGCGGGTTCATCGTGGAGCTGGGGACGGTGCTGTGGGTGGTGGGCGCGGTGATGGCGGTGTCGAGCGTGGCGAAGCTCGGGTACCTCAAGAAGAACGCGCGGCCGCTGCCGGGGCGGACGATCGGCGTGGCGGTGGTGGGGGGGCTGCTGGTAGTTGCGGGGTTGGGAGGCCCGGCGGTGCTGCCTAAGAGCATCGGGTCGGAGGTCAACCTGGGTGACTTCCGGATGATCATCTACGCGCTGATGCTGATCCTGATGATGATCTTCCGGCCGCAGGGGCTGTTCGGCGTGCACGAGGTGTGGGAGCGGTCAACGTGGGGGTGGCTGACGCGCCGGTTCGGGAAGCGGGGTGGCGCGTGACTGCTGCGAGCGCGGCTGCCAATGCGATCCTGAGCGCATCGGGCGTGAGCAAGAGCTTCGGCGGCTTGAAGGCCGTGCAGAACTTCGCGCTGGCGATCCCTGAGGGGGGACTGCACGGGCTGATCGGGCCCAACGGCGCGGGCAAGACGACGGTGTTCAACCTGCTGACAGGGGTGTACAAGCCCGACACGGGGACGGTGCGGCTGGGGGGGCAGGAGATTCAGGGGCTGCGGCCGTTCCGGATCGCGGAAGCGGGGATGGCGCGGACCTTCCAGAACATCCGCCTGTTCGGCGAGCTGAGCGTGCTGGAGAACGTGAAGCTGGCGAGCCACGTGCGCGTGCGGCACTCGATGTTCGGGGCGGTGCTGCGGTCGCCCTTGCACGTGGGCGAGGAGCGGGCGATTACGCAGCGCTCGATGGAGTTGCTCAAGGTGTTCGCGCTGGAGGGGCGGGCGGAGGAGCAGGCGCGGAACCTGCCGTACGGGGACCAGCGGAAGCTGGAGATCGCCAGGGCGCTGGCGACCAACCCCAAGGTGCTGCTGCTGGACGAGCCCGCGGCCGGGATGAACACGCGCGAGAAGGCCGACCTGCGGGGGCTGATCCGGCAGGTGCGCGAGCAGTTCAAGGTGACCATCCTGCTGATCGAGCACGACATGGGACTGGTGATGGACGTGTGCGAGCGGATCACGGTGCTGGACTATGGCGTGGTGATCGCGGAGGGGACGCCGGCGGAGGTGCAGGTGAACCCGAAGGTGATCCAGGCGTACCTGGGCTCGACGGAGGAGGAGGCGGCGGAGGAGGCGCGGAAGGAGCGCGAGCACGCAGGGGTGGTGCACACGCCGCGGAGCGCGGGGCCGGTGACGGAGGCGATGTCGCCGCGGAAGACGGCGGAGCAGCAGGGGAGGGGTGAGTAATGCTCGCGGTGAAGGACCTGCGGGTGAACTACGGGGCGATCCGGGCGCTGCACGGGGTGACGCTGCGGGTGGAGCGTGGCGAGATCGTGACGCTGATCGGCTGCAACGGGGCGGGCAAGAGCACGACGCTGCGGGCGATCTCGGGGCTGGTGAAGCCGTCGGGCGGCGAGGTGGAGTACGAAGGGCGGTCCCTTGCGCGCCTGGCGCCGCACGAGATCGTCCGGCTGGGGATCGCGCAGTCGCCCGAGGGGCGCGGCATCTTCGCGAACATGACGGTGGAGGAGAACCTGGAGCTGGGGGCGTTCGCGCGGAAGGACACGGCCAACATCGCCAAGGACCGTGAGCACGCGCTGTCGCTGTTCCCCCGTCTCAAGGAGCGGTACAAGCAGAGCGCGGGGACGCTCAGCGGTGGCGAGCAGCAGATGCTCGCGATGGCGCGGGCGCTGCTCGCCCGCCCCAAGCTGCTGCTGCTGGACGAGCCGAGCCTGGGGCTGGCGCCGCAGGTGGTGCAGACGATCTTCCGGATCATCCGCGAGATCAACAAGGAAGGCACGACGATCCTGCTGGTGGAGCAGAACGCCAACCAGGCGCTGAAGGTGGCCCACCGGGCGTACGTGCTGGAGGTGGGGAAGATCGCGATGGAGGGCAAGGCGGCGGAGCTGGCGGCGAGCGACGCGGTGCGGAAGGCGTACCTGGGGCACGCGTGAGATATCGCGGCAAGGGGGCACGATCATGACCGTCAGAGCACGGTCATGATCGTGGCACGTGATGATCGTGGCACGCGATGGTGACAGGCCGGTACACTGTGCCCCCATGACACCGACTTCTGCCGTGCCGTTCGTGTTCGCGTCGCTGCCGCGTTCGATGCCGCAGGGGTATGGGGCGGCGCCGCTGACGGAGGCGGAGCAGCAGGCGCGGGTGCGGCTGTGCGCGGTCGTCAAGAGCGGGGCGAAGGCGGGGGAGAGCCCGCTGGTGACGCTGCGGGACACGCTGGATGCCCGGGTGTACCTCGGGTGCCTGTGCGATAGCGCGGGGATCGTGCACGAGTGGCTGGAGCTGTGGGTGCAGGACACGGCCGGGCTAGCCAGCGCGCTCCCCGGGTACCGGCAGGCGCTGAGCAACGCGCAGCTGGACCACCGGTGGGCGGTGCGGGCCGAGGGGTTCGCCAAGGTCGAGGGGGCGGGGGTGATCGCGACGGGCTGGGAGACGGAGAACCCTGCGCCGATGTTCGTGGATGTGAAGCGGCTGGCGCCGGTCGCAGCGAAGGATCGGCGCGCGGGGGCGTCGTGGCAGCTGTGCCGTGATGAGGGGCTGCTGACCCGCAAGGGCGTGCCGGCGTACGGCGCGACGCTGTCGCGACACCTGTACCAGCCTGAGTTGGGGGAGGAGACGCCGCTGCTGCCGCTGGATGTGGTGGGGGCGGATGTGTCAGCGATGGGCGTGGGTGCGACGGGTGAGGTCGCGGCGGTGAACGGGGGCGGGGGAAGGATGATAGTGCGGCCGTACGCGCCGCTGGCGTACGAGCAGTTCATCGATGCCCTGACGGGCGTCGAGGGCGAGTCCGGCGCGGCGGACAAGCTGCTGAAGCTCATCGCGGAGAGTGCCATCGGAGGCCCGGCGGGGGCGGTGGGCGGGATGGGGAAGGTGGGGGGGTGGCTGAACCTGTCGGCGGCGGGGACGCCGGCGCGGGTGGTGGAGGCGCTGCACCTGAAGCTGATGGTGCTGGCCGGGGCGGCGGCAGCGGTGCGGTCGACGCTGGCGGGGACGCAGATGCCTCTGCTGAACCTGACGGGGCAGAGTTTCAGGGTGCGGCTCTCGCCGGGGGCGGGAGCGCTGCCTTTGTGGTGGACGGCGCGGGTCGAGCTGAGCGAGCCGGGGGAGGGCGTCGAGCTGCCCATCGAGGGGACGCAGGCGAAGTACTTCCTGGCGGCGAGCGGTCAGCGGATGAGCGTGTACACGCCCGAGGCGGTGGGGCGCACCGCGAGCGGCAAGGGGTGGCTGCGGCTGCGGAACGTGATCAGCGAGAGCAACGGCGTGATCCTGGAGGGGACGCTCTCGACGCAGGACCGGCTCGCGCCTGGGAAGAACGACCTGGTGTGGCTGCGGTTCGCGGTGGGGAACACGCGGGTAGACCTGTACGCGACGGTCGATGGGCGCGAGGCGATGGCGGGCGGGGAGCTGAAGGTGCGGACGGTGCCGCACGCCCTGAGCGAGGATGTGACGGCACGCCTGAAGAGCGCGATGGGCGTGCCCATCCAGGATGTGGCGTTCGAGCTGGTCCCGATGATGAGCTCGCCGTGCGACCTGTACGCGGTGGGGGTGCTGGGGGCGCGGACGCTGCTGACTGGGCCGGGGCGCGCGCTGCCGGCGGTGCTGGATGATCTGTTCAGCCTGGCTGCCGAGGCGGCGAAGCTGGCGGAGACGGGCGAGGACCTGCCGGGGCGGCTGATGCGGGTCTTTGAGAGCGACAAGAAGTGGGCGGCGGCGCTGGGGCCGCAGCGGGTTCTGGCCGGGGTGAGCGACGCGGACGAAGCATTCCTGGCGGTGCCGCCGCGCCTGTGGTTTGGGACGCTGGCGGCGGTGATCCGGATGTTCACGGGGCTGAGCGCCGACAGCCGGTGCAAGGACCTGGGCGATGCGCCGGTGGGCGGTATCCACAGGGTCTTTGACGGTGTTCTGGACGACCTGTACGCTCTGCTGACGAGCTGCCGCAGCCTGATCGTGTCGGACCCCGGGCTGAGCGCGGACATCCGCGAGGTGGTCAAGGGGTGCATCGCGGCGGCGAAGCGGTAAGTGCGGCGGAGCGGTAAGGGTTCGTGTTCCTCGATTCGAAGGAAGTCTGACCATGTCGAAGCTGAGCGTGTGGGCGGTGTTGGTGGCGGTGGTGATGATGAGCTTCACCCTGGGCGGGTGCTCGACGCCGACGCTGAAGGTGGCGAACGTGACCTTCACCCCCGAGCAGAGCCTGCGGGACCCCAACGGCAAGCTGCCGCTGGTGGAGGTGGCGGTGATCGGCGTGAGCGAGAACGACGCGCGGGAGTGGAACGAGTACAAGGTTGACTCGTTCTTCGCGGGGAACGACCCCCGGCGTGCGGCGGCCAAGCCCTTCACCAAGGACCTGGTGTTCACCAACGACGACGCGGCGGCGAAGACCATCGCGGCCAACGACCCGATCTGGCAGGTGTGGAAGGAGCGGGGGGCGACCCGCCTGTTCATCTTCGCCAACAGCAAGAACCTCCGCTCGGGGGAGGGCGGGCTGGAGCTGCGGCGGAAGGAGCTGCCCTTCACGAGCGACCGCTGGAAGACCAACCAGATCGATATCGCCGTGACGAGCGGGGGCATCGACGTGCGGACAAAGATGGAGCCGCTGAAGAAGTGACGCCCAGGGGCGCGTGCCCCCGGAGCAGGGTTGGGGCGGTTTTGGGGCGGTGGCCCCGACGCGTGTATTCTGTGGACCCCGTTGCGGCACCGGGCTCTATCGCCCGGTGCCGTTGTTTGGAAGCGGCTCGCGGGCGGGGCGCGGGCGGTGAAGGCGCGCGGCCATGCCAACGTACGGGGCGTTTGAGACGGTCGAGGAGCTGGCATCGGCGGGTCCGTTCGCGGTGTACGCCGCGCGGAAGGCGGGGCAGACAGGGGCGCCCGCGTACGCGGTGAAGGTGTACAAGACGGCGGACGTGTTCGCCGACGCCGAGGTAGTGGAGCGGGAGAGCGCGGCGTTTCTGGAGGCGGCGGAGGTGCAGCGGTCGCTGCCGGCGGGGCCCGCGGGCGGGGGCGGCGCGGGGCATTGGGCCCCGGTGCACGATGCGGGGCGGGCGAGCGACGCGGTGTACTACGTCACCGACCTCTACCCGGTGAGCGTGCAGCGGATGGTGGACAGCCGGCGGGAGCTGGATGCGCGGTCGATCGCGCACGTGATCGAGGGCGTGGTCGCGGGGCTCGAGGAGCTCGAGAAGACGCACAAGCGTGGTCACGGCGGGCTGCAGGCGAGCAACGTGCTGCTGGGGTCGGTGGAGGTGGAAGAGGCGGCGATCGCGCTGACGGACCCGGAGGCCGGCTCGCGACTTGAGGCCAACGCGCCGGTGCAGGACCAGCGGGGGATGGCGGCGCTGCTGTACCAGATGGTCGTGCACCGGATGCCGCCGCGGGCGGGGGCGGTGGCGGGCGGGCCCGAGTGGCAGCGGATGGGAGCGGCGGGAGAACTGCTGCGGGGACTGTGCGAGACGCTGCTGAACGTGCAGGCGGGGCAGCTGGTGCCGCTGGAGCAGGTGCGGGCGAAGCTGGCGGAGGTCTTGAAGGCGAAGCCGCCGGCGAAGGCCGGGATGTCGGTGGGAGCGAAGCTGGGGATCGCGGCGGCGGTGCTGCTGGCGGTGGGCGGCGGGGTGTTCGTCGCGATGCGCGAGCCGCCGAAGGTGGAGATCGTGTACGAGGACGCCCGCAGGGCGTGGACGCCAGGGGATGTGGGGAGCCTCGATACGCGGCTGGCGAAAGTGCGGAAGCTGATCAAGGACGACCCGGTGGACGCGGAGGAGGCGGGGAAGCTGGCGGCCCAGCTGAAGGAGCTGAGCGAGTCGATCGCGTGGCTGAAGAACCAGCCGCCGCCCGCCAGCGAGGAGCAGAGCGCGTTCATCAAGAGCGAGATCGCAAACCGCGACGAGCGGTACACGAAGGCGACAGCGGCGCTCGTGAGCCTGGAGGAGCGGTGGTTTGAGGACCAGGCCGACCCGACGCAGGACCCGCGGAAGCCCAGCCCGGACCGGTGGCTGGCGGCATGGATGAGCGAGATCGCCGAGCACGTGACGGTGGCGGACCGGCTGCTGAGCTCGGACGCGGCGGTGCGGGCGGAGTTTGAGCAGCTGCGGACCGACGCCGAGGCGCTCAAGAAGCTGGTGGAGGAGACGCGGGGGAAAGCGTGGGGGACGGAACCGGCGGCGCAGGCGGAGATTGTCAAGATCGCGGGCGAGGCGAAGGCGTCGGCGTTGGCCCTACGGCCGAAGCTGAAAGCGGTGCGTGTGGGGGCGCGGGATCAGCTGATCGAGTATGTAAAGAAGGCGGGCGACGGGGCCGCGTCGCTGCGGTCGGCGCAGCTGCAGGACCGCATGACGGCGTCGCTGCGGAAGCTGCGTGAGGACCTGGAGGAGAGCGAGACGCGCGGGTGGCAGGAAGTCACCGGGCAGGTCGCGAAGCTGGATGAGCTGCTGAAGTCTATCGACGGGGCGTTCGCGGCGACGCTGGGGCTGGAGGCGCCCGCGGCGGGCTCGGAGGTGGTGTACGCGGGGGCGGAGAAGCACCTTGTTGATCTGCGCGAGTCGCTGATTTCCAAGCTGCCCGAGGCGACAGACGCGGCGGACGCAGGGCTGCGGGCGAAGGTGGAGCAGGCGGCGGGGACCTACAACGCGCGGGTGGCGGATCTGCGCGCGATGTACACCGCGGCACAGAAGGTCGAGACGCTGCTGGCCGCGGGGTATGGGCTGGATGAGAGCGTGGAAGGGGCTTCGATCGCGGCGCTCGATGCTGCGGTGCGGGGAGCACAGGGCTTCGAGCCGCTGAAGGCGGGCCTGGACAAGGTGCTGGCGCGGGTCGATGCCCTCAAGGAGGTAAAGGCGATGAGCAGCGCGCCGGCGCTGGTGGGCGTGATCAACGACGCTGGGAGCGGACTGTCGAGCGTGCTGACGGCGTGGCGGGCGCTCCGGGCGACGGGTTACCCCGCGAGCGCGTCGGACCTGAGCGCGGCCATTGATGTGCAGGCGAAGGTTGTGGCGGCGGTGCGGAAGAGCGCGGGGGCACGGGCGGCCGGACTCACCTCCGAGGTCGAGGGACAGCTGCGTGCCCTGTGGCTGAGGTTCATCGAGAACGCCAAGGGCGACGTGCCGCAGGTGAACGCGGCCTTCGAGCTCACGACGCGGGTGCCGGGCGGGGCCGAGGCCATCGCCGGCGGGCCTGCGTGGCTGAAGTACAACCGCGAGAGGTGGGAGCTGCTCAAGGCCGTCGAGGGCGTCGGCGAAGCACCGGCGAAGGAGCAGATCGAGCAGCTGCACACGCCCGTGATGGCCTTCGTGAACGACGCCAAGGGCCTCAACCTGAACAGGCCGGAGGTGGCGCAGTTCGACAAGGACCTCAACCCCTTCGTGATCAAGAAGGTCGTCACGATGGACGAGATGGGGCCGGGCAGGGTGAAGTGGGCGTTTGAGGAGGACAAGGCGCGGGGCCTGGTGCGCTACCGGTGGACGGGCAAGCGCGGCGAGCACGTGCTGGAGTTCCGGCCCATGGTGATGGGCGAGGACCAGGTCACGTACCTGTGCACGACCGAGATGCCGGTGGGGCTGTTCATCGACGCCGTGGAGGCGTTCGGGAAGTGGGATGATGTGCGGGGCGTGGGCGGTCAGGGCAAGAAGCTGCTGGACGGCAGCAACCTCGAGACCCGCGCGGGCGTGCGGACCGTGCGGTGGGTGGGCAGCGGCGACAAGATGAAGATGGACAAGAGCGTGCCGGCCAACACGCAGCCGCACGACAAGAACGGCATGGGCTGGCACGCGACGAACATGGCAGACACGATGGCGCGGAACCCGTACTACCCCGAGGGCGGTGGCCCGGGCCGGCCGCCGAGCGATCTGGATCCCGTGGACTGGGTGTCGCCGGAGGCGAGCCTGTACGTGGCGCGGGTGCTGGGGTGCCGGCTGCCGAGCTCGGCGGAGTGGAAGGCCGCGGCCGCGACGGGCGCGAACGCGACGCCCAACCTGCGCGATGAGTCCTACGCGCGGCAGTACCAGCACGTCGCGGACAACATCGGCGACGACAAGTTCCAGGCCAAGAACATCATGAATTACCCGGGCAGCGGGATCATGGTGCTGCAGAACGGCGCGCCGGTCGCGGCGGAGCTGGACGGCTCGGCACTAACGGTGAACGACGGGTACCTGTACTTCGCGCCGGTGAACGAGCGGAGGCAAGGTGCGGAGGAGCCGAAGTTCCATCACCTGATCGGGAATGTGTGGGAGTTCACGCACGAAGCGCCGCTGGCGGCGGAGGCGCTGCCGCAGGCGACGTACGACTCGGTGATGGGGCTGATGGGGCAGGGCTACGCGAACATGCGGGTGATCGGCGGGTCGGCGCTGTCGAATCCGCAGGTGGGCACGACCGAGCCGCAGGAGTTCAAGCGGACCACGGCCCGGCAGGGCTGGGCGGACGTGGGCTTCCGCTTGGCGTTCTCCACCGGCGCGGGCGCGGGGGGCGGGGGCTCGCCCAAGCAGCGGCTGCTGGGGATGCTGCAGAAGACGCCGTACCTGTCGGCGGGGGCGAACTGAGGTCTGGTGGGGGCGGTCACTCGCCGGGGACGAAGGCGGTCTGCACGTTGGGCTGCTGGAAGAGCGAGGCGCCGATGCCGTCGCTGGCAGTGACGTTGCCGGCCTGGTGGCGCTGGAAGGTGTAAACGCGCCCGCCCGAGGACGAGCAGCCGAGGCACACGAACAGGGCAGCGAATACGGAGGCGAGGGTGAGGATGCGACGCATGGGGGTCTCCGGAACGGCAACGCCGCACGCGCGTGTGCCGTGGGATGGATCGGAGACAACCAGGGGCGGATTGACGGTTGGTGTGCAAAGTCCGTCGGTTGGCGGGGGGCTGTCGGGGGTGGGTGGGGTGTGGGGGGTGTGGGGAAGGTGCGGGTTCGCGCAGGTTTGGCGCGGAAGTGGGGGGAAGGGGCAAACCCGGTCGTGGGGGGCGGTTGTGTCCAGAGGACGGCCCGATATCATGGGGCCCTCGTGACAGAGGCGTGAGCGCCGGTTTATCGGGTTGGGTGTTGCGGCGGGCGTTTGGGTTCGCTTTGGGATGTGCGTTGGGATTGGGTGCGCAAGGAGCGTGGGCGCGTGATCGAACCGACCTCAGAGCGTGGCAAGCGGCTCAGCGCGTTATCGGCCCGTCTGCGGGTGCTGCACAGCGAGCTGGCGGATCAGGACAAGGAGCTGCGGTCCGAGCAGCTTCAGGATGAGGTGAAGAGGGCGATTTCGGGGTTGGCGCCCAATGAGCGGGAGCCGTTCCTGCTGGCGCTGATGGAGCAGTTCCCGAGCTTTACGGACGGGGCGCGGTCCGCACCGCCGCCGCCGCCGGTCGTGGCCGCGGCGCCCGCGGCGGAGGTCAAGGACCCCAAGGTCTTGTGCGACAAGCTGATCGAGCACTCCCGCTTCCTGAGCGACGCGGACCGGGCGGCGATCACGCAGAAGCTGGCCGGTGCGGGCTTCGCGGTGGTGCAGGTGAAGGAGGCGCCCGCAGGGGCGGGGGGGCTGCCCGCGGCGCAGCTGGCGGAGTTCAAGAAGACCCTGCAGATGTCGCCGGAGCAGGAGGTCAGCGCGGCCCGGGTGGTTGAGACCGCGTCGGTGCTGGCGGAGTTCGTGCTGAAGCTGGAGCCGTGGGCGTGCACGTACTGGCGCGACCTGGCGCCCGACGCCAAGAACTCGGTGTTCCAGGTGCTGAACAAGGAACTGCCCAAGTTCGTGGCGGGGGACGAGAAGGTGACCAAGGAGGTCATCCACAAGAGCGCGTACCGGCTGCGGAGCCTGGTGTCGCTGCTGATGAAGGGTGTGATCGAGGCGGGGCGGCAGTTTGCACGCGACCACATGGCGAAGTACTCGCTGGACGCGATCAGGCAGGCGGCGCCGCGGGAGATGTTCAAGGCGGACGAGTACCGGTACTGGAAGCAGTACGAGCGGCTGATGGACGGCGTCGATGGGTCGAGCATCGAGCTGCGGATGAAGCAGGTGATCGCGAAGGATGTGGATGCGGGCCTGAGCCAGGTCATCCGCTAGTTGTTGTGGTTTGAGCACCTTTAGCACTGCGCAGGCAGGGGGCACGAATGTCTCAGGTCGGACAAGTTCACTGGCACGAGGGTCTGTTCCTCAAGCCGCACCACCTCCAGACGATGCAGCGGGACCTGGCGGAGGCCGGGATGCGGGAGCGGCGGCTCTCGATGGCGTTCCCCTACGGCGTGATCGACCTGCGGCTGTCGACCGATGCGCTGGAGAACATGCTGGTGCGGATCGACCGGCTGCGGGCGATCATGCCCAGTGGGCTGGAGATCGACCTGCCGGGGAACGCGGATATCCCGGCGCTGGACATCAAGCGGGTGTTCCAGGCGAGCAGCGGGGCGTTCACGGTGAGCCTGGCGGTGCCGCTGTGGCAGGCGGCGCGGGCGAACACGGTGGACCCCATCCCCGCGGGCGGGGCGGGCGGCGCAGCGCGCCGGGCGGTAGCGGAGGATGCGCGCGTCAAGCGGCTGTACCGCGTGTCGGAGATCACCCGCAGCGATGAGAACACCGGGGAGGCGGCGGAGCCGGTGATGGTGCGGCGGTACAACGCCCGCCTGGTGGTGGAGGGTGAGGACACCAGCGACATGGAAGTGCTGCCGCTGCTGCGGATCGTGCACACGGCGGAGGAGAGCACGCTGCCGCGGCCTGATACGGGGTTCGTGCCGCCGTGCCTGGTGATCAACGGCTCGCCGCTGCTGCGGAACACGCTGAGGGACCTGGGGGCGGCGGTGGAGGCCTCGCGGAAGGAGCTGGTGAATCAGCTGACGCGGGGCGGGTTCGTGGTGGAGAACCTGCGCGGGCCGCAGCTGCTGCAGATGCTGCGGCTGCAGGTCCTCAACAAGTACGCGGCCAGCCTGCCGGTGATGGTGCAGGGGGGCGTGGGCGGTGCGGGGGCGATGACGCCCTTCGCGGCGTACCTGACGCTGCGGGAGCTGCAGGGGGAGCTGGCGGCGCTGTCGCCGGACCGTGACCCCTTCGAGGCGCCCAAGTATGACCACGACAACCCCGGCCCGGTGTTCCAGGAGCTGGACCGCAAGATCCGGCCGCTGCTGCGCGGCGACATCCAGAAGAAGTTTCTGCAGAGCGCGTTCGTCAAGGACCAGGGCCTGCTGACCGCGACCCTGACCGACGAGCAGATCAGCCAGCCCAACGGGTACTACATCGGGATTAGGACGAAGGCGCCGGCGGCGGTGCTGGGGAAGCTGGTGGAGGACCAGGACCGGTTCAAGTTGATGCCCAAGAGCATGGCGAAGCTGCACCTGTTCGGCGTGAAGCTGGTGGAGGACCGCCACCCGCCGATGGAGCTGCCCAGCGCGGTGGACCTGCACTACTTCCGCGTGGACATGGGCGAGAGCAAGAAGATGTGGGACCGGATCGTCGCGGAGAAGGCCATGTGCGTGCGGTGGGCCGAGACGGACGACTTCGAGTACCAGGATGTTTCGATGTACATGACGGTGCCGTGAGGCACTGGGGCAAGTGGCAGAGTGGCCAAGTGGCAAAGTGGCAGAGTGGCAAAGTGAGGTGAGTTGGGTGCGGGATGGAGAGGTCGCGGTGCGTTTCAGCACTTTGCCACTTCGCCACTTTGCCACTTAGCCACTTCCGCCGGAGCGAGCGATGAACCTTGTCGAGATATGTGAGCCCCTGTTCCAGTACGTATGCCGGCTCAACCGGCTGGCGCGCAAGGGCGGGCGGGCGGACTTTGGCGTGGTGCGCGGTGAGGTCAAGGGCCTGCTGGCGGAGATGCGCGCGAAGGCGGAGCAGACCCCGGCGATGATCGGCGCGTACAACCAGATCGAGCTGGTGCTGATCTTCTTCGTCGACTCGATGATCCTCAACAGCAACCTCGGCGGGGGGTGGAAGCCCCTGAGCGGCGAGCGGGGCGAGCTCGCCTTTGAGGAGAAGTTCTGGGATCTGCTGGAGGACGCGCTGCGCGACCCCAGCGACACGGCGACGCAGCGGCTGGCGGTGTTCTACGTGTGCATCGGCCTGGGCTTCACCGGCCTGTACACGGGGCAGCCCGATTACATCCGGCGGAAGATGCTGGAGATCTCGGCGCGCCTGCGGGGGATGATCGACGCCAACCAGGCGGCGCGGATCTGCAACGACGCGTACGACGGGGTCGACACGCGGAACCTGACGCAGCCGCCCAACCGGAGCCTGACGGGCGTGGTGATCGCGCTGGTGGCGCTGACGGTGGTGCTGCTGGTGGCGTACGTGCAGCTGTTCCGATACGCGGGGCAGCAGCTGGACGCGTCGTTCACGAACATTCAGAAGAGCCACAACGAGAGCGGCAAGCCGTCGGCCTGAGCGGCGGAAGAGAGGTTTTACATGTTTTCGGCATTCGCGAATCTTCCGCGTCCAATGCAGGGCGCGACGATCCTGGGCGTGGGCGTGGGCGGGCTGGCCGCGGTCATGGCCGTGCTCAAGGACAACCCGTTCTGGAAGTGGCTGGCGATCGGCATCCTGGCGGTCGCGGTCATCATCGTGCTGTACATCCTGGTCCTGAAGCTCAAGGACAAGGCCAAGAGCGGGCCCTTCGCGTCCTTGATCGCCAAGGCGGGGAGCGGGCGGGGTGCGGTTGATCCGGCGGCCAAGGCCCGCATGGACGACCTGCGGAAGAAGTTCGAGGAGGGCGTGAGCACCTTCAAGAGTGCGGGCAAGGACCTGTACAGCCTGCCGTGGTTCCTGCTGGTGGGGCCTTCGGGCAGCGGCAAGACGGAGGCAATGCGTCACTGCAACGTCGGCTTCCCGCCGGGGCTGCAGGACTGCCTGCAGGGGACGGGCGGCACGATGAACATGCACTGGTGGTTCACCAACCACGCGGTGGTGCTCGATACCGCGGGCCGCATGTTCATGGAGGAGGGCACCGACGGGCAGGCGACGGAGTGGAAGGAGTTCATGAAGCTCCTGAAGCAGTGCCGGCCCAACGCCCCGATCAACGGCATGCTGCTGGTGATCAGCGCCGAGAGCCTGCTCAAGGACAGCGCGGAGAAGATCGAGCAGACCGCGGGCGCCATCGCGCGACAGCTGGACGTGGTGCAGCGGACGCTCGAGGTGCGCTTCCCGGTGTTCGTCGTGGTGACCAAGTGCGACAAGATCGTGGGCTTCCGCGACTTCTTCGAGACCATCAACGACCCCAACCTGCAGCACCAGATCCTGGGCTGGAGCAACCCGGCGCCCTTGGACGACGCGTTCAAGCCCGATCAGGTCGACAAGCACCTCGACGGCGTGCGGCAGAAGCTGCTGTCGCGCCGGATGGGCCTGCTGCAGAACCCGATCCACACCATGGACCCCTCGGCCCGGCGCACGGACCAGGTCGACGAGATGTTCGAGCTGCCGGACAACCTCGTGCGCATCGCGCCGCGTCTGCGCCGCTACCTCGAGATGATCTTCGTCGCGGGCGAGTGGAGCCCCAAGCCGCTGTTCCTCCGCGGCATCTACTTCACGAGCTCGATGCGCGAGGGCCAGGCCCTGGATGTGGGCCTCGCGGAGGCGCTGGGCATCGATGTCGAGTCCATTCCCGGCGGCAAGGAGTGGGACAAGGACAAGGCCTACTTCCTGCGCGACGTGTTCATGAGCAAGGTGTTCAAGGAGCGCGGGCTGGTCACGCGGGCCGCGAACGTGAGCAAGGCGCTCGCGAAGCAGCGGCGGATGGTGGTGGGGCTGTCCGCGGCGGCGGTGATCGTCCTGGCGGGCGTCGCGGCGATGGGCTACTTCGGGTTCAAGGGCTCGCTGGACCGGCCGAGCCGGTTCTGGTCGACGGTGAACGCGGCGTACGCGGGGATCGAGGAGGGCGAGAACGAGTTCGACGCGCTCGAGGTGCGGCTCATCGACCCCAAGACCCTGGCGTACCGCGGCAACGTGCAGTTCGAGAAGGTGCCGGGTGACGCGAACTTCCGCACGCCGCTGGAGCTGGTGCTGGCCTCGGCCAAGCAGCGCAAAGACGAGATCAAGCCGCCCTTCATCGCGGCCCCGGTGGTGGGGTTCAAGAGCGAGTGGACGGAGAAGCAGGTCAACGCGCACCGGGCGATCGTCGAGCGGGCCATCGTGGTGCCGCTGGTGAACGCGACGCGAAGCAAGCTGCAGACGGAGACGGCGTGGGGCGACGCGGCCGTGGGGTCGCTGGCGCAGCTGATGCGGCTGCAGACGTACGCGCTCGGCGCGGCCCCCGCGGCGACGGACGCCAAGAAGCCGGTCGCGATCAACGTGGATGTGATGTTCCGCTACCTGCTGGGCGAGGACGACCAGCGGGTGTACGAGTCCTCGCGCAGCGACATCGCCGAGGCGGTCGCGCTCGCGTACCCGGAGGGCTGGAATAGCAAGAACCTGCCGGCGGAGGTGCTGGGCGGGAAGGACGAGTGGTCGATCCGCACGGTCGAAGGCGCGGTGGACAGCCTCGTTAAGCATCTGGAGCAGCTGGGCAAGGACCGGCCGGACAGCCGGATGGCGTCGCTGATCAAGCTGCGCGACGGGCTGCTGACGATCGCGGGCGAGCACGCGAACGTGCAGGGGATGGAGGCGATCAAGACGGCCGAAGGGCTGCCGCAGACGCTGCGGCAGTACGAGAGCTTCGAGACACAGTTCCTGGCGAGCGCGGACAAGATCCTCAAGGGGCGGGCGGACATCGACCTGGCGGTCAAGAAGCTGGGCGACAAGGAGGTCTCGGTGCTGGTGACCGAGGCGGGCGACGAGCTGCAGAAGCAGCTGACCGCTTACTTCAACGACCTGCAGGGTCAGCTGCCGACCATCCCCGAGGATGAGAAGGCGGCGGAGAAGATCGACCGCAGCCTGGTGAGCCTGCGCGGGAAGCTCGAGGAGAGCGCGCGGCGCGTGGACGCCACGGTGAAGCAGCAGCTGACGGCGATGTCGGCCGCGATGGAGAACGTGAAGTGGCTGCTGACCCCCGGGTCGATCATCGACCGCGGCGATATGCGGGCGTACGGCGCGATCGCCAAGGCGTACGAGTTCGGGGCTCGGGAGCTGCGCGCTGCGGACGCCCAGGCGAGCAAGGCGGCGGAGCCGAGCGATACCGGGGAGGCCAGGCCGACGCTGGTGGCGCAGATCGCGGAGGTGAATGAGAATGCGAAGAAGGTGCGGGGCGACGTGGACGCCCTGACGGGCTGGTCGCCCGAGCCGGGGCGCGTGGCGCCGCAGGCGCTGACCGCCATGCGCGACCAGACGGTGGCGGCCCTGCGGACGGTGACGACCATCGCGGCGTCGCGCCGGGTGCACGAGCTGGTGAAGGTTGCGATCGGCGAGTGGCGGGGCGATGCCGACGGGCTGCGGGCGCACGTAGAGGACGTGGCGAACGCGCGCCTGGCCGAGGGCACGTTCGACGCGCGGAAGCTCAAGCGTCCGCGGCTGCCGCTGACGGCGATGGAGCGGCCCAGCGAGTTCGCCAAGCCGTACCACTGGGAGGCCGCGGGCCAGGTGCTGAAGGACTGGGCCGAGGTGCGGGCGTTCGTCGAGGGCACGGACAAGAAGGTGGTGCTCGGTCGTGACGAGCTGCGGAACGACCCCAAGGTGAACTACACGGCCAAGGCGAACGCCACTGTGGAGTACATGCGCGACTACATCGCGTACTGGCGGAAGCAGGCCAATGAGGAGTGCCGCCCGGCTGCGAGCAGCTGGATGGCCTACGGCCAGACGCTGAAGGCGACGAACTTCGACAAGCTGTGCGAAGACCTGGAGGCGCTGGAGAAGATCGTGCGCGAGGCGTTCAAGGTGGCGCCCGCGGATATGGCCAAGGACGCGCTCGCGGAAACCGACGGCGCGTACGCGAAGCTGGCGGACGCCAAGTTCCTGCGGCGTGCGAAGGCGGTGGTGGCCCTGTGGGGCACGCTGTCGGAGAACGACGCGGACGGGGCGCGGCGCGAGCTGCTCAGCGCAATGCGCGAGGGGCGGATCGGGGATGAGTACTTCGGCGTGTACTCGGCGGACGGGCTGCGGTTCGTCAACGAGCTCATCCACGCGGGGCTGAGCTGCCTGGTGAAGGAGACGCGTCGCGACCTCGAGAGCGCGATGGACCGGCTGATGACCGACGCCAAGGCGGTGCCGCTGGCGTTCGTGCCGTCGTGCGACCCTGTCCGTACCAAGCCGCTGACGGCGGCGCAGGTGAAGGACATCCTGGGCGCGGCGGACAAGCTCGAGCAGGCCGCGGGCAGCGACCGCGGCGCGAGCACCGCGGCCATCCCGGAGGAGCTGCGTCCGCTGATGAAGTCACTGACGGGCGGGGACATCATGCCCGCGGGCAGCGCGGTGTGGTTCGCCAATCTGAAGGCGATGGCGGGGCTGTTCAGCCAGCAGAAGGAGCTGAGCTTTACCGTGACGTTCTCGCCGGTGAACAAACTGCCGGCGCGGTCGGGCGTGACCGACGACGCCCGGGGCAACCTGTACGGCTACGCCAAGCTGGTGGTGGGCGGGCAGGCGGCGGGAGAGGTGTTCAGCCTCACGATTCCCTCGCTGCCGGAGAAGCTGAAGGAGCGGAGCGTGAAGCTGCCGCTGGTCGATGGTCAGGCGACCGAGCTGTGGCTGTACGCGAGCGAGCCGCAGGGGAACCAGGAGCCGGCGGAGAAGATCATCCTGCCTGGCAACTGGAGCCTGCTGCAGCAGATGATGAGCGCGTGCGGCGAGGCGGAGCAGGACGACAAGGACCCGCAGAGCTGGCGCGTGATGGTGACGACCAAGGACAACAAGTACCTGTGGCTGCACCTGACGTTCAACCAGAAGCTGCCGGCAAAGGACGCCTGGCCGAGCACGGACCGTTGGCCGGCGCGGTGAGTTCCGGAAGGCGTGAGGGGGAGTGGCCGCGCGTGGAAGGAAGGACTCTGGCTTGAAGAACGGAACTCGACACAGCGGCCGGCCGGTGAAGGTGCACGTTGCGGCCTTCGGGAAGCACCCGGGGTGGGACGACCACATCGAGGAGATCGGTCTGGACTGCCCGCAGCTGGTGAAGGCCAAGCGGGTGCTCTATACCGAGTGCATCGGCGGGAACATCGACTCGGGCGAGTGGGAGAAGCTGGAAGAGGGCAAGCGAATCCCCTTCCGGCACGAGTTTGTGTGGAGCCTGCCCGACGGGGTGATGGTCGGCCGGCTTTGGGCGAGCCGCGACGGCAAGGGGCGGACGAAATACCCGATGGTGGTGTGCGCGTTCCTGGAGAACGCGCCGCTGGACTGGGCCTGCGCGCAGGTGCTGCCGCGCCTGGCGCAGGTGGAGACGGACTGCACGCAGACGAACTCGGCGGAGTTGGTACGGTTCGCGGTGGGGGGCTGCCAGAGCGAGCTGGAGAAGGCCGCGGAGGCGTACAACGCGGCACCCGCGCCCGAGGAGGTGGTTGGAGACCTGGTCGCGCGCCTGGTGGGCACGCCCGAGCTGTCCGGCAACGGGCGCGAGGGCATGGTGCGCGTGCTGTACGAGATGGGGCGCGAGCTGCAGGAGTTCACGCGGACGTCATCTGGTACGACGATCAAGAGCAAGGATTATGAGCCCGCGTGCGCGCACCTGCGCGTGCCCCGGGGGCTGCGCGGCCCCGGCGAAGGGGCGCGGGCGTGGGTGAGGGTCATGGAGCAGGACATCCTCCAGGGCCTGCCCGTGATGGTGCTCTCGCCGGTGGCGGAGCGGTTCGTCGATGTGATCGTCGGCGAGCCGAAGGTGAAGGCGTTCTTCTGCGCCCGCGCGGGCGAGGGGGCGCTGGGGCTGACAACGGATGTGCCGTACACGATGGACGACGCCGAGGCCTCGCGGCATCGCCAGCGGGCGGAGTCGTGGGCGGGGGGTGGGGCGAGCAGCAGGAAGAGTGGCGGGGTGGTCGCGGCGGGCGGCGGGTTATCACGCGAGGCGCGCCTGAAGGTGGGGCTGCTGGCGCTCGCCGGTGTGCTGGTATTGGCGATCGTGATCGCGGTAGTGGCGCGGAAGAAAGGGACGCCGGCCGAGGCCGAGGCAGGGGAAGCGGCATCGAACTCCTCGGCGGCGCCCGAGCCCAGGCCGGAGGTGCGCGATGCGAGTGGGCCGAGCACGGCCGGTTCTGGAGCTACAACGTCGGCGACCGGGGATGGTGATCCTCGGAGTGCGTGGGGCGTTGCGGACGCGTTGTCGCGGGTGAAATTCGATCTCGATCGGCTGGACGCTGAACTGAAAGCGGACGGGAAGGTTCTGGATCCGTCGCACCGCGAGAAGCTGGCGGACGTCGAGCGACGCGTCGGGCTGGTGAAGGCGATGCCGTGGCGGGCCTCGTCGCGGGACCAGATCGCGCGGGATGTGCAGACGCTGGATGAGGAGCTGGCGGTGCTCGGCCGGGCTTTGAAAGCCGAGTCTGAGGGAGCAGCGGCGGGTTTGTCATCGGTGCTGCAGGAGCGGGCGCGGACGGCCCCTGTGAAGCACCGCGTGCTGGTCGCGGCGTGGGGGACGGGGATCGCCGCGCTGGACCCGAAGGCCGGGCGCGAGGTGGCGCTGGCCAAGGTCGCGGCGCTCGAGCAGAGCCTCAGCAGCGTCGAGCAGCAGCTGGGCGATGTGCAGGCGGTGGCGGCGCCCGAGGCGAAGCTCATTGATGGCGCCAAGTGGAGCAAGGCCGCGGAGGCGCGGCTGGAGCGTGGGCTGCGGGAGGCCGCGGACGCGGCGGTCGCGGGCAACGCGGGCAGGGTGGCGGGGGCGGTCGAACAGCTCAGGTCGTGGAACCACGGCGCGGACGTTGTCGCGGCGAAGGCGGTGGCCCTGGAGCAGATGCTCGCCGCCGGCAAGGTGCTGAGTGCGGAGGCGAAGCCCACGGCCCGGGAGCTGGAAGCGGCGATGCAGGCCAGCCCAGCGTACACCGAGCTGGGGCCGGCGGTGCGGCCGCTGCTGGATCAGGTGGAGGCGGTGCGGTCGGTGGCGAGCCTGACGAGCCACGAGGCGCTGATCTCGGCGGTGAAGGGCGCGGTGAACGACGGGACGCGGACGCCCGGAGCGGTGGCGGCGTGGTCGCGGTTGGCGGAGCTTGGGTGGCCGGGCATCCCGGCGGACATGCTGGAGGCATCTCGCCTGGCGACCTCGGATCTCGAGGCTGCGATCAACGGTGTGGCCGACGCGGGGCAGCGGGCGGCGCTGAAAGCGCAGGCCGCGGGAGCCACGCGGGCGATGTGGACGGGTTTTGTGGGCAAGGCCGCGATGAACGAGGCCGGGGCGGAGGCGGCGTACTCGACGATGGGTGTACTGGGTATCGGCGACTCGGAGCTGGTCAAGCTGCCGGACTGGGCGCGGTACAACCTGCTGCTGGCGCAGTTCCGTGCCGCTGCGGTGGGCAAGGGGGAGGGGGCGACGCTGGACGGAGCCACGCGGGAGAGCGTGGCTCGGTTCGTGGCGGGCGTGGAGGCACTCGGCGCGACGACGCAGCAGCGGCCGGAGATCGACGCCTTGCTGAAAGGGCTGCGGCCGCTGAAGGATCCGGGCGCGGGGCTGGAGTTCTCGAAGCTGGGGCCGGGCGTGCTGGGGTGGACGGCCGGTGCGCCCGATGCCGAGGGTGGCGTGACGTACACGATGAAGGGCTCGGAGAGGTCGGTGCACTTCCGGCGGCTGCCGGTCACGCCTTCGAGCGGGGGCGAGAGCGTCGCGTTCATGAGCACGACCGAAGTGTCGGTCGGGATGTTCATCGAGGTGGTGAAGAGCGTTGGCAAGTGGGACGACATCAAGCCGCTGCTGGCGACCTACCCCGCGACCGGTGACACACGGCGCGGCGTGCGGGTGTGGGAGTGGTCCAGCAGCGCGGGCGAAGTGATGCGGGTGATCAAGCCCGGCAAGGACGACTTCAGCAGGGGGTGGCTGCGGCCAAAGGCCTCGATGGCGGGCAAGGAGTTCTACGCGTCGGGCGTAACGGTGGGCGCCCCGACGGCGGACATGCCCATGCAGTACGTGTCGCCCATGGCGGCCGTGGTGTTCGCACGAGTGATGGGCTGCCGCCTGCCCACGCCCGAGGAGTGGAAGGCCGTGGCTCCCGCGGAGGGAACGCCCAATCTGCGCGACGGCACATGGGCGAAGCAGTACGAGCAGACGAAGACGCTGGTGGGTCAGGATGAGGTCAAGCGTGACCCCCCGGACTTCCCCGGTGCAGGGGCGTTCTGGCCGGCTGGCGTGACCAAGCCTCAGCCGCAGGCGGATGGGGCCGCCGCGGTGGAAGCGGACGATGGCGTGCTGTGGTTCGCGCCGGTGGGGTCGGGCCGGCAGTTCCAGCACCTGGTGGGCAACGTGTCGGAGTACGTGTGGGGGGACCCGGAGGGGATGGGGTCGCTGGAGGCGTCGCCGCTGAAGGTGCGGACCTACCTGGGCGAGAAGAACGCGATGGGGGTCATCGGCGGGTCGGCCCTGTCGTCGAAAGAGGTGCCGGTACGGGAGGCGTCGCCGGTGAACCTGATGCAGGCGCGGGAGGGGTACGCGGATGTGGGCTTCCGACTGGCATTTTCTGCGCCCCGCGGCGCCGGGAGCGCGGCGGGGCCCTCGCTGTCGTCGCTGTTGAAGTCGGCGGCGTACATGGCGCCGGAGAAGCGATGAAGGGGCGCGGGGCGAGCCCCCGCGCTGACAGGTCCCGCACACAACAACTTGCGTCAACTTGACGCCGCCGCCTACGGGGTTTAGCTTCTGCCCCCATTGAGGCGATTGTTGCCGCCGGCGGTCATGGTGCGCTGTGAGTGGAGGCGTACGGATCGCCGGTTCAAGTGCTGGGGGTCGGCCCTTTGGGCCCGGTCAGAAAAGGAAGAACGATGAGGCTGTCACTGTTGTCCGTGCCGCGCCTGAACCAGACGCCCCGTAGCAGCCGCGGACTGCAAGAGATGGCGCGGGTGACGGCGCTGGGGCTGGCGGCGGCGCTCGCGGCGTCGGCGATGGCGCAGCCGGAGCCCAAGCCGCCGATCGACATCAACGCGGTGCAGCCGGGCGGGGCTCCCCGCCCCGTGCAGCCGGCGCAGCCCGCGGGCGAGCCCGGTACGACGACGGCCCCGACCACTCCAACGCCGGCGCCCACGGGCGCGGCGCAGGGCCCGATCGCAGAGGATGGCGACCGCTACCAGGTGACGCGCTTCATCGTGACCTACCAGGGCGAGCGCACCGACCTGCCGGCCATCGAGGATGTGCTGCGTTCCACGGCCGAGCTGGGCGTAACGCCCGAGGGGTACGTCGCGCCGCGGGCCGGCCTTCCAACCACGCGCGTGACGGTGGGGGATGTGGCCGACCCGGCCGGTGGGTACTTCTACCGCTCGGCCATCACCGCGGTGTGCGCGTCGATCGTGGAGACGCTGGCGCGCCAGGGGATCGCCGGCGTGTTCGTGCAGCTGCACCCCGAGGACATCGACGAGACCAACGGCCAGGACCTGCGCGAGGGGCGCAAGGACCTGCGGCTGGTGGTATGGACGGGCGTGGTCGGCGGGATCCAGACCATCGCGTCGGGCGACCGCCTGGAGGGAAAGATCAAGGCGGGCACGATCTCCCGCGTGAACCCCGACGACCCGGTGCACAACCGCATCCGCACCCAGTCGCCGCTGGACGCGGGCAGCCTGCTGCACAAGGAGGAGCTGGACGAGTTCCTGTTCAGGCTGAACCGGCACCCGGGCCGGCGCGTGGACGTGGCGGTGGCGCCGGGCGACAAGCCGGGCGAGGTGCTGGTGGATTACCTCGTAGCGGAGAGCCGGCCGTGGTCTGTGTACGCGCAGATCTCAAACACGGGCACGCGTGCCACGAACACGTGGCGCGAGCGGTTCGGATTTGTGCACAACCAGCTGACGAACCACGACGACATCCTGCGGGTGGACTACATCACCGGCGGGTTCACCGATGCGCACTCCTTGTCCTTGAACTACGAGTTCCCGATCCTGTCGGACCAGGTGCGGGTGCGGTTGTACGGCACGTACTCGACCTTCGAGGCGTCGGACGTGGGCTTCAACGCCGAGCGGTTCAGCGGGACGACGTGGGCGGGCGGGGCGGAGCTCTCGACGCTGCTGTTCCAGCGGCGTGAGCTGTTCATCGACGGCCTGGCGGGCATCCGCGTGTCGAACGTGCAGGTTGAGAACACAGTCACCAACCTCGAGGGTTCGGAGACGTTCGCGCTGCCGTACGTGGGCCTGCGGCTGGACCGCACGACCGAGTCGATGGGCACCTACGGCGGGGTGACCTTTGAGTACCAGGTGCCGGAACTCGCCGGGACCGACGAGGAGGAGATCTCCAACCTCGGTCGGCGCGACGCCGACGTCGAGTGGCCGATGCTCAAGTGGTCGCTGGAGCACTCCTTCTATCTGGAGCCGCTGCTGAACCCGTCCGGCTACGCGGGCACGAGCGACAGCGGGCCGCTCACGCTGGCGCACGAGATCTCGGCGTCGGTCCGCGGCCAGTACGCCTTCGGCCAGCGCGTGATCGCCAACGAGGAAGAGGTCGCGGGCGGCTTCTATTCGGTCCGCGGGTACCCCGAATCGGCGGTGGCGGGCGACTCGGCCGTGATCGGCACGCTGGAGTACCGCTTCCACCTGCCGCGGATCCTGCCGATCTCCGACGCCGGCCGCTGGCGGTGGTGGGGCGAGTCGCCGGAATCCGCCCGGGCGACGCCGTCGTGGCTGGGGGAGAACTTCCGGATGGCCCCGCAGCAGGCGTTCGGGCGGCCGGACTGGGACCTGATCTTCCGGGCGTTCGTGGACGGGGCGGTGGTGCGGAGCAGCCAGCCCCGCCCGCCGGGCGAGGAGAACGACACCCTGCTTGGCGCGGGAGTCGGAATTGAGTATCAGTTCAAGCGCAATGTCAGCGCGCGTCTGGACTTGGGCGTGCCGCTGGATGAGACCAAGGACGGCGTGACCAGCCCGGGCGATGCGAGACTGCACTTCTCGTTGACCCTGCTGTACTAAGTCCCTGGGTGGTGTTATCGGGCGTAAGTGGGGGCGAGTTCAGGACTTGTGGTGTTTGCAATCGCTGGTTATCGGAGCGTGCTCCGGGGCCGGCGCGATACGAGGGGTTCGTCATGGCGCAGGTGAATGGTCGTCGTCAGGGTGGTACGCAGCAGGCCGCGGCTCTGGTGAGGGCGGCGGAGTGGGTGAGCGGCGGCAACCTCCTCGGGGTGGGGAAATTTGCAGGCTGGACGCGGGCGCTAGGCGGAATTCTCGTTGCCGCCGCATGCACCCCTGCGCTGGCGGGGCCCGAGGGGGCCCAGGTTGTCCGCGGGCAGGTGGACATCACCCGCAACGGCGCTGAGACGCTGATCCGCGCCGGCAACAACAGCATCATCAACTACAAGAGCTTCAACATCGGGGCCAACGAGTCGGTGCGGTTCATCCAGCCGAGCTCGACCTCGCGGGTGCTGAACCGGATCACCACGGCCGCGCCGACGCGGATCGACGGCTCGATCACCGCCAATGGGCGGGTGTACATCGTGAACCCCGCGGGCGTGATCTTCGGCAACGGGGCGCGGGTGGATGTGAACGCGCTGTACGCGGCGGGCGGCAAGCTGAGCAACGCCGACTTCCTGGCCGGGCGCGACAACTTCACGAACCTGACGGGCCGGGTGGAGAACCAGGGCACGATCACGGTGCAGAAGTTCGCCGGGCTGGTGGGTGAGCAGGTGTTCAACTCGGGGACGATCAACGCCCCGCGCGGGACGGTGGTCATGGCGTCGGGCAGCGACGTGATGATCGGCGAGCGCACGGGCAACGTGTACGTGAAGATCAAGGCGCCGACGGGGGATGTGAAGGCGGGCACGGGCACGGCCAACACGGGCGTGGTGAACGCGGCGGGCGGGCGCGTGATCATGGGCGCGGGCGATATTTACTCCATCGCGGTGCGAGCGGCGGGGTCGGTGAAGGCCAACGACATCAGCGTGCAGGCCAGCGGCGGCAATGTGGAGGTCGCCGGCACGCTGGACGCGTCGAACGCGCGCGGCAACGGCGGCAGCATCGAGGTGCTGGGCGAACGGGTCTCGCTGGTCAACGCGAAGCTCAACGCGACGGGCCAGACCGGCGGCGGCCAGGTGCATGTCGGCGGCGACTACCAGGGCCTTGGAGACCGCGAGCGGGCCAAGGTTGTAACCGTTGACGCGGGCAGCACGATCGACGTGAGCGCGACCGAGAAGGGCAACGGCGGAACGGCCATCGTCTGGTCGGACAACTACACGCAGTTCCACGGCACGGGCCTGGCTCGCGGCGGCGCGATGGGCGGCGATGGCGGCCTGATCGAGACCTCGAGCAAGGACGTCGTGAGCCTCGACCCCGCGAAGATCGACGCGGGGAGCATCGATGGCAACGGCGGCACGTGGCTGATCGACCCGCGGAACGTGACCATCAGCAGCGGCGCGACGACGGAGATGACGCCTTCGGGCGGCAGCCCGAACACGTTCACGCCGACCACGACCGGCGCCTCGTCCAACGTAAACGTCGCGGACATCCAGACGAGCCTGAATGGCGGCACGAGCGTGATCGTCACCACCGCGCAGGCGGGCGTGGCGGACGCGGGCAACATCACGGTCCAGAACAGCATCACTAAGAGCGCGGGCGGCAACGCCACCCTGACGCTGCGGGCGCAGAACGACATTACGATCGACGCGGGCGTGACGATCTCGGCGACGGCGGGCCAGCTTGGCGTGACGCTGGAGGCCAACTCGGCCACCGGTGACACCGCGAGCGGCACGGGCTCGGTGTTCCTCAACGGCACCATCAATACCAACGGCGGGGCGTTCAGCTCCAGCGGCGTCGGGTTCACGCAGTCGGGCACGGGCGTGATCACCGCGGGCGGCGGCGTGACGATCAACCACACCGGCGCCGTGGCGCTGGGCGGGGCGATCACCGGCGGCGCGGTGGACGTGAACGCGGGGGCGGGCGGCATCAGCCTCGCGGGGAACGTCATCACCAGCGGCGACAGCGTGCGCTTCCAGGACGCGGTCACGCTGACGGGGTCGGCGAGCATCGACACCACCGGCAGCAGCAGCGCGGCCGGCGCGAACATCACGTTCGACTCAACCATCGAGGGCACCACCGCGGGCGCTGAGAACCTGACGCTGAACGCGGGTACGGGCGGGGACATTACCCTGACCGGCGCTGCGGGTGGCACGACTCGCCTGGGCGCGGTGGCGATCACGAACGCGGATGACGTGACCGCGGCGGGGCTGCGCTCGACCACGCTGACGCAGACGGCCGGCGGCGGGACGACGACGCTGGGCGGCGCGGTGGACACCGCCGGCGCGATCGGCCTGACGGCGACGAACATCACGGTGAACGGGGACGTGACGTCGGCGGCTGGCGGCATCAGCCTGGTCGCGGGCACGGCGCTCAACATCACCAATAAAGTGACGGCGACCACCGGCGACATCACGGCCACGGCGACGACGGGCACGCTGACGGTGAACAGCACCGGCGCGGAGACGGGCGAGCTGGACGCGGCTGCGGGCGACACGACTCTCGTCACCAACACGCTGACGATGACCGGCGAGGGCGGTGAGTTCCAAGTCTCGGGCGGCGGCGATGTGAACATCCGCAGCGCGGATAACCGTGGCATCCGGATCGGCGGGGGCGGCGGCGGGTTCATGAACATCGCGGCCGCGACGCTGGAGAACCGGATCGAGACCGTCGGCGGGCGCGTGATCACGCTGGGCAACAACTCGACGAGCGCGATCGAGGTGGACGAGGACCTCTCGATCGGCAACGGGCTGGCGCTGCGTTCGGCCGGCGACATCACCTGGAAGGACGGAGGCCCCGACGCCCCGACCGTGCAGGCACTGTCACTGGACGTCCGCTCGGGCATGGACGGCACGGGCAACATCGTGTTCGAGGATGACGCCGATGTGCTGACCGACAGTGCGAGCTTCCAGGCGGGCTCGCTGAACGGGACGAACAACGCCGCGACGTTTACGGGCGTGAACTTCCTGGCCCTGCGGCGGATCGCGAACACCGATGCGCCCGCGAGCGTGGTGTGGGCCTCCGACGCGGCGATCACGGCGACGCAGCTGCCCGTGCTCACGGTGCCCGCGGGCGGGATCACCTACTCGATCCGCTCCTTCGGCAGCACGGTGACGATCGGCACCGCGGCACGGATCAACGGCACGGACCTGACCATCCAGGGCGCGGGCGCCGGCACCGATATCACCACCGACGTGAGCCTGCGGTCGTTGACGCTGAACGGCACGGGTGTGTTTGACGCGGTCACGACGACGAGCGGCGGGATCAATGCCGCGGGCAACGCGACGTTCTCGGGCGCGGTGAGCGCGGCCGGGGCGATCGCGGTGTCGGGTTCCTTCGACGCGGTGTTCTCCAGCACGGTGACGACCACCGGCGGTGGGATCAGCATCGGCGACGACGTGAACTTCGGTGGGGCGGTGTCGATCACCGGCGGCAACTTCCAGTCGGGCGGCGACGCGTCGATCGCGGCGGGCCTGACCACCGATGGCACAGCGACCGTGGGCGGGTCGATCACCCGCCTGACCGGCACGCTGCGGACCGACAGCGGTGCGGTAAGCGTGACGGGCAGCGTGGCAGTCAACGGCACGGGCGCCATCGACACCACCAACGCGGGCGGCTCGGCGGGCGCGAACGTGCAGCTGGGCAGCACGCTCGACGGCACCGCCGGCGGCGCGGCCGACCACCTGACCGTCACCGCGGGCACGGGCAACTTCACCGTCACGGGCGCTTCGGGCGCGGGCCAGGTGCTGGGCGACGTGCTTATTGAGAGCGCCAACGACGTGTCGATGGGCACCGTCAACGCGGCATCGCTCATCCAGAACAACTCGGGCGGCCAGACCACGATCGGCAACATCACGACCACGGGCGCGGTGCGGTTCGGCACCGTCGGCACGCCGCTGAACGACGTCACGCTGGGCTCGGTGAATGCGTCCAGTCTGCAGGCGATCGTGGGCAACCTCAACACGGTCAACCTCGGCGGGCCGGTGACGCTGACGGGCTCGTTCATCCACTCCGGCGGCCAGCTCAACCTGAGCGGGAACATCAGCACCACCACCGGGTTCATCCAGTCGACGAATCTGCGGCTGATCGGCGGCTCGGCGATCACGCTGACGGCCAGCAGCAACAGCACGGGCATCGTGCTTTCCGCGGCGGACCTCAACGGCCAGAACCTCACGCTCGTGGGCGACCGCGTGCACTTCAACGGCGCGGCCAACAGCATCGGCGGCGCGGGCATCCTGACGATGCGACCGGTCCTGAACACCGACGGCATCACCATCGGCGCCGACGACGGCACAGCCAACATCCTGTTCGTCACTGGTCTCGCGCCGCTGGCGGCGACCCTCACCGAGGTGCACTTCGGCAACTCCACGGGCGGGGCGCACACGATCAACGTGCCCGCCTCGACCTTCCTGCCAGACGTCACGTTCTTCGGCAACACGGTGAATGTGAACGGCGACCTTTCCACGGCGGGCCAGGCGATCACGATCGATGCGGATGTATCGCTGGCGAGCGGCGTGACGATCGCGACGGATGTGGGCGACGCCGCGGGCGCGGCGATCAATATCACGGGCGACATCACCCGCACCAACGTAGCGGGCGGGCTGACGCTGTCCGCAGGCACTGACGGCGACATCGATCTGGATGGTGACGCCGGCACCTCCGGCGCGGCGCTGGCCAACTTCACGGTGACCACGGCGGACGTTGTGAGCGCGAACGACGTGTTCGCGACCACCATCAGCCAGGCCGCGGCGAACACCGCGACCTACGGCTCGCTCACGGGCGGGGCCGGCGGCATCACGCTGGTGGGCGGCGCCATGAACCTGGGCGGCGCGGCCACCAGCGGCGGCGGCGCGATGCAGGTGACCAACAGCGGCCTGCTCACGGTGAGCGGGAGCATCGCTCTGGATGGGGCGTTCCTGCAGGATGGCGCGGGGGCGACGAGCCTCACCAGCGCCGGGGCGTTCACGGTCAGCACGACCGACGACGCGATCACCTTCACCTCGGGCGTGAGCGTGAATGGCACGAGCGTGGCGTTTGACGCCGGCTCGGGGACGGTGACGGTGGGCAGCACGCTCACGGTGGGTGGCGGCGCATCGTTCACGGTGAGCGCGGACGAGATCGACTTCAATGGCGGCGCGAACTCGGTGAGCGGCACGGGCCGCCTCGTGCTCCAGCCCGGCACCGATGGCATTGACGTGGAGGTCGGCTCGGCACTGGACCAGGCCGGCCGCCTGGACCTCTCCCTCGCGGACCTGGATGCGCTGGACAACCAGTTCACCTCGGGCGTCGGCGCGGCGAACACCGCCATCATCATCGGGCGGGCCACCGGCACGCAGAACATCAACGTCAACGCGGGCACGTTCGACAATGACGTGTTCTTCCGCGGCAGCGGCACGGGCAGCGTGGCGTTCCTGGGCCCGGTGACCGGCGCAGGCAGCCTGCGGGCCGATGCCGGCGACATCACCCTGGGCGGGGACCTGGCCGCGAACGGCACGCTGGCCCTGGTGGGCGATGTGCTGCTGACCGGCAACTCCACTCTGACCACCAGCAACGACCTGATCGTGCTGACTGGCGCGGTCGACGCGCAGACCGCGGGCGTGCAGGGCCTGGACATCGACGCGGGCTCCGCGGATGTGGAACTGAACGCGGACGTGGGCGCGACGACGCGACTGGGCCTCTTCCGCGTGCTGGGCGGGCACACCAAGTACGGCCAGTCGATCACGGTGAACGCCGAGGGCGTGCTGTTCGACGGACTGATCACGGCGACCGGCTCGTCGGGGAACCGCGACCTCACGATCGACAGCGGCGCTGGCAACCTGACCCTGCTGCAGAACGTGAACGCGGTGAACGGCGCGGTGGACCTGACCGGCGCGGTGATCACCACCGTGGGCAGCATCACCGGCGGGGACATCAACGCCACGGGCACGACCCTGAACATCGGGGCGCTGGTCGCCTCGGGCCATGTGACGCTCACGGGCGATGTGGTCAATCAGGACGGCGCGGTCACGAGCGACAGCTACGTCGCCAGCAGCCAGGGCGCGATCGTCGTCAGCGACGACATCACGGCCACGGCTGTGGACGGCATCCGCATCCTCTCGGGCCTGGGCGGCGCGGGCGACCTCAGCTTCGGGGCTACGGGCGTGACGCTGACGTCCAACACGATCGAGCTCGCGGCCGGCGATGGCACGGGCGCCGCGGTGGTGAACGTGCGCGGCAACTCCCCGACCTTCGCCGGCAACAGCGGCTCGGTGAGCAGCTTCGAGGTGCGGCAGGACGGCTCCATCTCGGGCACGGACCTGGCGGAGATCACACAGTTCACCGGCGGCATCGCCGGCATGAGCTACATCCTGAACGCGGTCAACGGCTCGCTGGTGATCGCGGACTCGGGCAGCGCGGCCAACGTCGCGGGCTCGCGACTGGACCTCAGCGCACTGGACAACGTCGTCACCGGGGGCATCGGCATCAGCACCGACCTCACCCTCGAGGCGCTGCAGCTGCGGAGCGTGGTGACCTACGGCGGCGCAACGGTCGCGGCCTCCGACACCATCGTGCACGACGGCGATGTGATCATCGATGGGGGCGTGGTGTTCCGCGCGGGCGACCTGGACTTCACCGGCGCGGTGACAGGCCTGGGCGCGAACAGCACGCTGGACATCGAGACGTTCGCCGCGGGACGGGACATCTTCCTGGGCGGCGACGGCACCGAGACGGGCAGCGGCGGCACGCAGGCCCTGCATCTCACGGCCAGCGAGATCGACCTGTTCGCCGATGGGCTGACGGGCATCCGCATCGGCGGGGCGTCCAACAACGGGACGATCACCGTCAAGAGCGACGTCACCTTCAAGGACGCGCTGACGCTGCGGGCCAGTGCCGCGGGCGGATCGGTAGAGATCGAGCAGACGCTGAAGAACACCACGAGCGACGGGTCGGTGACGATTCTGGGCTCGGGGAGCACGACGACCATCAGCGGCAGCATCGTGACGCAGGGCCAGGCGATCACCATCAACGACCGCGTGGTGGTGGACGGCAGCGCCCTGCTGGACACGACCGATGCCGGGGCCTTCGCGACGGGCGCGGACGTATCGGTGGGCTTCGACGCGGGCACCGGCGACGCGATCGCCGACGCGATCAACGGCCAGGCCGCGGGCGCGGACCTGGCGGTGCGTGCGGGCACGTCGGGCGTCGTGCGTCTGGCGCGGGTGGGCGACACCCAGCACCTGGATGACCTGAGCATCAACGGCGCGCAGATACACCTGAGCTCCGTCGCTACCGACGGCGACCAGGCGTACACCGGCGAGGTGCACCTCTCCGAGCTGCTGCGGTCGCACGTCGCCGGTTCGATCGTGATTACGGGCGATCTGGTGGTTGCCGGCAACTCCACCATCCGCACCGCCGGCGATAACGCCACCGACGACATCACCATCACCGGAACGGTCAACGCCGATGACGCGGCGAGCAACCGAGACCTGACCATCGCTGTGGGCGCGGTGAACCAGGACAATGTGCAGGGCCAGGTGAGCATCGGCGGGGCCATCGGCGGCGTGCAGGCGCTCAACGATCTGGTGGTCTCGGGCGACGGCACGACGCTGCTGCGGGCCACGACCACCGGCGTGCAGACCTACTTCGGCGCGACGCAGATCGCTGGCAACATGAGCGGTTCGCGCATCGACTTCAACGACGCGTTGACGCTCGCGGCCAACGTGGTGCTGACCGCCAGCAACACCGACTCCGACGCCGAGCAGGTGGAGATCGAGACGGTCAACTCCTTCGGCGGGGCGCGCACCCTGACGATCAACGCCCTCAACACCCGCATCAACGGCGACGTGGGCGCGGTGAGCAAGCTCGCGAGCCTGACGACGGACTCGAGCGGGCGGACCCGCATCGGCAGCGCCCAGGTGCGGACGACGGGGGCTCAGGCCTACCTCGACGCGGTGCAGCTGAACAACAACGTCACCATGACCACGGACGCCGGCTCGGTGCGGTTCGCGTCGACCATCGTGTCCTTCGGCGAGAACCGCGATCTGACGGTGAACACCGGCGGCACCAGCGCGACCCAGTTCGAGGGTCTCATCGGCGGCACCACCGACGGCGAGAAGCTCCGCAACCTGACCACGAACGCCGACGGCAGCGTGGCGTTCTCGGCCAATGTGCGGACCACGGGTGCGCAGACCTACGACGATGCCACCCTGCTCAACGCCAACGTGAGCATGAGCGGCGCCAGCTTCGAGTTCGCCAGCATCAACTCCGAGGCGCTGGGGGCCCGCAGCCTCTCCATCACCAGCACCGGCAGCGTGATCGTGAACGGGGCGATCGGCCAGGGCGCCCCGGACACGGCCCTGGGCAGCCTCACGATCAACGGCGGAAACATGAGCTTCGGCGGTGTCACCGTGAACAACGCGGTGGCCCTGACCAGCACCGGCAACATCGCCCACAACGGCGACGTGCACGCCAGCACCTACACCGCGAGCGCCACTACCCTCGACCTGCTCAAGATCATCACCAGCGGCAACCAGACCATCACGGGCGGCGTGACGCTGAACGACGACCTCACCGCGACGGGCGCCGGCAGCATCACGCTCAATGGCGCGGTGACGCTCGATGACGACGTCGTCATCACCACCAACAACCAGGCCCTCAGCGTGTCGGGCGCGGTGAACGGTGCCAAGGCCCTGACGGTGAACGTCGGGACTTCCACCGCCAACTTCGCCGCGGACATCGGCGGGACCACGGCCCTCACCAGCCTGAACGTGACGGCAAGCAGCACCACCACCCGCGCGGTGGGCACGGTGGGGGCGCAGTCCTACAGCGGCGGGCTGACCACCGGGTTCAACCACACGACGACGGGCGCGGGCGACATCACCATCACCGGCGTGCTCACGCTCACCGGCGATGCGGTGTTCACCACCGCCAACGGCAACCTGCTGTACAACGGCGGGGTGTCCGGTGGCGAGTCGCTCACCAGCCACGCGGGCGGCGCGGGCAAGTTCTCCCGGTTCAGCGGGGCCAACGCGTTCCAGAAGCTGATCACCGAGGGCCAGGCCCGGATCGCCACGACCGCGATCTCCGCCAGCGAGGAGATGGACTTCAAGAACGGCGTAGTGCTCGAGACCTCCACGACCCTCACGGCGCCCAAGGCCACGTTCCGCAGCGTCATCGACGGCGCCGGCATGAACCTCACGATGAACGTCAGTGGCCTGACGGACTTCCAGGGGGTGGTCGGCGGGGCCGGGGCGCTGGGCTCGATCACGACCGACGCCTCGGGCAGCACGCGCCTGGCGGCGAACGCCACCACGGCCAGCGGCATGGTGTTCAATGACGCCGTGACGGTGGGGGCGGATATCGAGCTCCGCGGCGGCACGGGCTCACTGCGGTTCGGCAAGACCATCGACTCCACCTCTGGCACGCCCTTCTCGCTCGCCCTGTTCAGTGACGCGAGCGCCAACGGCACGCTGGCGAACACGCCCTTCGTGTTCGGCGGCAGCATCGGCAATGCCAGCGCCAGCACCCGCCTCAAGAGCCTGACCCTGTCGTTCCAGACCGACGGCAACAACGTGAACAAGGGCGCCCCGCTGGGCGCCACCGCGTTCTTTGCCACGCTCAATGGCGACGGCACGGTGGCCAAGGGTACTGACTTCCGCATCAACACCACGCAGGGCTTCACCATGAAGCCCGGCCAGAAGCTCACCAGCTTGGGCAACCTCTTCATCAACGCCACCAACACGGGCACCGTCACCCTGGGCGATCTGACCGCCCTGGGCAACATCACGGTCACGGCGGGCACGGTGAACATCCAGCTCCGCGGCGGGTCGGCGGTCAAGAACAACCCCAATGACCTCGGCGTGGACCTCGTCGCCACCGGCGACATCTCCTTTGGCGGCGTGATCCCCACGCTGCTCAACCGCTCGGGCCTCACCGAGAAGGAACGCGTCTCCTTCGCCAACAACAGCGGCGTGTTCAACATCCTCACCGGCGCGGCCACCGACCAGTTCCTGTTCCTCAAGAAGGCCAACCCGGTCGTCGAGAACAGCTTCAAGGACGGCGGCTCCTTCGCACCGCTGGACCTGACCGCCACCGGCGTGTCGGGCGTGAACGCCGCGACCATCATCGCCGGGGCGATCCCGCGCGACACCGAGACCCGCGAGGTCGCGACCCCCGTCACCGTGAGCGCCGCCCTCCGCAAGGACCTGGAGCTCATGGGCATGGGCATCAAGGACCTCGAGATCGAGGACCTCGTCGAGTTCCTCGTCGGACGTGCGTTCTACCGTGACGTGCCGCTGACGGCCCGCCCCGAGCCCAAGGACTACCGCGTGACCGTGAACCGCCTCTCGACCCCGTCGGTGCAGGCGGCGGTGGACGCGTACAAGAAGCTGGTGTTCCTGCCCGGGGACATCAACCGCACCGAGGCTATCCGCGACAGCATCGCCCTGGCGTGGGACGCTTACACGCAGCAGGCCCAGAACCCCGATGGCCTGGGCTTCCGCGAGTACCTGGAGACCAAGGCCGCCAGCGGCGGCACCGGCGAGGCCGAGGCGCTCCAGTTCCTCAACGACACCCGCATGGTGTTCGAGAAGCTGGACGAGCTGGGCCTGTCGCCGGCCGAGTCCAACATCCCCAAGATGAAGCTGCTGGGCGACATTCGCCCGCCGGCGATGGACGAGGGCCAGATTTCCACGGCGGTGCTGGGGATGCAGTTGTCCAGCCGATAAGGACGTTCCAAAACGCGGCCGGGCGTTTCCGGCATCCCAGAAGCGCAAGCTGGGGGTGAGTGGTGGCGGTAGTCAACGTCGAGAGTCTGCTCAAGCCTCTGTCGGAGGAGAACCCCGCGGGTGAGAACCTGCGCTGGGACCGCCGGTACCTGGAAATCGAGCGGCTGGCCGAGGGCAAGGAGGAGACGCAGTTCTCCGCGCCCGAGGAGCCGGATTGGCGCGAGGTGCGCGACGGGTGCGTGGAGCTCTTTGCCCGCGGCAAGCACCTGCGCGTCGCGGTGCTGCTGACCCTGGCGGCCGTGCGGCTGGAGGGGTACCCCGGCCTGCGGGACGGCCTTAAGCTCATCCACAGCCTGCTCAACGACTACTGGGATCAGGTCTTCCCGCAGCTGGACGCCGAGGACAACAACGATCCGACCGAGCGGGTCAACGCCCTGTCGGCTTTCGTGACGCCCCTGGCGACCTACGGCGACAAGATCAAGTTCCTTGACCGGGTGTTCGAGGCGCCGATCTGCCAGTCGCGGCAGCTCGGCTCGTTCTCGATGCGGGACGTGGCGATCGCGGGCGGCACGCTCGAGGTCCCCGATGATCCTGACAAACAAAAACCGACCCTGCAGGTCATCCAAGCCGCGTTCGAGGAGACCGACGCGAGCACGCTTGAAGAGATTGCGAACGCCATTGACGAGGCGTCGGGGTGCCTGGAGGGCATCGAGGCGATCTTCGACGAGAAGTGCGGCCCGGGGGTGGGGCCGAGTCCCGAGGGGTTCAAGACGCTGCTGCGGGATGCCAGCATCCAGGTGCGGCGGCACCTGGGTGGGGAGGTTCCCGCGGAGGAGAGTGCTGACGGGGGCGGCGAGGACGTCAGCAGCGGCGGTGGGGGGGGTGGTCGGCGCGGTGCCTCGCTGGATGGTGAGGTGAACTCCCCCCAGGACGCACTCTTGGCATTTGAGAAGGTTTCCCGTTACTATGCGGCCCACGAACCATCGAGCCCCGTGGCACTTATCGTCGCCGCGGCTCAGCAGATGGTGGGCAAGAGCTTTGTCGATATCTCAAAGGTTCTGACCCCCGACGTCGTGAGCATGCTGGTGACGATCAGCACGCCGCCGGAGGCGCAGTCGAGCGAGTAAACGCCCGCAGTTTGCGGAGAAGAGTGTCAGAGAAGCAAGGAGACAGGGATGGCAAAGGCCAGCAGCCAGAAGTTCATTGCACGCAACCGGGCCCCGCGCGTACAGATCGAGTACGACTTGGAGCTGTACGGCGCGGAGAAGAAGGTCAACCTGCCGTTCGTGATGGGCGTGATGGCTGACCTGTCGGGCAAGCCGGCCGACCCGCTGCCCGCAGTGGCGGACCGCAAGTTCCTCGAGATCGACGTCGACAACTTCGACGAGCGCCTCAAGAGCATGAAGCCGCGCGTGGCGTTCCAGGTTCCCAACACCCTCACGGGCGAGGGCAACCTGCCGGTGGACATCACCTTCGAGAGCATGGCGGACTTCTCGCCGGGCGCGATCGCGAAGAAGGTGGAGCCGCTGGCGAAGCTGCTGGAGGCGCGGACGCAGCTGGCCAACCTGCTGACCTACATGGACGGCAAGGGCGGCGCCGAGCAGCTCATGACCAAGATCCTGTCTGACCAGGAGCTCCTCAAGAGCCTGGCCTCGGCGCCCAAGCCGAGCTGAGTGTGAAGAAGTGACGGGCCGGCGACCTGCCGGCCCGTTTCGGTGAAAAGACGTTTCAGAGCAAGACCCCGGGCCGTCTACGGATGGTGCCCGGCGCGGAGGGATGGCAGATGGCCGAAGCACAAGCACAATCACAGGTCTCAGGCCTTCAGCTCGAGGGCAACGACCTGGAGTCGCTCCTCAAGAAAGAGTTCAAGCCCAAGACCAGCAACGCCAAGGAGGCGATCGAGTCGGCGGTGAAGACGCTGGCCTCGCAGGCGCTGGAGGGCGTCAGCCTCATCAGCGATGATGCGGTCAAGAGCATCGAGGCCATCATCGCGGCCATCGACCAGAAGCTCTCCGAGCAGATCAACCACATCCTGCACCACGCCGACTTCCAGGCACTGGAAGGCGCCTGGCGCGGTCTGGCGCACCTGGTCAACAACACCGAGACCGACGAGACGCTGAAGATCCGCGTGCTCAACATCTCCAAGAAGGAGCTTGGCAAGACCATCGCCAAGTTCAAGGGCACGGCCTGGGACCAGAGCCCCCTCTTCAAGAAGCTGTACGAGGAAGAGTTCGGCATGCCCGGCGGGCAGCCCTACGGCGCCCTCATCGGCGACTACTACTTCGACCACACCCCGCCGGACGTCGAGATCCTCAGCGGCATGGCCCAGATCGCGGCCGCGGCGCACGCGCCGTTCATCACCAGCCCCAAGCCCAGCCTGTTCAACATGGAGAGCTGGCAGGAGCTGAGCAACCCCCGCGACCTGACCAAGATCTTCCAGTCCGCCGAGTACGCCCCCTGGCGGAGCCTGCGCGAGAGCGAGGATTCGCGGTACATCGGCATGGCCATGCCCCGCGTGCTCTCCCGCATCCCCTACGGCGCCAAGACCGCGCCCGTGGAGGAGTTCTCCTTCGAGGAGGACACGGGCGCGGCCGATCACAGCAAGTACGCCTGGATGAACGCCGCCTACGCCATGGGCACGAACATCACCCGCGCGTTCAAGCTCTACGGCTGGTGCAGCCGCATCCGCGGCGTTGAGTCGGGCGGCATGGTGGAGGGCCTGCCGGTCCACACCTTCCCCACCGACGACGGCGGCGTGGACATGAAGTGCCCCACCGAAATCGCGATCACCGACCGGCGCGAGGCCGAGCTGGCGAAGAACGGCTTCATGCCGCTCTCCCACTGGAAGAACACCGACTACTCGGTGTTCGTCGGCGCCCAGAGCCTGCACAAGCCGGCCGAGTACAGCGACCCGGACGCGACGGCGAACGCCAACCTCGGCGCCCGCCTGCCCTACCTGTTCGCGACGTGCCGCTTCGCCCACTTCCTCAAGTGCATGGTGCGTGACAAGATCGGCTCCTTCAAGGAGCGCGACGCCATGTCCAAGTGGCTGAACAACTGGATCCTCCAGTACGTCGACGGCGACCCCACCAACTCCTCGGAAGAAACCAAGGCCCGCCTGCCGCTCGCTGCGGCGGAGGTCGTGGTCGAGGAGATCCCCGGCAACCCAGGCTACTACTCGAGCAAGTTCTTCCTTCGCCCGCACTACCAGCTGGAAGGCCTCACCGTGTCCCTGCGTCTCGTGTCCAAGCTGCCCTCGGCCAAGAGCGGCGGTTGATTCTCTCGCGTCTCACAGCCGCCACAACGGCAAACCAGGAGTGACTAGGCATGGCATTCGACGGATTCCTTTACGTAGAGGGGCAGAAGGGCGCCATCAAGGGCGAGTGCAAGGACAAGGACCACGCGGAGTGGATCGACATCATGTCGTTCAGCTACTCCGTGAACCAGTCCAACTCCGTTGACACCGGCGGCGGCCTCAGCGCCGGCAAGGCGCAGCTGGGCGACTTCACCTTCACCCAGAAGTACCACAAGGGCTCCCCCGCCCTGTGGGGCCTGTGCGCCTCGGGCGAGCACCTCAAGAAGGTCGAGTTCAACGCCCGCAAGTCGGCCGGCGACAACCAGTTCATGTACCTCAAGATCCTCTTCACCGACTGCATCGTGAGCAGCGTCTCCACCAGCGGCGGCTCGGACAACGAGATCCCCGACGAGACCGTCACCATCGCCTACACCGAGGTGGCCTTCAGCTACTGGGAGCAGAACGAGAAGACCGGCGGCATGAAGGGCGGCGTCGTCACCGCCAGCTACAACCGCAAGACCAACAAGCGCGGCTGATCCAGACGCCTGTTCTGGGCTTCGCATCGATCCATCACGGCGCAGGGGCGGGCACGCCCCTGCGGCCGTTTTCTGAAGGCCACGCACCCGAGAGCCGCCAATGCCCGACAACTTCGACGGCTTCCTCAAGATCACCGACGTCTCCAGCGAGTCCAAGGACCCCAAGCACGAGGGGTGGATCGACGTCGAGGCGTTCACGTACTCGGCCAAGGTCAGCGACTACACCATCGGCCAGGACGGCAAGCTGGTCGCCGACGACGCCCGCGCCGGGGCCTTCACCTTCACGCAGGGCATGCACAAGGGCTCGCCCACGCTGTTCCAGTTCTGCGTGACGCGCCGGCAGATCCCCACGGTTGAGTTCCACGCCCGCAAGGCTTCGGGGTCGTACAACTTCATCTACTTCAAGGCGATCCTGACCGACTGCCTGATCACAGACGTGGCCGTGGGCGCGGGCAGCACGCCGCTGCCCACCGAGACCATCACGATCGCGTACCGCAAGGTGCAGCTCGTGTATCGCGAGCAGGACACCCACCGCGGCACGGGGACGGGCGGCGACGTGACCATCACCTTCGACGCCGCGGCCAATCAGTAGCGGGGGCGTCGCATGTCGCTGGACGGCTACTTGTGGCTGGGCGGGGCCCAGGGGATCCGGGGGGAGGCCAAGCACTACCTCTACTCGGACTGGCTGGGCGTGCGCGGGCTGACATGGGGCGTGCGGCAGGACGCGGCCGTCAACCCGACGGGCTCGCAGACCCTGCCGACGGCCGACGTCGACGCGTTCTCGTTCACCCACGAGCTCGACCGGGCCTCCCCAGGCATTTTCCAGGCGTGTCTGCAGGGGCGGAACATCCCCGAGGTGCGGTTCGTGGTGCTCCAGCCCGACACCCGGGGCGAGACCTACGAGCGGCTGCGGATCACCTTCCGCAACTGCCTGATCACGGGGGTCGAGGTGACGGCGGAGGGGGCGAGCGTGTCGGAGACGGTGGCGATCGTTTTTGGGGAGATCGACATCCAGGCCCGCCCGCGTCCGATCGATGCCGGGCAGTAGGGCCCGGCGTAAGGGTGGGCGGCCAACGGCGTTGACAACCCGTCGGCCGCTCGCGGGCGAGTTTCGGGAGAGGTCTGAATCCTGTATTCTGCGGTCCCTGGCACGGTCGTGCCGTTTCATTGGGGAGAGGCATGACACCGGAAGAACTGCTGCGTCAAGGGAAGCTGGATGAGTGCCTCAAGGCGGTTGAGGCCCAGGTGCGGGCCAACCCCGCCGAAGCCAAGCTGCGGGTCATGCTCTTCCAGGTCCTGAGCGTCATGGGCCAGTGGGACCGGGCGCAGACGCAGCTGCAGACCTGCGCGCAGATGAACCCCGGCAACATGCTGATGGCCCAAGTCTGCAAGCAGGCGATCCTGTGCGAGCACCTGCGCAATGAGGTGTGGTCGGGCAAGCGGACGCCGCTGGTGCTGGGCGAGCCCGAGGAGTGGGTGAGCTGGGTGATCCAGGCCGCGGGGATGTCGGCCAATGGGCAGCATGACGCGGCCGCGGAGCTGCGCGGGCGTGCGTTCGACGCGGCGCCGGCGGTCGCGGGCGCGATCACGATCGGTGACGACGCGGCCCCCACACCCTTCGAGTGGATCGCCGATGCCGACGAGCGGCTGGGGCCGATGCTCGAGGCGATTGTGGACGGCAAGTACTACTGGATTCCCTGGCAGCGGATCGCGCAGGTGAAGATCGACAAGCCGACCGACCTGCGGGACACGGTGTGGCTGCCGGCCACCTTCATCTGGAGCGCGGGCGGCTCGTCGGTGGGGCTGATCCCGGTGCGCTACCCGGGCTCGGAGCAGCCGACCAACGACCCGCTCATCCGAATGGCCCGCAAGACCGAGTTCGTTGAGCGCGGCGGGGTGCAGGTGCCGCTGGGGCAGCGGCTGCTGGCAACCGACACGGGCGAATACTCGCTGCTGGAAGTGCGGGTGGTGCGCGTGGGCGATGCGCCGCTGAACCCCGAGGCGGCGGTGGCGGGGGCGAATACCGCGGGGCTGGCGATGGACAGCAGCCTGAAACCGGGGGCGGGGCATGGCTGAGCTCACGACCGCCGACAAGCTGCAGCCCAGCCTGCTCGACCGCCTGCGGGACGACGCGCCCAAGGAGCGGCAGGAGAGCCGCGACCGGCGCGTGATGTCGATGCGGCAGCTGCGCGAGGCGGTGCTGCGCGACCTCTCGTGGCTGCTCAACTCCGGGTGCCACCCGCTGGATGATGAGATCTACGAGTTCCCGCTGGTGGCGCGGAGCACGGTGAACTACGGGATGCCCGACCTCACCGGCCGCACGGCCTCCAACGTCACCCCCGACAAGCTCGAGCAGATGGTGCTGGAGGCGGTCGCCGCGTTCGAGCCGCGCATCATGCGGCGGACGCTGGCGGTGAAGGCGGTGTCGATCGAGGGGCGGCGCGGCGACTCGACCGGGAACACGGTGGGATTTGAGATCAGCGGCGAGCTCTGTCCGCTGCCGATGCCCGAGCCCCTGTACCTGCGAACGGCGCTGGACCTGGAGACCGGGCGGTGTGAGATCAAGACGGGCACGAAGGCATGAGAGACTGATACAGGACGACCATGGACCGGCGACTGCTCCGATACTACGACCGCGAGCTGAGGCACCTGCAATCAGGGGCGCGGGAGTTCGCGCGCGAGTTCCCCAAGATCGCCGGCCGCCTGGCGATCGAGGACTTCCCCTGCGTCGACCCGTACGTCGAGCGGCTGCTGGAGGGCTTCGCCTTCCTCACCGCCCGCGTGCAGCTGAAGCTCGACAGCGAGTTCCCCCGCTTCACGCAGAACCTGCTGGAGACGGTCTACCCCAGCTACCTGGCGCCCACACCCAGCATGTGCGTGGTGCAGTTCAACCAGGACCCCGCCGAGCCCAGCCTGGCCGACGGGTACCTCGTGCCCCGCGGCACCATCCTCCGCAGCCCCTCGACGCGCGAGCTGGGCTCGTGCGAGTTCCGCACCGCCCACGACACTCGCCTGTGGGCGGTGAAGGTGGAGGATGCGCAGTACTACACGCGGAACGTGGGCGTGCTCGACCTGACGCACCCTTGGGGCGGCCCGGGCGCGGTGGGCCAGCTGAGTGTCGGGCGCGGGCCGCTGCGGGCGGCGGTGCGCATCCGCCTGCGGACCACCGGCGGCGTGCCCTTTGAGAAGATCGGGCTTGATGACCTGCGGCTGTACCTGCGCGGCGGCGACGCGACCCCCGGCAAGCTCTACGAGCAGCTCTTCGCGCACGCCCGCTCGGTGATCGTGCGCCCGGCGATGGCCGGCAACGCGGTGGGGGAGTGGCAGGAGACCTTCGCCCCCGGTGTCATCCACCGCGCCGGGTATGGCGCGAGCGAGGCGCTGCTGCCCTACGACGCCCGCGGCTTCCAGGGCTACCGCCTGCTGCACGAGTACTTCGCGTTCCCGCAGCGGTTCATGTTCGTGGACCTCAAGGGCGTGGGCGACGCGTTCCGCCGGTGCGACGGCATGGCCCTGGACGTGATCATCACGTTCACGCAGGAGATCCCCGAACTCGAGGGCGCGGTGGACGGCTCGTCGTTCGCGCTGCACTGCACGCCCGCGGTGAACCTGTTCCCCAAGCGGGCCGACCGCATCTTCGTGAACGACCGCGCCAGCGAGTTCCAGGTGATCCCCGACCGCACGCGCCCGCTGGACTTTGAGGTCTACAAGATCACGCGGGTCGTGGGCTTCGGCGCGGGCACCAACGACGAAACGACGTTCCGGCCCTTCTACTCGGCCACCGACGCCGACATGAGCACGCCCGCGTACTACGCGACCAACCGCGTGCCGCGGGCCCTGTCGGAGCGCGAGCGCCGCAACGGCCAGCGCAGCAGCTACGCGGGCAGCGAGGTGTACCTGGGCCTGGTGGACGCGGCCAACGCGCCCTACGCCACCGACCTCAAGCAGCTCTCGATCGAGACGCTGTGCACCAACCGCGACCTGCCGCTGCAGATGCCGGTGGGCAAGGGCCGCACGGACTTCACGATGGAGATCGGCGCCCCGGTGGAGTCGGTGCGGGTGATCGCCGGGCCCACCCCGCCCCGCCCAAGCCACGCCGAGGGCGAGACGAGCTGGCGGCTCATCAGCCACCTCAAGCTCAACTACCTGTCGCTCATCGACGAGGATGTGGACGGCGACGGCACGATCACGCCCGAGGAGCGGCAGGGGGCCGCGGCCCTGCGCGACCTGCTGCGGCTGTACGGCAGCACCGCCGACGCCGCGACGCGCAAGCAGGTGGAGGGGCTCAAGAGCATCAACACCACGCCCATCACGCGACGCGTGCCCATCCCCGGGATGATCAGCTTCGCGCGGGGGCTGGAGGTCAACGTCACGTTCGAGGAGGGGCTGTTCGAGGGCACGGGCGTGTTCGTGCTGGGGGCGGTGCTCGAGCAGTTCTTCGCCAGGTACGTTTCCATGAACTCGTTCACCGAGACTGTCATCAGCTCGGTGGAGCGAGGGGAGATCATGCGGTGGACGGCAAAGGTCGGACAACGCCCAGTGCTGTAGGGCCCAGTGCTGTAGGCCCGGGCGCGAGTATCGCGCCAACGCCGATCGCCGACCTCGACCCGCTCGAGGCGATGATGTCGGCCGCGCCGAATGGGCACAACGGCGTCAACGGCCACAAGGAAGCCCCCAAGGAAGCGAAGGCCGGCGAGCCCAAGGTGCGCAAGATCACCAGCCGCGTCGCCAACAAGCAGACGCGCGAGGACTTCCTCAGCGACCTCGCGTACGAGACCTGGAACTACAACTTCTACCAGGTGGTCCGCCGGCTGGACGCGATGTTCCCCGACCTGCAGGGCGTGGGGCTGTCCGACAAGGTCGATGAGGACCCTATCCGCTTCTGCCAGCAGCCCACGCTCGCCTTCCCGCCCAACACGCTGACGCGCTACGACCCGCCCACCAACACCGCGCCCGGGCGGCTGTTCGTGGCGTTCATGGGCATGCTCGGACCGCACGGCCCGCTGCCGCTGCACCTGGCCGAGTACGCCCTTGAGCGCGAGATCCACCACAAGGACCGCACGTTCTCGCGGTTCCTGGACGTCTTCAACCACCGGCTGGTGAGCCTGTTCTACCGGGCGTGGTCGGTCAATCAGATGCCCGCGAGCTACGACCGCTCGTTCGCCGCGGCGGGCATGGACCCGGGCAACCTCAAGCCCGAGCAGCGCCAGAGGGCGCTGCTGGAGGATGACGACCCGTACTCGGTGTACATCGGCTCGCTGCTGGGCATCGGCATGGACTCGCTGCGGCTGCGGGACATCGTGCCCGACACCGCCAAGCTGCACTTCGCGGGGCGCATGAGCGCGGCGTCCCCCGGCCCCGAGGGCCTGCGGGCGATCCTGCAGGACTTCTTCGGCGTGCCCGTGCTCATCGACGAGTTTGCGGGGCAGTGGCTGGAGCTGCCGCAGAACCAGTACTGCCGGCTGGGCGGCGACCCCGTGGACCGCACGCCCTCGTCGCTCGGCGGGCCGCTGGGCGGGGCGGTCGCGGGCTCGCGCGTGTGGGACTGCCAGGGCAAGTTCCGCATCCGCCTTGGGCCGATGGGCTTTGACGACTACCAGCGCTTCCTGCCGCACACGCGCACCGCGTCCCGCCTTGAGGCGTGGATCCGCAACTTCGTGGGCGACGAGTTCGCGTGGGAGGCGGAGGTCGTCCTCCGCCAGGACGAGGTCCCGAAGACGCAGCTGGGCAAGGGCGCGGCCCTGGGCTGGACGACGTGGATGTACAGCGGCAGCGCCGAGGAAGACCGCGGCGACCTGACGATCAGGAGCCGCAACTAGATCGGTTTGAGCAAGTGCATTGACCCGCCGCGAGCGGGAGGAGTTTGAGAGATGGGCGAGGGGATTTCACGTTCGGCGCTGTTCGGCAAGCTCAACAGCATCGGCTACAAGGCCCTGGAGGGCGCGACGGTCTTCTGCAAGCTGCGGGGCAACCCGTACGTCGAGCTGGTGCACTGGCTGCACCAGATCATGCAGACGCAGGACAGCGACCTGCACCGCATCATCAAGGCGTGCGGCCTCGATGTCTCGCAGCTGGTGGCCGACACGCAGAACGCCCTGGAGAAGCTGCCCAAGGGCGCCAACTCCATCTCCGACATCTCCATGTCGCTGAGCGACGCGGTGGAGCGGGCGTGGGTGTACTCGAGCCTCAAGTGGGGCGAGAGCAGCATCCGCAGCGGGCACGTGATCTACGCGCTGGTCAACGAGACCAACCTCAAGCCGCACCTCCAGCGCATCAGCCACCAGTTCACCAAGATCACCCCCGAGCAGCTGGGCAGCCAGTTCCTCAAGATCACCGACGGCAGCCCCGAGGCCGTGCTCGCGGCCGCGGATCAGCGCGGCATCAGCGGCGCCCCCGGCGAGGCCAGCGGCGCCATGGCCCCCGCGCAGCTCGGCAAGCAGGAGGCGATCACCAAGTACTGCAATGACTTGACCGAGAACGCCAAGGGCGGCAAGATGGACCCGATCGTCGGGCGCGACGAGGAGATCCGCCAGTGCATTGACATCCTGATGCGCCGCCGCCAGAACAACCCCATCCTCACCGGTGAGGCGGGCGTGGGCAAGACCGCGGTGGTCGAGGGCTTCGCCCAGCGCATCGTGAAGGGCGACGTGCCCCCGCAGCTCAAGGACGTGCGGGTGCTGGAGCTCGATATGGGCCTGCTTCAGGCGGGCGCCAGCATGAAGGGCGAGTTCGAGAACCGCCTTCGGCAGGTCATCGACGAGGTGCAGGCCTCGCCCCGCCCCATCATCTTGTTCATCGACGAGGCCCACACCCTCATGGGCGCCGGCGGCGCCGCCGGCACCGGCGACGCGGCCCAGCTGCTCAAGCCCGCCCTCGCCCGCGGCACCCTCCGCACCATCGCCGCCACCACCCAGAGCGAGTACAAGCAGCACTTCGAGAAGGACCCGGCGATGACCCGCCGCTTCCAGGTCGTCAAGGTCGATGAGCCCGACGAGAAGAAGTGCCTGCTCATGATCCGCGGCCTCGCCAGCGTCATGGAGAAGCACTTCAAGGTGCAGGTGCTGGACGAGGCCCTCGAATCCGCCGTCAAGCTCAGCAAGCGCTACATCCAGGGCCGCCAGCTGCCCGACAAGGCCGTGAGCCTGATCGACACCGCGTGCGCCCGCGTGGCGGTCAGCCTGCACGCCGTGCCCGCCGCTATCGACGACACCCGCAAGCGGATCGATGGCCTGAACACCGAGCTGGCGATCATCGACCGCGAGATCACCACCGGCAGCGACCACACCCGCCGCCGCGGCGACATCGTGGCCGACCTCAAGGCCGCGGATGATCGACTCAAGGAGCTGGAAGGCCACTACAACAAGGAAAAGGCGGTGGTCGAGAAGATCCTCGACCTCCGCGGCAAGCTCCGGCGCGGCACCGACCAGCCCATCGATGACGGCAAGAAGGCCGGGGCCGCCACGCCCGCGCCCGCGGCGGCCGGCGACAAGCCCGCGGCCCAGATGGAGCCCAAGCTCAGCGAGGATGAGCGGCTCAAGTGCATGGAGGAGCTCAAGAAGCTCCAGGGCCAGCTCGCGGAGATGCAGGGCGAGAACCCGCTGATCCTGCCGAGCGTCGATGCCCAGGCCGTGAGTGCCGTGGTATCGGACTGGACCGGCATCCCGCTGGGCCGCATGGTCAAGAACGAGATCGAGGGCGTGCTCAAGCTCGCCGACACACTCGAGAGGCGGGTGATCGGCCAGCGGCACGCGCTCGAAGCGATCGCCCAGCGCATCCAGCTCAGCCGCGCCAAGCTCGACAACCCCGGCCGCCCCGTCGGCGTGTTCATGCTCGTCGGCCCCTCGGGCGTGGGCAAGACCGAGACGGCGGTGGCGCTGGCCGAGGCCCTCTACGGCGGCCCGCAGGGGCTGATCACGATCAACATGAGCGAGTACCAGGAGGCGCACAAGGTGAGCCTGCTGATGGGCTCGCCCCCCGGGTACGTCGGGTTCGGCAAGGGCGGCGTAATGACCGAGGCCGTGCGTCGCCGGCCCTACAGCGTGCTGCTCCTGGACGAAGTGGAGAAGGCGCACGCCGACGTGCACGAGATCTTCTTCCAGGTGTTCGACAAGGGCATGATGAAGGACAGTGAGGGTGTCGACATCAACTTCAAGGACACCATCATCCTGCTGACCAGCAACGTCGGCACTGATCTGGTGATGAACATGTGCAAGGACCCGGCGCTGCGGCCCGAGCCCGATGGGCTGGTCAAGGCCATCCGCGAGCCGCTTCTGAAGGTGTTCCCGCCCGCGCTGCTGGGGCGGCTCAACATCGTGCCTTACTACCCCATCAGCGACGAGATGATGCGGAGCATCATCAAGCTGCAGCTCAAGCGCGTGGGCGACCGCGTGCTCGAGGGCCACAAGGTGCCCTTCAGCTACGACCCCAAGGTGGAGGACACGATTGTCAGCCGCGTGACCGAGCTCGACAGCGGCGCCCGCGCCATCGACGCGATCATCACCCGCCAGATGCTGCCCGCCGTGGGCAAGGAGCTGCTGGAGCGGCTGATGGCCGAGAAGCCCGTCAACCGCGTGCACATCGGCGTTGACAAGAGCGAGTTCGTGTACAGCTTCGAGTAAGCACCCATAGGAACCGCGCCCGTAAGGACGCGGCCCCGATAGCCCATGTCCATGCAGCGTCAGCCCGGCATCATCGGCCTGTGGGAAGAGCCCTTCTCCAGCGGTGACCCATTGCCCGGGGGCGGCGCGATCGACCCTGGGGTCGCCGGGCCCGACGCCTTCACCCGCGCCCAGGTCGCGGTGGCGGGCGTGGCCCCGCCCGATCCGCTGGACGTGGCCAACGGCTTCGCCGCGGAGCTGCTGAGCCTCGCGACGGGGCTCGGTTCGAGGCTAGGAGCGGGCATCTCCGCGGGCCTGCCCACAGGCATGGCGCCGCAGGAACCCATGGCGGAAGAGGAGCCCGAGCACGCCGAGCTCCCCGACCGCCACCGCATCATGGAGTTCATGGGAACGAAGATCAAAGTGATCTGCAACCCGGGCTGGACCGAGCAGGCCCGGGCGCTGGCGGATGCGCCCGAGCCCTCGGAGGACGCGATCGAGGCGTTCTTCGCGATGGTGAGTGCGCGTCACCCGGCGATGCAGGCGGAGATCGCCGCGAGCGTGTGCCCGTACATGCGGGCGCAGGGCAAGGACGAGCTCGCGGACCGGCTCGGTAAGGCAGTGAGTGTTCGGGCGCCCCGCAAGGCCCGGTAGGAGAGGGTCGTATGCCCACGTGGACGCAGGCCGCACGCAAGCTCGCCATCGGAGTCCCCAGTGCGCTGGGGGAGGACAAGCTGATCCTCCAGAGCTTCAGGCTCACGGAGGAAATCAGCCGGCCCTTCTGCTGTGAGCTGACGCTCTACAGCGAGGACACCGAGATCGACTACAACAAGATCGTCGGCGAGAACGTGACGATCCGGCTTGAGCAGGGCAACGGCAAGACGCGGTACATCAACGGCTACGTGTCGCGCTTCGTGCAGGGCGGGGACGAGGGGACCGACTCGGCCCACACCTACTCGGCCACCGTCGTCCCCTGGCTGTGGCTGCTGACCCGCTCCAGCGACTGCTGCATCTACCAGGACAAGACCGTCCCGGAGATCGTGAAGGAGGTCTTCGCCGACTTCGGGTGCAGTGAGCTGGTGGAGATGAACCTCACCGCGACGTACCCCAAGCGCGAGTACACCGTCCAGTACCGTGAGACTTCGTTCAACTTCGTGTCCCGCCTGCTCGAGCACGAGGACATCTACTACTACTTCAAGCACGAGAACGGCAAGCACAAGCTGGTGCTGGCCGACTCGCCCTCCAAGCACGTCGTCGTCGAGGGCTACGAGAAGGTGCCCTACCACGACGGCTCGAGCATGGAGTCGCAGGGCGTCACCGAGTGGCTGCTCGAGACGCGGCTCATGCCCGGCGAGATGGAGCTGCTGGACTTTGACTTCAAGGTGCCCGCCAAGGACCTCAAGGGGACCAAGATCCTCAAGGGCGAGCACGCCCTCGCCGACAACCCGCTGTTTGACTTCCCCGGCGGCTACGAGGAGAAGGACGCGGGCGACACCCTGGCCGCGACGCGCATCGAAGAGCTGATGATGCACCACTCCGTCGCCCGCGCCCGCGGCGACGCCCGGGGCCTCACCGTCGGTTGCAAGTTCAAGCTCATCGGCGCCCCCCGCACCGACCACGACGGCGAGTACGTGATCACCTCGATGACCTGCGAGGCGACCGAGGACTCCTTCGGACGCGGCAACAGCAACCAGATGCTGTTCAAGAACCGCTTCACGTGCGTCAAGTCCACCACGCAGATCCGCCCGCGGCGCGTGACGCCCAAGCCGCTCATCACCGGCCCCCAGACCGCGATCGTCACCACCTCCTCCGATACCGAGGAGATCCTGGTGGACAAGTTCGGGCGCGTGAAGGTCCACTTCCACTGGGACCGCTACAGCCCACTCAACGACACGTCGTCCTGCTGGATCCGCGTGGCGCAGCTGTGGGCGGGCAAGAACTGGGGGGCGATGTTCATCCCCCGCAAGGACCAGGAGGTCATCGTCGAGTTCCTCGACGGCGACCCCGACCGGCCCATCATCACCGGGCGCGTCTACAACGGCACCAACATGCCGCCCTACGCCCTGCCGGCGGACAAGACCAAGAGCACGATCAAGACCAACTCCAGCACCGGCGGCGAGGGCTTCAACGAGCTGCGCTTCGAGGACAAGAAGGACTCCGAGCAGATCTTCATCCACGCGCAGAAGAACCTCGACATCCGCGTGCGCAACAACACCGCCGAGACCACCTTCGGCAACCGCGAGATCCGCGTCGGCGCCGAGAAGGACGGCAACCGCAGCGGCAACCTCAACACCTTCGTGCAGTTCGACACCAACACGCTCATCAAAGAAGGCCGCTACGAGAAGATCGAGAAAACGGTGAACGTCACGGTGGTGGAGGATGTGGTCGAGGACTACCAGAAGAACCACACCCGCACCGTCGCCGAGAAGATCTCGATCAACTCCAGGGACATCCTGATCGAGACCAGCGAGAAGATGGACCTCAAGTCGGCCGCGACCAAGGTCTCCGGCACCGACTCGCTCGACCTCAAGGGTTCCGCCACCAAGATCGAGGGCACGCAGTCGATCGACGTCAAGACCTCCGCCCTCAAGATGGCGGGCGACAGCACGCTCGACGCCAAGGGCGGCACCGTCAACATCGAGGGCGCTCAGACCGTCAACATCAAGGGCGGGATGAACGTCAACATCGAGGGGAGCATGGGCGTCTCCCTCAAGTGCGGCGGCAACGCCATCGTGCTCGATCCTTCCGGCGTCGCCATCCAGGGCACGATGGTCAAGATCAACATGGGCGCCGCCGGGCAGACCGCCCAGTCCGCCTCCGCGGCCAACGCCGCCGAGGGCGCGGCCGCGTTCGAAGCCGCCGAAATCGAAGAGCCGCTTGAGGCCAGTTCCGCAGTGAACGACCGCGCCGGTGGGAAAGGCGGCGGCAGGGTTGCGCCCCGCACCCGCACCAAGCGCACGCCCGGGACCCAGCACGCGCCACCGTTCCTGCCGCCCCCGCCACCGCCCCGGCGCGACGAGCCGCCGCCGCCCGTCCCCGCGCAGCCGCCGCCGCCCACCAGCGACAAGCCTTGCGGCATCAAGTGCCTCGACGTGCAGTGCGGCCACAAGCGCAAGCCCGGCCCCAGCGGCGTGCTCCAGGTCGTCGCCGAAGCCACGGTGAGCTCCAAGATCACCAAGGAGTTCGGCGGCATCAAGGTGATCCTCGAGCGCAAGACCGAGGGCACCGACACCGGCAAGGGCACCGTCACGGTCGTCGACGAAGCGGCCGCGAAGCGCAAGCAGATCGCCCTGCGCGCCTACGACGGCTCGCCGCCCGAATCGGCCTGGCAGACCGGTGGCACGCAGGACCTCGAGTTCAAGCCCCCGGAGAACGACGACTACTTCCCGATCAACCCCAGGCCCAAGACCTACTACATCCACGGGCGCGGCTGCGATGAGCTCGCGCACGTGACCACCGTCGAGAGCTACCCCAGCCAGCAGGTCTCGCTCACCCTCGAAGCGGAGTTCTTCAAGAAGTGGGCCGAGGCCGTCAACAAGGGCTGGAAGGAGTGGGGCGCTTCGATCATGAAGCTCGGGCCGGTGAAGCTCGAGCCCAAGGTCACGCCGCCCACCGGCTCCCTCTCCGCGAGCTGGGGCTGGAAGGAAGACTCCGACTGGCAGGCGTTCTTTGAGATCGCCGTCACCGCCGGTCTCGACCCGATCATCGGCGTCGGCATCGAGCTCAAGCTCAGCATCGGCACACTGATCCTCAACGGGTTCGGCGTGCCCCCGCCCGTCGCGGACCTCGCGGCCGAGCACCTGGCCGACATCATCCTCGCGATCGGGGCCGAGGCCAAGGCCGCGCTCAAGGGCGGCCCCCGCGCCCGCTTCTACGCCGACGGGCACGAGCGGCTGGTCGGCGAGCTCACCCTCAGCGGCACGGGCAAGTTCTACGCCAAGATCACCGCCCGCATCGGCTCCGACTACGTGGCCTCGGCTGCCCTGACCGCTGCCGGCGAGACCACCATCGAGGCCGAGGCGAAGGGCGAGATCGAACGCTCGGGCGTCTACGTCACGCCCAAGGTGACGCTCAAACCGCTCACCGTCAGCGTCAAGGTCGAGCTCAAGGCCTTCTACATCTTCAGCAAGGAACGCGAGCTGAAGAAGTGGACACCGTGGGAAGACGTCGAGCTCTACCAGGGCCAGAAGACCAAGCTGCTCCCCGGCGACGACAAGTAAGGAGGCTGCATGGAACCGTTGTACTTCCTCACTGTCCGGAGCAAGGAAGCCGCTACCGTCACGTCGATCAACGACGTCCCCCTGGTCAGCGACTCCGCGGCCGAAGGCGTCGTCACCGACCAGCCGCTCAACCTGTGGCTGATGCCCGGCGAGAACGTTCTCTCAGTGTTCCTCCGGTGGCCCCGTACCAAGGACTTTGTGCCCGGGAAGGCCGAGGCCGACGCCCATGTGTACCTGCACGACGCGGCGCAGGACGTGCCCACGCCCGCCGCGACGCTCGCGCACGCGACGTGGCCGCTGAAGATCGGGCCCGAGTTCTACCCGTCCACCATCCGCCTGCCGTTCCTGCTGAAGGTTCCGCTGCCCACCACGCTCTGGTCCGAGGCCGAGGTGGTGAAGGAGCTCACCGACGCCGACCGCCAGGCCATCCGCGCACTTGCGCAGAACCTCGTTGACGCCTGCAAGGCCCGCGACGTGACGCGCATGATCGACCTCCAGCTCTACAAGTGGGAGGACATGGCGCGGGCGGAGTACAAGGACTTCCAGCGCGTCCGCACCGCGGCCGTGAAGCAGTTCGAGTGGCTCTTCACCCGGCCAGGTCTCAAAGTCCTCGCGCTGCACGACGGCGTCACTTCCGACCTCGCCGCCGGCGGGCGTATCGCGATCCTGAAGCACCCCGAGGGCCGCAACCCGGTCATCCTCGAGGACGCGGCGGAGAATGTCATCGAGTTCCCCATTTACGCGGCCAAGATCAAGGGCGTCTGGAAGCTGGTCCGGTGAAGCGCGTGAACCCGGCGAACTGGCTCATCCTCGCTTCCGCCTTCGCGGGCGTCCTGATGCTGGCGTGGTTCGCCTACTGGTCGTTCATCGGCACCGGCAACTGGGCCACCGTCAAGGGCACGGTCGTCACCTCGGAGATCAAAGAGGTCAGCCGCCCGAAGCGCTCCAATGAGATCGGGCCGACGATGGTCACCGAGTACGAGGTGATCCTGGAGTACCGCTACACCGTGAGCGGGACCGAGTACACCGGCAACCGCATCTGGAGCCTCAGCCGCGCCATCTTCCCCTCTCGCGCGCAGGCGGAGGACACCCTGGCCAAGTACCAGCCCGGAAGCACCGTTGACGTCCACTACCGCCCGTCCAACCCCGCGGACGCCGTGCTCTGGTCCGCCGCCATGCTCCCCACGCGTGCCAAGGTCGGCATCGGCGTGCTGCTCGCGCTCGTCTCCCTTATCATGCTCGCGGCCGCGCTCTGGCTGCGGAGCCGATCGGCACCCGCCTGACAGGAGTCCACGTCATGCCCCCCGCCGCCGTCGTCGGTGACATGCACACCTGCCCCATGCAGACCCCCGGTCTGCCGCCCATCCCGCACGTGGGCGGGCCAATCCTGCCGCCGGGCTGCCCGACGGTGATGATCAGCGGACGACCCGCGGCGGTTGCAACAGGCATGTGCACGTGCGTCGGCCCGCCCGACACCATCGCCGCGGGCTCCACGACCGTGATGTTCGGCGGCATGCCCGCCGCCCGCGTCGGTGACCAGACCGCCCACGGCGGCGTCATCACCGGCCCCGGCGTGCCGACAGTGATGATCGGCTGATGTCTCGAGCGAGCGTGCCTCAGTACGCCTTCACAACCTCAACGCCCGGGTAGAACGCCCGCACCATCGAGCTCCAGTCCATGCCCTGGTCGGCCATGCCCTTGGCGCACCACTGGCACATGCCAACGCCGTGCCCCCAGCCCCGACCGGTGAAGCGGACCTGGTTGGCCCAAACCTCAGCCTCGAGGTCGCCGCTGTGGATGCGGTTCTCGCGCGTGATGGGCGGCAGGCCGCTCACCGTGTGGTTGAGCCCCATGCGCAGCTCCTCGGCCTTGAGGACGTAGGTGTTGCCCTTGTCGTCGGTCAGCTTGTAGCGGTTGGGGCGGTCCGCGTCGTTGCGGTCCTGGACCTCGATGCTGCGGAGGCGGGCGATGTTCTCCACATCGTGCTTCGTCGCGCGCCCCCACGCCCGCAGGCGGCGGTTCACATCCTCGTCCTTGCGCGTGACCTCCCAACGGTACAGCGGCGCCTTCTGGCAGTACGCCTGGCGCGGCTGGCCTTGCAGGGCGCGGGCCTTGTTGAACGGATAGTCCGGCCATACATCGGCGGCGGAGGCGGGCCGCCCGCCGCACTGGCTGCTGAAGTAGGCCCGCAGCAGCTTGCCATCGCCCACCAGGATCATTCCGCGGGTAGCACGCACGGCCTCGGTCGCCACCGGCGTCGCGAACGCGCCGTACACCTGGTCGACAGTGGTGATCTCCACGTCCACCGGCCGGTTCTCCGCCCGGGCGCGGGTCCGCTCGTGCAGGGCGTACGTCCGCGACGCCACCGCCTGCGCCTCGTTGGTCTGACGCGGCCACTTGGGCAGCAGTTCGTGCGTCACCACGCCGGGCAGGTACGCCTCGATCGGCATGGTCGCGACGACGTCGAAGTGCGTGGACGTGTCGTTCCACAGGCCCTTGATGGTGATGAACCCCGGCACCTTCGCGGTATCGACCTTGATCGGCTGAGCTCCGGCGACAGGCGCGAGCGGGTCGCCTTCGCTGGCGACGATCTCAACATCCGAGCCGTGGGGCCAGGTGTGCTTGCCGCCGTTGCCATCGACGATCTGCACGCCCGCGCCGGTGTTGGTCACGGTGAGGGGTGTCTTGAGCAGCACGCTCTTGCCCGTCGTGCTCGCCTGGCGCGCAACCAGGCGCGCCGGGCCCGAGATGGTCTTCTTCGTCGCCCCCTTGGCGATGCGGACGCGGAGGTCGGGCTCCTGCGGGTAGCTGATGGGCGCTACCGGCGCGACGGGCTCCTCTCGGGGCGTCAGGTCCTTGGCCACGCCGCTGACGGTCTCGCAGCCGGAGAGCGCGCCGGCGCTCAGCAGGAGCAGGGCGGGCGCGAGGCGGCGCATCTGCAACAGGGTTCGGGGGTTCAACATCGCTCGTCCCGTGGTTTCACACTATGCTCCCCGGGCCACCAGCCCACAAGGGGAAGCCGCATGCGTCGTTCGTTGACTGTCCTGAGCGCCGGCACGATGATCGCCACCGCGGCACTGACCACAGTCCTCCTTGCTCAGATCGGCTGTACGGGCCGTCCCGCGTTACCGGAGACGACGTCCGAACCCTACCTCGGGCCGCCGCTGGCCATCGACACCTCCGGCAGCGAGCACATGGTGGTGATCCAAGCCCCCACGCCCGGGTGGGTGGCGACGCTCGACCGCGTGGCCGAGCAGCACCGCCACCAGGGCGTGTACCTCACGCTCCGCCGGCCCGACCCCAGCTTCGTCTACCCGCAGGTGATTGTGGAGCAACGGGTTGCGACAACGGTGCCGACGCAGACGCCCGTGCGCGTCTACGCCCGCGTGCTGGCGCCGGGGAAGAAGGACTCGTCCGCGCCGTACGTGCTCGCGACCAAGACCGAGGGTGTGCTGAAGCGGCGTTGAGTCGTTGCAGGCTCCTTGCCCGTGGCGGACGAGCCCGGAACGCAGTGACCGGTCTTTGGCCGCGAAAACCCCGGCAGGGTTCTGTACGATGGTCCCGTGGACCAGCGCACCTTCGATCTGTTGCGACTCAACCTGACGCCGGGCCTTGGCCCCGTGCTCATCAGCCGCCTGCTCAAGCGCTTCGGCGAGCCGCAGGAGGTGCTGCGGGCGCAGCCCTCCACGCTGGAAACCGTCAAGGGCATCGGCCCCGGCACCGCGGCGAAGATGACCTCCGGCTTCCGCGACACGCCCGCGCTCGCCGAGGCCGAGCTCAAGCTCGCGGAAAAGCTGGGCGTGCACCTGCTCGCCATCGGCTCGCCGGGCTACCCGCCGCTGCTGGCAGAGATCCTCGACGCGCCGCCGATCCTCTATGTGAAGGGCACGCTGCTGGCGGGCGGCCCCGACCAGTTCAGCGTCGGCATCGTCGGCTCGCGTGACTGCTCGGCCTACGGCCTGGAGCAGAGCAACCGCTTCGCCGGCGTGCTCGCCCGCGCGGGGCTGACCATCATCTCCGGCGGCGCCCGCGGGATCGACACCAGCGCCCACCGCGGCGCCCTCCAGCACGGCGGGCGCACCATCGCCGTGCTTGGGTGCGGGCTCGCGCACGTCTACCCGCCCGAGAACGACAAGCTCTTCGAGCAGATCGCGGGCAGTGGGGCGGTGATCTCGGAGTTGCCGCTGAACGCTGCACCGCAGGCGGAGAACTTCCCCGCGCGCAACCGCATTATCTCGGGCCTGAGCCTTGGCATTCTGGTGATCGAGGCGGGGCTGAAGTCGGGGGCGCTGATCACCGCGCGCGTTGCGGCCGAGGAGCACGGGCGCGAGGTGATGGCCCTCCCCGGACGCGTGGACTCTCAGTCCAGCCGCGGCACGCTGGAGCTGATCAAGATGGGCGGCGCACACCTGGTGACGGACCCGGGCGATGTGATCCACGCGCTGGAGTCGCAGGCGCGTCACCTGCACGCGGGCACGCACGCGGCGCGCTTCACGCCCATGAATGGCGCTGACACGGACCTGTTCAGCGGAGCGAGCGGTGGAGCGGTGAGCGAGCCCGAGACAAAGCCCGCGCCTTCACCGCTGCCCGAGCTGCACCGCGTGATCCTGGGCGCTCTCGAGGAGCCCAGAACGGTGGAGGAGCTCTGCGAAGCGACTGGCCTCGAGCCCGCTCGCCTGCGGACCGAGGTCACGATGCTGGAGGTGCAAAAAAGGATCACCCGCTCCGGCGGTCGCCTGCGGAGGGCCCGCTAAGTCCCGGGAACCGACGGAGTTAGCTGCTCCTACGGGCTTTGTGGGAACCGTTGGGGTCTCCAGCAAGAATCCCAACATTGCCCTTGCAGTGCGGGCTCTGATATGCTACTGTTGCCCTAACAAACCGATCAGAAATCTGATCGGGTCGTTGCCGGAGGCACGATAGAAGTGGAGTGAGGTCGTCCCGCGGATCGCGGCGTCGACCTGAGTGCGGCCTCAGTTTCACTGGGGAAGACCATGACCACCCTCTCGGCCATCCTTCGACTCGGACCCGGCGGCGACTTCGTGAAGGAGTTCGCATCCGCCGCGGACCGCCCCTCCAAGCTGATCAGGCAGGCGGGCCTTCGGGCCGCCGAGCCTCTCGACGCCTGTTCGATCGCCGAGCATGCGTCGGCGCGAACGGCGCCGACGCAGGCTGAGCGTCTGGCCCAGGACGTCGGCCTGCTCGCGGCCATGTGCTGCCGCCTGGGCGCGCAGCGATCGGCCCTGGCCTCGGCCATCGTGGCACGCCAGCGTCGCACCCCTTGGAATCGACCCGCGCTCGCGGGAACTAAGCACCCCGGATCGGGTCTTGATCCGGCCGCCCCGGCGACAGGGATGTCGCAGAACGAAAGGGACTCATCCCATGAACCTGACACCGAAGCAGCTCCGCATCCTTCAGCTGATCCGCGACTGGCGCGTCCGCAAGGGGTACTCGCCAACCATGCAAGAGCTCGCGGACGAGATCGGGGTCAGCAAGGTGACCGTCTTCGAGCACGTCGAGGCGCTCATCAAGAAGCAGGCGCTGGTGCGGGAGCCGAACAAGGCTCGCTCTTTGTCGATTGCTGACGGCATCGCCGTCCCCGACGAGGCCCGCCCCCTCCGCTTCCCCCTCGTGGGCAAGATCGCGGCCGGCAACCCCATCGAGCGCGTCGCCAACGAGGACGAGATCGATCTGGCCGAGGTGCTCTGCCCGCCCGCCCGCAGTGCCGGCAACTCCACCTTCGCCCTGAAGGTCGAGGGCGACTCGATGCGCGACGAGGGGATCCTCGACGGCGACTTCGTCCTGATTGAGCGCACGCAGGTGGCCACCAACGGCGACAAGGTGGTCGCCCTGCTGCCCGACGGGTCGACCACCCTCAAGACCTTCTTCAAGGAGGACGACCACATCCGCCTCCAACCCGCCAACCCGCAGTTTGATCCGATCCGGGTCAAGTTCTGCCAGGTTCAGGGCATCGTGAAGGGCGTGGTCCGCCGTTACGGCCGCTGACCTGAACGACGCCGGGACTGAGGCGCTCTGGCCGAAGTCCCGGGTTGGCGGTTGCGTCGGACTCGCGACGCAATCCACGAGGGCCTCCAGGCACGCCGCTCCGCCCTGTCCGGGCGTTGGGAACCACCGTGCTCCGCACCTCCGAACTCGACTTCGCGCTCCCGCCTGAGCTGATCGCGACCACCCCCGCCGAGCCGCGCGACGCGGCCCGGCTCCTCGTGGTCAGCCGTTCGGATGCGACCCTGCTCGAGCACCGCACCGTCCGCGACCTGCCGCGGTACCTGCGCCGGTCGGACCTGATGGTCGTCAACAACACCCGCGTCCTGCCGGCGCGGTTCGTGGGACGGCGCGTGGGCACGGGCGGCAAGCTGCCCGGCCTGTACCTCGGCCCGGCGCAGTCACCCGGCACCGCCGAAAGCCGCCGCTGGCAGGTGCTCATCAAGGGCGGCCACCTGCGCGCGGGCGTGCGGGTGCTGCTGGGGGAGAACGCCGAACTCGAGCTGCTCGACCGCTCAACCGACGAGCCCGGCGCCTGGATCGCCGCGCTCCACGGCCCAACTCCCGACGAATCTGACCAAGCCGTGCTGATGCGCGTAGGCATGACCCCGCTTCCCCCCTACATCCTGGCCGCGCGGAAAGCACGGGGCGTGGACGTCCCCGACGCCTTCGACCGGGAGCGGTACCAGACGACCTTCGCCGAGCGCGAGGCCGCGAGCCACGGCGGGAGCGGCTCGGTCGCGGCGCCGACCGCAGGCCTGCACCTGACCCCCGAGCTGCTGCATCAGCTTGAACAGCAAGGTGTTGAGCGCGCCGAGGTGACGCTGCACGTGGGCACCGGCACCTTCAAGCCCGTCGAGACTGAGTTCGTCGAGCAGCACCCGATCCACGCCGAGCACTGCGCGATGCCGGTGGGCACCACGGACGCGATCCAGAAGACCCGCGCCGGGAGCGGCCGGGTGTTCGCGGTGGGCACCACGGCCGCGCGGGTGATCGAGACCTACGGCAACCTCGCGGTAGCGGGCCAGCCCCTGCCCGAGTCGCTGGACACCCGCATCTTCATCACGCCGGGCTACCGCTGGCAGTGGGTGGACGGCATGCTGACCAACTTCCACCTGCCGCAGTCCACGCTGCTGGCGATGGTCGGCTCGCTCTTTGACGCCACCGGCGGGCTGGCGCACGTGAAAGAGGTCTACGCCACGGCCATCCGCGAGCGGTACCGCTTCTTCAGCTACGGCGACGCGATGCTGATCCTGCCCTGAGCGGACCGCACGATGCGGGGACCACCCGGGTTCTCCGCTGGGTTTGTGCAGTTTGATTCTCGGGGTACGCTTGTGCCGATCTGTTGGGACGGATCAGGGAGGATCGGCCAAGGATGATGCTGGAGGAGTTGATCTCCGGGCTGGATGTGCGCGTGGTCGCGGGCAAGGCCGCGGGCGTGCGGGTGTGCGACCTCACCGAGGACAGCCGCACGGTGGTGCCCGGCTCGATGTTCATCGCCCGCGGCGGGAACAAGGCCGACGGCAAGCTCTACGTGGAGTCGGCGCTGAGGTCGGGCGCGGTCGCGGTGCTGACCGATGATGCGGAGCTGCGGCTGCCGCGGGGGTTCGCGGCGCCGGTTGTCCACGCGGCCGATGTGCTGAGGGTCTCGGGACAGCTGGCCGAGCGGTTCTACGGGCAGCCGGCGGGAAAGCTCAAGCTCATCGGCGTGACCGGGACCAACGGCAAGACGACGACGACGTACCTGGTGTGGCAGCTGCTGAACGCGGCCGGCACGCGCTGCGGGCTCATCGGGACGGTGCTGGTGGATGACGGGGCGGAGGTCGCGTCGGCGAGCATGACGACGCCGCCGGCGATCGAGATCAGCCGCACGCTGGGGATCATGGTGGAGGGCGGCTGTCGCGCGGCCACGCTGGAGGTCTCCAGCCATGCGCTGGACCAGAAGCGGGCGGAGGCGCTGCCCTTCGCGGCGGCGGTGTTCACCAACCTGACCGGCGATCACCTTGACTACCACAAGACCATGGACGAGTACGCCGCGGCCAAGGCGCGGCTGTTCGAGCTGCTCGCCCCCGGCGGCGTGGCGATCGTCAACGCGCACGACGGCTGGTCGCAGCGGATGGTGCGGGACTTCAAGGGCCCGGTTCTGCGGTGCGGCGTGGGCGTGGGCTCGATGCCGGTGGTGGGGGACTGCACGGCCCACATCCTGGAGGAGTCGATCCATGGCATGCTGCTCAAGCTGACCGGCCCGTGGGGCACGGTGCAGGCGAGCGTGCCGCTGATCGGGCGGTACAACGCGATGAACGTGCTCCAAGCCGCCGCGGTGTGCCACGCTGTGGGGATGAGCGAGGCGGAGCTGACGCGCGGGCTGCCACGAGTCACGGCGCCGCCGGGGCGTCTGGAGCGGGTGAGCGAGCCGGGCGACAAGGTCTCGGTGTTCGTGGACTACGCGCACAGCGACGACTCGCTCAAGAACGTGCTGGCCTCGGTGGGCTCGGTCATGGAGAGCCGGCGGCACGCGTCCGGTCGGGTGCACGACACGGCGGGCGCGCCCACGGCGAATACGCCGGGCGGGCGGCTGTGGGTGGTGTTCGGCTGCGGCGGGGAGCGGGACCGCACCAAGCGGCCCCGGATGGGGCTCGTCGCCGCGACGCACGCGGACTTCGTGGTGATCACGAACGACAACCCTCGGACGGAGAAGCCGGGCGACATCGTGGACGAGATTCTCTCGGGCATCACGGCGGAGTTGAAGGACAAGGTCAGCGTGCAGATCGACCGGCAGCGGGCGATCCGGCTGGCGATCGAGAGTGCGCTGCCCGGTGACGTGATCGTGATCGCGGGCAAGGGGCACGAGACCGAGCAGATCCTGCCCGACGGCGCGGGCGGCACGATCCGCACGCACTTCGATGACCGCGAGGTGGCACGGACGATCCTCGAGGAGCGGCGTCCGCCGGTGGAGCGGCCGGCCGTAGAGGTCAAGGCGCGTCGGCCGGGCGGTGCGCGTGGAGCGGGTCCGGGCGCTGGGCCAAGGCCGCCGAAGCGGTCGCACAAGCATGGACGTTGAATGAGCTTCTGGACGGCAGAGAACATCAAGGCGGTGCTGGGGGGCGCGTGGCTCTCGCGCGGCAACCCACCCGCGGAGCTCGATGGGCTCTCGACCGACTCGCGCGCGGTGCGCTGCGGGCAGGTGTTCCTCGCGCTGCGGGGGGAGAAGACCGACGGGCACAAGTACCTGGCGCAGGCCGCGGCGGCGGGCGCGGGGCTGCTGATTGTTGATGATGCCGCGAGCGCGGCGGCGGTCACGGGCGGGCCGGCCGTGCTGCAGGTGACGGACACCGGTGCGGCGCTGCTGAAGCTGGCGGGGGCGTACCGGCGGACGCTGGAGCGGACGAAGGTCATCGCGGTGGGGGGGAGCAACGGCAAGACGACGACGGTGAAGCTCATCCATCAGGTGCTGGGCACGCGCCTGCGGGGCACCGCGTCGATCAAGAGCTTCAACAACGCGGTGGGGGTGCCGCTGACGATCCTGGGGGCGAAGCGGACCGATCAGTACCTCGTATGCGAGGTTGGGACCAACGCGCCGGGTGAGATTGCACCGCTCACGGCGTGCGTGGAGCCGGACATCGCGGTGCTCACGAGCATCGGGCGCGAGCACCTCGAAGGGCTGGGCTCCCTCAGCGGCGTGGTGCAGGAGGAGGCGAGCCTGCTGGCGGGCCTGCGGTCGGGGGGCGTGGCGGTCCTGAACGCGGATGCGCCGGGGCTGCTGGAGACGGCGGGGCCGATCATCGGCGCGCTCGGGGGGAAGGCGGAAGACCCTCGCTTGCGCGTCGGGCTCGTTGGCGGCGCGGGCCGGTCCATCATCACCTTTGGCTGGCACGATGGCGCTGACCTGCGGCTGACGAGCTGCGACCAGAGTTTCGAGGGGCTGCGGTTCTGCCTGAATGACCGCACGTGCTACGACCTGCCGCTGCTGGGGGCGCACAACGCGACCAATGCGACGGCCGCCATCGCGGTGGCACGCCGGCTAGGGCTGGACAACACGGCCATCGCCGAGGGGCTCGCGAAGGCCAAGGGCCCGGAGATGCGGCTGGAGCGCAGCGTCGCGGCCGGGGTTTCGGTCATCAACGACGCGTACAACGCGAACCCAGACTCGGTGCTCGCGGCCCTCGACACCTTCAGGCAGGTGGCGCGCAGCGGCGGCTACAAGCGCACCGTGCTCGTGCTGGGCGACATGCTGGAGCTGGGCGAGCAGGGGCCGGAGCTGCACCGCGAGGTGGGCGAGGCGGCGGCGGCGGTGGCGGCGGACCTCGTCGTGCTCGTCGGGCGGCTGTCGCTGTTCACGGGCGAGCGGCTGAGCAAGGCGCAGCCGGGCGTGGCACTGGCGACGTTCCCCGACCTCAACGACGGGCGAGCCGCGGAGGCCGCGGCGCTGCTTCAGCCCGGTGACCTCGTGCTGCTCAAAGCCTCGCGCGGGATGGGGCTGGAGCGCGTGCTGAAGGCGCTGCAGGAGCCGCCAGCGCGACCGCTGCCGAAGATCGATGGGGACCTGTTCACGCCCGCGGGGGCCCGCACCTGAATGCTGCTCGAGCTCGCTGAATACCTCGCCAAGCGCGACCTCGGTTTCCTGAACGTGATGTTCCAGCTGCAGTTCCGCGCGCTGGCGGCGGCGGGGCTGTCGTTCGCAATCGTGCTGCTGCTGGGCCCGCGGGTGATTCGCTGGCTGGTGAGGCAGAAGATCGGCGACAGCGGGGCGACGGACGCGGAGGCGCTGCGCGGGCACAACCAGAGCAAGGCCAACACGCCCACCATGGGCGGCATCCTCATCGTGGGGTCGATCCTCGCGAGCATCGCGCTGCTGGGCGACCTCTCGGTGTCGTACCTGCGGTACGGCGTGGTCGTGATCGTGTGGCTGGCGGTGCTGGGGGGGATGGACGACTGGCTGAAGCTCACGGCCAAGACCCGCGGCAGCGGCAGCCGCCAGGGGCTGTACGCATGGGAGAAGCTGATTTTCCAGCTGGGCCTGGGCGTGATCATCAGCTGGTTCGTGTACAACCAGGGCGTCGTTCAGGGGGCCGAGCACGCGGACGACGTGCGGCACGTGCTCAACCTGCCGTTCCAGCGGACCTACGACCCGGTCACGCGCGAGCTGAACGATTCGCTGGTGTTCCTGTCGCTGCCGGTGTTCATCGTGATCGGCACGCTCGTGATCGCGGGGATGAGCAACGCGGTGAACATCACGGACGGGATGGACGGGCTGGCCGCGGGGATCAGCATCGCGGTGAGCATCGGCGCGTTCGTGCTGGCGACCATCGCGGGCAAGCAGGGGTGGGCCCAGAGCCTGCTGGTGCCGTACGTGGGCAATGCCGACGAGCTGAGCGTGATGTGCGGGGCCACGGCGGGGGCTTGCCTTGGGTTCCTGTGGTGGAACTGCTCGCCCGCGCGGGTGTTCATGGGCGATACGGGGGCGCTGTCGCTGGGCGGGATCATCGGCTACGTCGCGGTGGTGACGCGCCAGGAGCTGCTGATCCTGCTGATGAGCGGGGTGTTCCTCGCGGAGATCGGCTCGGTGATGCTGCAGGTGGGCTACTTCAAGGCAACTGGCGGCAAGCGGATCTTCAAGGTGGCGCCGTACCACCACCACCTGCACCTGTCGGGCTGGCCCGAGCAGCAGGTCGTGGCGCGGATGTGGATCGTTTCGGTGATCCTGGTGGTGCTGGCCTTGGCGCTGATCAAGGTGCGCTGAGCGCCTACTGAACGAGCAGGAGCCCGCGACGTAAAACGACGCGGTCCTGAATCGGGCCGCTGGGGCCCTGGTCAACGGTGACGCGCAGTTTGGCCGCGTTGGTCAGCGGTGCATTGACGGACATCGAGGGGCTGCTCTGGTTGAGCTGGGCGCGAGCGAGCTGCGTGCCCGAGCCGTTGGCGCCGATCACCTCGACGATGACCTCGCAGTCGCCCCAGAGGCGGGCCGAGGGCGGCATTTCGATGGTGGTGGCGATGCGGGCGACGCCGCGGGGGAGCGTCCACTCCACGCGCATGGGGCCGGGGAGCTCGATGTCGGCCGCGCCGAGCGGGACGGTGCTCGGGCCAATGATGGGCGGCTGCGACCATCGGCGGGTGTCGTTCGCGGCGTCGGCGGCGGTCATCTGAACGCCCGCGAGCGGCCGCAGCTTTGCAGCGTCGAAGCACACGCCCTCAACGACATCGCCGGTGATCGTCGCGGTGGGCTGGCTGGTGACGCCGGGCAGGCGCGCGGCAATCGTGCATGAGCCGGTATCGGTGAGGGTGATGTCCGAGATCGCGGAGGCCGCACCGGAGACCCAGGCCCACGCGCCGCCGCCGGGCTTCACGGGGTTGGCGAGCATGATGCCGTCGATGCGGTCGCCGGGGAGGTCGCTGACCTTGCCGCCCTTCTCGATGCGCACGAGCGCGGGCGTGACCGACTCGAGGAAGCCCTCAACGCGGTCGCCGTTGCGGAGGAGGACGGTGTCCTGCGTGCCCTTCACGCCCGCCATGAGCGCGTCGAACCGCTCGGGATTGGTGATGATGGCCGCGACATGGTCGAGGGGGATGTCGATGTTGCCCCAGAGGCGGCTGGCCCAAACCACGCTGTCCTTGCTGCGGGGCGTGGAAGCGCCGAAGGAGCCGGGGAGCACCTGGCCGTCGGTGAGCTCGAGGCGGCCCAGCGGCGTTGAGGGCGCGGCGGGCTGACGCGGGTCGTTGCCGGCGGTGGTAGTGCGGCGGCGCGGCTCGGGGAGCACAGGGGCGTCGAGCGGCGGCAGGTCGGGAAGGATCGCGAGGACCTCGGCACGCGGAACCGCCTGCGAGCGCCCTTGCGCATCGACCACGCGAACCGCGCCCGCGTCGATCGCGAGCAGCTGCACGGGGCGCTCGGCGAGCGTGCGGTCGACGAGCACGCGACGCATCGGCTCGGGCGGGGCGAGCGCAGGGTCGGGCTCGGGCTGGGCGAGCACCGCGGCGAGAACGGGGATGATGAGCGTGGTGATCACTTCTGGAAGATCGGAAGGTAACGCTTGGGCATCTGGAGGATGATGAGGGCCATGGCGGTGCCGTAGTCGGAGCCTACGGAGGTGTCGTCCCAGCGGCCGTCGCTGCGCTGGCTCATGGTGAGCTCGCGCCGGATCGCGGGCCACCACTTGGCCCAGTGATCCCCGCCCGCGAGAAACATCGCCTGCACGGCGTAGTACTGGCCGTAGAAGTAGTGGATAGCCATGCCGTCGCCCATGCCGCCGGGCAGGCCGTGGTTGAGGAGGTAGCGGAGGCCGCGGTCGATGGTGCGGTCCTCGTAGATGCCGGCGTAGAAGAGGCTGGCGACGCCGGCGGCCGAGCGCGGCCAGCCGCTGGGGCCGGCCATCATCTGGTATCGGAACCCGCCGTCAGGGTTCTGGCAGCCGCGGACGTACTCGACGGCCTTGTCGATGGTGGCCTTGGGGATCTCGAGCCCGGCGTTGCGGGCGGAGCGCAGCGCCATGATCTGCGTGATGGTGACGGAGATGTCGGCGTCGAAGGGCACGGGGTTGTAGCGCCAGCCGCCCTCGTCGTTCTGCGTGGACTCGATCAGACGCACGGCCTTGACGAGGGCGCGGTGGACGCGCTCGGCCATGGCGGTGTCGCCGCCGCCCTGGGTCATGCCGTAGACCTCGCCGAGGAAGAGCGTGGCGAAGCCGTGCCCGTACATGGGGCTGTTGGCCTGGTCGGTGGCGATGAGGCCGTTGTCGGCGGTGTTGGCGAGGATGAAGTTGAGGCCGCGCTGGACGTTCTCGCCATAGGCGCCGCGGCCGGGGCAGTTCCCGTCGGCCATAAAGGCGAGGCAGGCGAGGGCGGTGACGGCGACGCCGCGCCCGAACTGGGTCTCGCCGAAGGAGCCGTCCTGGTTCTGGCGGCGGGCGAGGAAGGCGAGGCCCTTGGAGACGGAGCGGTCGAGCTCGGGGGTGATCTCGTTCTCGAGGGGCTTGTTGGCGGCGGAGCGCTCGGATCCGGGGCCGCCCTGCTGGGCCGGGGCGGGGGTTTCGGGCTGTGCTTCTCGTTGCGGCGCCGCGAGGGCGGCGGCGGAGGCGGCGACGAGGGCGTGGAGCCTGAGCTCGGCGAGCTGCGTGTCGGTCGCGAGGATGTTCTCGGAGGGCGCGGTGAGCGGCGCAGGCGCGGTGCTCGCGGCCGGCGCGTGCAGCGCGTGGTAGCGCACCCAAGGCGCGACCGGCCCCATCGCGAGGCTGAGGGCGGACGTGGTGAGTGTCGCGGCGAGGAGTGTCGGGGGCGCTGATCGCATCAGGTGGTCTGCGGCTGCGGTGTGTGGTCGAGACGAGCGGTTGGGGTTACTGGTTGGGCGTTTGAGGCGCTGGGGCGGGAAGGTCGCCGGGCTTGGGCTCCTCCGCGAGACGCTTGTAGTACTTCTCGGTGAGCGAGCGGTAGAGGGAACTGTACCGGTCGTCCTTGCCCTGGGAGAGGGCGTCGCGGACGTGCTCGGGGAGGTTGCCCCACGCGGCCGTGCCGCCGGGGGCGGCGCGCCCGGGGCCGTCCTGGCGCGAGGGGCCGTCGGCCTGGTTGTTGCTGTCGGAGGACTGGCCGGGGTTGCGCTGGCTGGACTGCTGCTGCTGTTGTTGCTGCTGCTGGTCCTGCTGATCCTGCTGCTGTTGCTGCTGCTTGCTCTTGGACTTGCTCTTCTTCTGCTGCTTCTTGGCTTGCTCGAGGAGCGTGTCGAGCTTGCGGATAACGTCTTCCTGCGTGCGCTGGGTGTCGATGCCGGTGTCCTTCGCGGCGAGGCGCACGGCGGACTGGTCCATGCCTTCCACGGCCTGGTCGAAAAGATCGCCGAGTTCCTTGAGGCTGAGCTGACGCTCGAGCTCGGCCTTGGAAGGGTCGACGGGCGCGGGCGGGGTTGTTGTCGGCTCAGTCGCGGGCTTGTCGCTGGGCGTCGATGGAGTGGCGGGCTGCGTTGGCTTGTCCGCGGGCTTGGCCTTGGGCAGGCCGAGCAGGTCGTCGAGCGAGGGCTCGGGCTGCGCGGGCTTGGCGGGCGCGGGTTGAGCAGGCTTGGAGGGCGCGGGCTGCGGCTGCGCGGGCTTGGTCTCAGGCTGCGCACTGAACGCGGCCAGCAGGATGAGGGTGGCGGCGGTCATTGGTGGGGCTCCGGCTTGGGGTCCTGGTTGGGCTTCTCGGGGGCGTCGGGCGTGGGGCCCTCTTCCTGCTTGAGGCGTTCGAGCAGCGCCTTGCCTTCGTCGGCGAGCTCGCGCTGGAGGCGGGTGACGGTCTCGACGGTTTCGGCGTCGCCCTTCTCGGCCGCGGCGCGGGTGAGCCCGGCGGCCTCGATCTGCATGAAGCGGAGCAGCTTGAGCTCGGCGACCGGGGGGATCAGGGGCTGCTCGCCGCCGCCGCCACCGCCGCCGCTGTCGTCCCCGCCCTGGTTCTCCTCGCGGAAGTCGTCGTTCTTGCGGGCCATCTCGTTCACGGCCTCGATGAGACCCTGGAGAATGCGGATGATCGAGGTTTGGTCGCGGGTGACGGTGTCGGGGGCCGCGCCTTCCGAGAGGGTTTTTGCGACGCCCGCGGCCAGGGCGTCGAGTCGCGCGTGGGCGTAGGCGAAGACCTTGGCTTCTTCCATCTCCTGTGTGCTGGAGCGGAGCTCGGAGAGGCGGACGCGGATCTCTTCCTGGCGCTGGGCGAGGGCGCGGGCGGTCTGGCGGTCGCGACGGTCGAGCTCCTTGCCGATGAGCGGCATGGTCTCGGCGCGGAGGGCGACCTGGAGTTCGAGCGTCTCGGTGTACTGCTTGCGGAGCTCGTCCTTCTTGCGCTCGGCCTCGCGCTCGGCGGCGTCATCCTCGAGCTTCTGCGCGGCCTCCCTGGCGTCCTTCAGGCGGGCAAGGCTGATGCGCTCGTTGGCGTCGGCCTCCGGCTGGTCGTTGCCGCGGAGGGAGACCACGGCGGCGGACTGCGCACCGGCGGCGGCGTCGATGTATTCGGCCACGTCGGCGGCCTCGCGCATCTTCTTGACGGTGGCGAGCACGCCGAGGGTGTTCTGGTTGAGGGCGATCATGCCCTGATCGAGCGTGGCGTCCTGGGCGTTGTTGCCCATGACGGCGCCGAGGCGGGCGAGCTCGCCATCCTGCTGCTTGATGAGCTTCTCGAGTGACTGGAGCAGGTCGGCAAGCACGCGGCGCAGGGCCTGGTCACGCTGCTGCTCGGCGCGGTCGAGCTCGTCGAGCATGCTCTTGAGGGCCTGCTCGGCCTGCTGCTGCTGCTCCTGGGCCTCGTCGGTCTTGTTCTGCTGAAGGCTCTCCGCGGCCTGCTGCTGCTTCTGGTCGATCTGCTGCTGACGGGCCTTGTTGGCGGCGTTCTCAAGTGATTGTGCCTGCGCGGGGTCGACCTCCTTCATCTGCTCGGCCCGCTGCTGGAGCTGGTCGGTCAGGGCGGCGGCGCGCTGGGCGAGCTCCTGCTGCTTCTGCGCGAGGCGGTCGAGCTCTTCGCGCTGCTTGGCGTTGAGCTGCTCGGCGTCCTGGCCCTTCATGCTGGGGTCGGCGTTGGCGGTCTGGTTGCTGAGCTGCTGCTGCTCGGTGAGCAGCTTCTCGATCGAGCGCTTCATGGCCCAGCTGTCCTGGCCACGGTCGAGCATGTTGGCGAGCTGCTGGAGGCTCTCCTGCACGTTCTCCTGTGACTGCTCGAGCTGCTGCTGGTCTTGCGGCTTGTTGTCACTGGGGGTGTTGCCCGAGAGCTTGTCGAGGGCGTTCTCGGCCTGCTCGGAGTTTTCGGTTGCCTGGTCGATGAGCGACGCCGCGTCGTTGAGGAGCTCCTGGAGCGACTTGTCCTGGAGGCGGTTGCGGCCGGCGCGGTCGCTGAGACGCTGCACGGCGTCCTCCAGCGGCTTCATGCGGTCGGTGATCGCCTTCTGCTTCTGGCCCTGCTCGCCGGCCTTCTGGCTGTCGGCGGCGGCGTCCTGACGCTGGAGGGCGAGGCGCTCCTGATCCTGGTCGAGGCGCTTGGCGGCCTCGCGGACGCCGGCGAGCTCGCTGCGGAACTGCTCGATAAGGTCGGTCTCGCCGATGATGCGGAGGCGGCGACGGGTGGAGACGACGGGCGCGTGATTGGCGCCATTGAGGGCGAAGATATCGCTCACCTGCGCGGTGAGCCAGACCTCGTCGCCGGGGACAACCTCGAGCGAGGAGACGTCAAGCGGGCCGCCGGCGCGGAGGAGCGTGGAGACGGTGCCCTCGGCGGGCACGGCAGTCGCGAGGTCGGTGGGCTCACCCTGCGGCTCGGGCGGAGCACCCAGTGAGCCGGCCGGCGGCTTGGCGATCTGTGAACGCAGCGAGACGCCGGAGAGGCCGACGTCGTCGCGACCCTCGCCGGCGGTTTCGATGAGGGCCGTGGGGAGGATGGATTCATCCTGCTGCGGCTCGATCACCGCGGCCGCGGGCGGGCGGTCCTCGGCGACGTCGAAGCGGAACGCGGCGTCGTCGCTGGAGGCGATGCCGTACTCGTCCACAAGGACGAAAGGCACGCGGAGGCTCCGCGAAGGTGTGAATGAGATCGTCCAGGTGGTCGCGTCGAAGCGGGTCGCGAGGCCCTCGGCCTGCTCCAGTCCAGGTGTGACAGTCTTGAGCCACTGGGCCTGCTCCGCGGAATCGGCAGGGACGGGCAGGGGCTTGTTGAGCGTGAGGGTGAGGGTGACCTGTGAGCCGGCGAGGATGGGGCCGACGGCGGCACGCTCGTCGCGCCCGGGCCCGGTGTCCTTCTGGCCTTGGAAGAGGGCGGCGGGGCCGCTGGCCTGCGTGGCAAGGGCGGCGCTGGCGTACGCGGGGGCGGTGACCTGAACGGTGCTGGCGAGCACGGCCGGGGGCTCAACGAGCGTCACCACCGCGGGCTCGGTCTCGTCATCACTGGAGGTGAAGGTGTACTCGAGTTCCACCTTTGGCGCGGGCGTGCCGGGGGCGTGGGGCGGGGCCATGGAGGCGGTGTCGAGCAGGCGCTCGAAGAGCTCGCCCTCGACGTCCTGAGCGCCGCCGATGCCCTCGACTTTCGCCGCCTTGTTCTGGCCGGTGAGCAGGGCGCGCTGCATGACGCCGGCCTTGCCGTCTGTGATCACGCGGTAGTTGACGGTCACGCTGGAGCGGCCGTCCTTCTGCTTGGCCAGCACGGCCCGCAGGGGCAGGGCGGTGCCGATGGGGTGCGCGGCCAGCCGGTTGGCGTCGGCGACGCTCGTGCGCTTGGGCCACGCGGCGTTGGTCCACGGGGTCAGCACGCGCTCGGTGCCGATGCGGGCGAGGCGCGGCTGCGTGAGGCCGATCGCGGTCATGGGTATACCAACCGCGACCAGCGCGACCAGGGCGTGACCCAGGCGGCGCTTCGCGAGGAGCGCTGAGGTGGAGATCGCGCCGCTGAAGCGGCGGCGGGCCTGCTCGGCGGACATGATGCGGAGCTCGGCCGCGAGGACCGAGTGCGGCTGGCTCGTGGAGAGCTCGAGGGCGGAGGCGAGGACGCCCGAGAGGCCGGCCTTCTGGCCCTCGGGGGAGTTCTCGACGCGGAGGGCGACGTCGGTGAGCGTGGGGTTGAACTTGGCCGCGGGGACGAGGTAGCGCCAGATGCACGCGCCGAGCACCGCCATGGAGCCCAGCCACAGGACCAGCCGCACGGGCATGGGCATGCGGAGGAAGTAGTCGATGAACGCGGCGAGGATGACGTAGCCGACGAACGCGGCCCCGAGCAGGCCCACGCGCTGGATGACCAGCTGGGCTTTGGCGGCGGTGCGGAGGCGGGCGAGAGCGCCTGCGATGCCGGAGGGGCTCTCGTGCGTTGGGTTGGTCGTGCGGTCACCGGTCATTCGGTCTTCCTGTTCAGCTGGTTGATACCAGCACTATCGACCAGACTACCCCTGAGCAGGCCGGCGCACCCCGTGCCTGCACTGGGACCAGCGTGAAACGCCCGAGATTCCCGGACCTTGCCGCCGGACCTTGCCTGCGTGGGCGGGCGGCTGCCCGGGTCGGGCGGGGTTCGGGGTCACCCTTTCTATACGCCTAAGCCCAGCCCGCAGGTGCGGGGTGTGTGACCCCTGTGACACTCTGGAGGCTTACGAGAGCTTGATCAGGCGGCGCCCGACCCACTCACAGATGAGCAGGACCAGCAGAACCGTCCAGACAATGGGCTTATCCCACAGGGTTTCGACGTCGGGGGTGCCCAGCAGATGCAGCTCGCGGTTGGGGAGCAGCTCGGGAAGCTGGGAAAGCTCGGCCGCCTGGAGCACGCGCCCGCCGGTAGCTTGTGAAAGGACAGCGAGGTTGGCGTGGTCGGTCTGGGGAACGCGGAGCTCGTCCTCGGGCAGGACCACCTCCAGCTTGGCCGCGAGGTCCAGGCCCGTGAGCAGCTGGTCGGAGGGCTCGACGCGGTAGGTGCCGGGCTCGGTGGCGACCCAGGTGGCGGTGAGGCGGCTGGAGGGGCCGCCGGACTCGCCGGTGGCCTCGGGCTTGAGGGTGAGCTCGACGCCGGCCTGATCGCGCGGCGGGGTGGTCGCGTCGGCCTGGGGCTGGAGGCGGACCTTGATTGACTCGGGGCGCTTGTCGACGAAGGTCTGGTCAAGGAGCTGCACGCTGACCTGCACCTGCTGGTTGGCCTGGGCGCGGTCGGGGTTGACCTCGACGATCGCGGGCTTGCCGGCGCGCCCGAGGCTCTCGCGGGCGAGCAGGCGGACGAGCGGGATCCACAGGCGCTCGGTGAGCGTCTCGCCGCGGGCGTAGCGGTAGCGCCAGGTCTCGTCGGTGGCGACGTAGACGACGCGTCCGGCGCCGTAGCGCATGGTCATGATGATGGGCGTGGGGGCGTTGCTGCTCCCGCCGGCCACGGCAGTGGGGGTGGCGAGGGCGAGGACCTCGGTGGTGGGCTTGAGGGCGGCGGGCTCGATGCGCTGGGCCCAGCGGAAGGCGTTCCAGCCCAGGGTGGGCGCGGAGAGGTGCTCGGGCCAGGGGTCGCGGAGGTTGTCGCCCATCTGCAGGACGCCGTAGCGCGAGGCCGCGGGGCCGGGGCTGAGGACGACGGGGTCGAGGAAGGTTGCGGGGCCGTTCGAAGATTCCGCGGCCGCCGCGCCGAAGGGGACGAGGTCGGCCAGCGGCGTGCCGCGCCAGGCGCCGGGGGTAGCGGAAGGCCCGCCGATCCACAGCAGACCGGCGCCGCGCTCTGCGACGAGGGTGCGGATCTGCTGGAGTTGCTCGTCGCTGAAGAGGCCCGGGCGGAGGTCGCCCATGACGATCACATCGATGGCGTTCCAGCCCTCCTGCGTGCGCGGGATCATGTCCAGGGGCTCGCTGCCCTCCTGGATGTACTTGCGGTCGCTTGCGAGCAGGAGCGTGGTACTCTTGATCGATGCCTCGCGGACGAGCAGGTTCTTGAGGTAGCGGTACTCCCAGCGCGGGTAGCCGTCGAAGTAGACGACGCGGATGGGGCGGTCGACGAGGTCGACGCGCACGGGCAGGCGGTTGTTCTCCTGCGTGAGGTCGGGGGTGTCGAGCACCAGGCGCACGGTCCAGGAGGTCTGGCCGGGGTCCTGCGGGCGGGCGGTGAGGGTGACGCGCTGCTGCGTGCCGCTGACGGGCGGCTCAAGGGGCAGCTCGTCCAGGACGGTGTCGGTCTTCTCATCGACGAGCTGGACCTTGCCGGGGACGGGGTTGTTGGGGTCACCGCCGAGGCGCTCAACGTCGACGCTCACGGGGACGAGGTCGCCGACGAAGGCCGCGGAAGGGGACTCGAGGCGTGCGAGGGCCATGTCGGTCAGTGGCTGGGGGCTGCCCAGAGCAACCGAGAACACGGGGATCTGGCGGGACTCGAGCTGCTTGAGGGCGTTGCGGCCGACGGAATCGCTGGAGCGGCCGTCAGAGAGCACCACGACGCCGGCCACAGGGCGGGCGGCGACGCGCCGGAGCGTCTGCTCGAGGGCCTGTCCCAGCATGGTGCGGCGGCCCGCGGCCTCGCCGAGGTTGATGCCGGTGATGGCGCCGTTGGGCTCGGTCGCGGTGCGCAGGTCGTACGCGCCGGAGTCAAAGCCCAGGAACAGCACGTTGCGGTTCTGGGCGAGGGACGCGAACGTGGGCCACGCGGCGTTGACGGTTTCCTGGAGCTGCTGCTCGCGGGTGACGCGGGAGCCGTCGGGGCGCGGGGCGTCGTTGACGGTGAGCGAGGCCGAGCGGTCGGCCATGACGATGACCCAGTCGCGTTCGACCTGGTCGTTCTGGCGGACGAGCTCGGGGCCTGAGATGAGCACAGCGACCAGCAGCAGCAGCAGCGTGCGCACCACCGCGAGGGCGGCACGGACGCCGGTCTTGCCCAAGAGGTTCCAGTAGCTCCACGCCGCGAGCAGCAGGCACGCGACGGCGATGAACGCCCACGCCCACAGCGGCAGCGGATGGGCCCAGCGGAGGTCCACGCCCTCGCCGCTGGTGGAGAGGGTCTTGAGGCCGAAGAGCCGGTCAAGGAAGCTGCTCACGCCGCGGCTCCCTTCTCGGCGGCCTGGGCGCCGGCGGTGGCGCGGATGAGGCCGGTCTCGGCGCGGGCGTGGCTGAACCAGCGGGCAAGGCCCGTTTCGATCACGGCGACCGCGAGGGCGGCGATGAGGAGCGGGAAGCTGATGGGCGGGATCTTGGTGTCACGGGTGAGGGCGCCGGTCGCGGCGGTTTCGCCGGGCGGGCTGCCGGGGGCGATGGGTCCGCTGCCGGGTTCGATCCACGTGAGCTCGCTGGCGATGGGCGTCAGCCAGCGGGCGATCTCTTCGCGCGAGCGGGTGTCGGTCGCGCTTCCGGCGGGGTCGGCGTTGAAGGCGAGGACGCCGAGCGTGGTGCCGGCGCTGCTGCGGGCGGCCCACAAGCCCGCGGTGCGGATGGGGCGTGCGGGCTGGCTGTTGGCGTCGAGCTGGATCGGCGGCTGCTGGGGCTCACCTTCCGCGGGCTCGCCGATGGGCGCGAGCTCGGCCGCGCCGGGGGGCAGGGTTGCGAGGCCGCCGGCGACGGCGGTGCGCGGCCCGGCGCTGCGGCCAACGCCCTGGCGCACCAGCTCCTGGATCAGCGGCACCATGAGCGGCTTGGTGGGCAGGTCGGTCCAGCGCGTATCGGGCGCGGCGGTCATGAAGAGCACCATGCCGCGGGAGGCGCGGGCGGTCTTGTCGTCGGAGGCGGCGCCGGGCTGGGCCATGACCAGCAGGGGTGAGCCGTCGGCGAGCCGTAGCAGCGTTTCGAAAGCGCCGGGTCCGCCGGTGAGGGGCAGGACTTGCGAGACCGTCACGCTCTTGACGAGCTCGGGCATTTCGGCGGCGAGCAGTTCGAGCAGGTCGGGCCCGGAGGGCGTGAGGCGCTCGGGCGGGAGCGTGGCGGCGGGCGAAAGGGTGCGGGACTCGCGACCGATCTGCCACTGGAGCGAGAGTCCGGCGAGCATGGCGTCAGTCCATGTGTGGATCTGCACACCCTCCTTGGGGCCCGCGGGGGGCGTGACGAGGACTAGCGCGCCGAGATCGGCCGCGGCACGCACGAGGCGCCAACCCGCAGCATCGACGAGGTCGGGATTCGAAATAATGATCGCGTCGAAGTCGGCGAGCATGCCCGCGGCGTTGCGGCTGCCGGGGAGTGGAGCCAAGGCGCGGGCGGGGTCGAGCGCAGTGACCCGAATCTCTCCAGACTGGCGGCGACGCATCGGGTCGGCCTCGGGAGCAAGGGCGAGGGCGAGCCAGTCCGCTGGGGTGTAGTTGTCGATGGTGGACTTGCCGCCGACGGCGCCGGGGGCGAGGAGCGCGACTTCCAGGCGCTCGCGCGTGTCGATAGGGCGTCGGAAGGTGTTGTCGCCCGCGATGGCGTCGGCGTCGATGGTGGCGACGAGGGTCACGGGGGTGCGCGAGCCCTGAGCGGGGATGGGGACGTCGACCGTGACGTAGCCGGAGGCGGTGTCCTGGCCGGGGGCCCAGTTGATGCGGGTTTGGGCGCGGCCAGTTGCGGGCGCGGCCGGCACCGTTGCAGAGACTGCGTCAACGCTGATGGTGGATACGGCGGCCGTGTTCACGCCCGGGCCGCTGCGGTGGAGCACGACGCGCACGGGGGTGCTGGCGGTGGGCGCCGCGCCGGCTTCGCTTGTTGAGATGAGCACGGAGCGGGCGGGCTCGACGGCTGTGATGGCGGTGTTGTCCAGCGGCTGCGTGGCAGGGCCGAGGGCGAGCACGCTCACCTGCCCTTCGTTCGCGGCGAGCGGGGCGAGCGTGGCCTCGAGGTCGGCGGAACCGGCGCGGAAGTCGCTCATGAGGGCGAGCCACAGGGCGTCGCCGCTCTGCATGGGCGCGCGGCGGAGTTCATCGCGGAGCCTGGCGAGGCCGCCCGCGAGGTCGGTGCGGCTGTGCATGGGGGTGAGGGCGCGGATGAGCTCGCCCGCGGCCGCGAGGTCGGCGGTCGGGGGGACCACCAGCGGCTCGGAGGGGCCGGCGAGGGCGACGATGCCGACGCGGTCGCCCTGGGCCTGGTCGAGCTGCTTGATGAGGTTGAGGGCCTCGGACTTGCTGCGCTCTAGCGCGGGGGTGGTCTCGCCGGCGGAAGCCGCGCCAGAGGCCAGGCCGTTGTCGATCATGAGGTAGAGCGTGCGCGGCCCCTGCGTGAGGGCGCCCAGGGCGCCGAGCACGGGCTTGCCGAGAGCGAGTGCGAGCAGGGCAACGAGCAGGCAGCGGCTGGCGAGCAGCAGGAGCTGCTCGAGGTTCATGCGGCGGCGCTGGCGGCGGTAGGCCTCGATGAGGAACTTCATCGCCGCCCACGGCACGGGGCGACGGCGCCTCCGCATCAGGATGTGGATGATGATCGGGATGGCGATGCACGCCAGGCCGACGAGGGCGATGGTGGGGTTGAGGAAAGTCATGGAGTGGCAAAGTGGCAGAGTGGCCAAGTGGCAAAGTGAAAGAAGGCGGCCATGTACGACGATTGCGCACTTTGCCACTCTGCCACTTGGCCACTTTGCCACTTCTTCTCAGGCATACTTGCTCCGCTTGATCATCGCGTTGCGGCGGGCCACGAAGTGGGCCAGGGGCGGGCCGAGCCAGTCGTGGGTGTTGATCTTCTGGTAGTCAAAGCCCATGCCGCGGACGAGCTTCTCGACGGAGCTCTGGTGCTCGTTGAAGACCTCGAGGTAGGCCTTGCGGAGGGCCCGTGGGTCGACGCGGAGGATGGGCTCGCCCTCGAGCCCCTCGAAGGGGGCTGTGTCGGTGAAGCCGAACTCCTCCTCGGCGCGGTCGAGCACCTGGAAGACGAGCAGGTCGTGGCCCGCGTGCTTGAGCTGCGCGAAGGTGTCGCGGATGGGCTCGACGTCGATGAACAGGTCGCTGATGAGGGCGATGAGGCAGCGGTTGGTGAGCTTGCCGAGCACCTGGTCGATGACCCGCCGGAAGTCGGTGCTGCGCCCGCGGTTCTCGGTGTTCACCGGGTGCGTTGCGAGGGCGCCCACGATCTGCCGCCACGTGCCCTGGCTGCTGGAGCGGCGGACCATGGCGCGGACCTCGTCGGCGAAGACGACCATGCCCACGCGGTCCCCCTGGCGGAGGGTGATGTAGGACAAGGCCGCGGCGAGGGCGGTAGCGTGGTCGAACTTGGTCCAGTTGCTGCGCCCGTCCATGCTCTTCTTGATGCCGACACCGGAGGCGTCCTCGAAGCTGCGGCTGCCGTAGTTCATGGAGCCGGAGGAATCCACGAGCACGATCAGGTCGAGGTTGGTCTCCTGCTGGTGCTGCTTGAGGTGCAGCTTGTCGGTGCGGCCGTAGACCTTCCAGTCAAGGTGCCGCAGGTCGTCCCCGGGGACGTATGGGCGGTGCTGGGCGAACTCGACTGACAACCCCTGAAAGGGCGAGCGGTGCACGCCGCTGGAGAAACCCTCGACGATCATCTTGGCCCGGAGCTCGAAGCTGGCCAGGCGGGCGAGGGTCTGCGGGTGGAGGTAGAGCGACGCGTCAACCTCGGGCAATGCGGGGCGATCGGCCCGCCCGCTCGTGGTGGGCTCGGCGGCAGTGGGGGTGTGGGTAGTAGGCTGTGGGTCGGGCATCGGTGGTGGTGGATGGTAATAGACCAGCGGGCTGGCGGTTGTTCGGTGAGTGCCCGATGAGGGGAAATGGTGGGGGTGCCCCGCGGAACTCCGTGGGGAACCCCTTGCGGGGTGCAGCCTCTGCTTCGGTGGGGCTGTTCAAAAGGATGGAGTAGACGGCCAGTTGCGTCCGGAGTTCAAAGAAAGTTGGAGGGACCCCGGGAGGGCCGGTCTGCGAATGGCGCTGGGCCTGACCGGGACCGATTCGGCACAACCGCCGCGGTTTGGTACTCTGGAGGGCCCAACGGGAGGCGACCCGGTGTGCCGGGTCTTCCCAGCCGGGTGACACTACAGTCGGTCCACGCGCCTGCTCGGGCGTGCTCTGTTCACGAAAGTTCGAAGAGTCATGCACATGCAACACCTGACGACCGCGATGGGGCTCAGCCCGACCCTGGGGCTGGAGGGGTTCTTCCTCATGAACCTCTGGAAGCCCTTCCTGATCCTGATCCCCTTTGTGCCGTGGGCGCACGTGGTCTCGCGGGTGCTGGACAAGCACGCGGCCCGGTTCTTCCTGAACCGTGACGCCTGGAACATGGTGCACCTGGTGACCGGCCTGGTGGCCCTGATCGCGGTGCTTGCGCCGTACACCAAGAGCGAGGCCTCGTTCTGGATCGGCTGGGGCATCATGATCGTGCTGCTGGTGGCCGACGTCATCGTGTTCGCACTGGTGGCGAACAAGGACGAGCGTGTCCCTGCCGAGCACCACCTGAAGCTGGACTTCTCGTCGCTCGCGGCAAAGCGCGAGGCCAAGGCCGCGGCCAAGCTGCAGGGGAAGGTGGAGCTGGTCCTCAAGGGGCCGGACAAGGTGCTGGTGCCGGCCCCCAACGGCGAGACGCCGGAGTTCGCGGTTCGGCTCGCTGCGGAGCAGGTATACATCAAGGCGACCAGCGCCCGTGCCTCGCAGATCGACATCCAGCCCTCGGGCAAGGAGGGCGTGTACGCCGTGTCGTACCTGGTGGACGGCGTGCGGAGCCAGCCCGAGCCGATGCCCGCGGCAGAGGCGATCAAGGTCATGGACTTCTGGAAGTCGGTGGCCAAGCTCGACGTCAATGACCGCCGCAAGAAGCAGGTCGCGGACATCGCGGTGGAGCGCGGCGACAGCCGCAAGAAGGTGCGCCTCACCACCATCGGCGGCCAGGGCGGCATGCGCGTGACGATGCTGTTTGACCCCGAGTCGCAGGTCCGCCGCAAGGGGGCCGAGCTGGGCCTGCTCGAGCCGCAGATGAAGGCGCTGCAGGACATCATCGCCGATGCCCACGGCGTGGTGCTGCTGGGCGCGCCGCTCGACGGCGGGCGCACGACGACGATGTACTCGGTGCTCAAGATGCACGACGCCTACACCAAGAACGTGCAGACCATCGAGATCGACGTGCAGGACGCCCTCGAGGGCGTGCGACAGAACAAGTTCGACCCGCAGGCTGACGGGGCCGAGTACTCGACGCTGACGCGGACGATCATGCGGCGCGACCCTGACGTGGTGGGTATCGCCGAGCTGCCCGACCCCGCGACGGCGAAGGAGATCGCCCGCGTCGATCAGGAGCGGACCCGGACCTACGTGTCGCTCAAGTCCGAGAGCGCGATGCAGGCGCTGCAGACGTGGATGAAGGCGGTGGGGGACCTGGAGCAGGGCAGCAAGTGCCTCCGCGGCGCCGTGGGGCAGAAGCTCATCCGCAAGCTGTGCATCAACTGCCGCGTCGCGTACCAGCCCTCGCCGGAGATGGTGAAGAAGCTGGGCCTGCCGCCGGACAAGGTGAAGCAGCTGTTCAAGAAGGGCGGGCAGGTGCTGATCAAGAACAAGCCCGAGGTCTGCCCGATCTGCGGTGGCATTGGCTACATCGGCCAGGACGGCGTGTTCGAGGTGTTCCCCATCGGCCCGGCCGAGCGGGCGCACCTCAAGGCGGGCGACTGGAACGCCCTCAAGGTCGAGTTCCGCAAGGCCGGCCTGCCGACCATCCAGCAGGCGGCCCTCAAGAAGGCCATCGACGGGACCACGAGCGTGGAGGAGGTCCTGCGGATCACCACCGACGGGCAGCAGCCCGCGCCGGCGGCGGCTCCCGCAGTGGCGGCGCCGGGCGCGGCCAACGGCCAGGCGGCTCCCGCGGCGAAGCCCGCGACCGCTCAGAATCCCAAAACCCCCGCCAAGGCCTGACGGTACAACGCCCAGTCGACCGAGCCGCCGATGGCGGCACATGCAGCCGGAGTCTGAACCATGACACTGAACCTGTTCGTCCTCGCGGTGACGCTCTTCGTGGCGTACATGTGGGTGATCCGCGGCTTTTTCTCCGCGCTGATCCACCTGGTCTGCACGGTGATCGCCGGGGCGGTCGCCTTCGGCGTGTGGGAGCCGGTGTCGTACTGGATCCTGGAGTCGGCGCCAACCACGGGCGTGGGCGCGCACCTCACGGGGATGGCGTGGGGCATCGGCCTGCTGGTGCCCTTCGCCCTCACGCTCGGGCTGCTGCGGCTGGGCGTTGACCAGCTGCTTCCGGCCAACGTGGTGCTGAGCCAGAAGCTCAACTACGCGGGTGGCGCAGTGTGCGGGATCATTGCGGGCGTGCTGACGGGCGGCATCGTCGCGATCGGCCTCGGCTACTTCCGCACCAACATCGAGTTTGGTACGCCGGTCAAGTACGTGAGCGGCAACCTCAAGCGGACAGGCGCTCTGTGGCTCCCCATCGACAAGATCACCGCCGAGGTGTACGGCAACCTTTCCGAGCGGGCCTTCCGCACCGGTGAGCCCCTGGCCAAGTGGCACCCCGACGTGCACGAGGAGGGCGGCACGCTGCACCTTACGGCATTCGACGGTAAGAACCGCAACACCACGCGGCTGTCCGACTTCGAGGTCATCTCCCGCTTTGCGGTAGGCGAGAGCGGCAAGGGCAAGTTCAGCAGCTATCTGACCGACCAGTGGAAGGCCGGCACCGTCCAGCGCGTGTTCGACCTCGACGGCAACCCCTTCCCGGAGAACTCGACCATCGAGGGCCTGGTGGTGAAGTTCAAGGCCACCGCCCGCGACAAGGACGGCAAGTTCTCCATCGGCGCGGCCCAGACGCACCTGCTGCTGGAGAACGCCGATGGCGACACCATGCGGGTGCACCCCATCGCCGTTTCCTCGCAGGCCCAGTCGGACAAGGCCGACCTGTACGGGCGCTGGTGGCTGGACGCAGAGGGCACGTTCATCGCGTCGGTGGGAGCGGCCGCGGAGCCGATCTTCTCCTTTGAGTACCCCTGCCCGCCCGGCTACAAGCCGATCGCGGTCTATATCAAGGGTGCCCGCAGCCTGATCGACAGCTCCAAGAAGCCCAATGTGGTGTTCCGCAGCGCGGCGGAGCGTGACGGCGCGATCGCCTCGGGATTCAAGACCCTGGGCAACGTGGCTCCCGTGAACGACCTTGACCTGTCCGAGGCGGCGCCAGCCGAGCGGGTGAAGCAGGCGGGCACGCCCAACCCGCCGCTGGATCGCCTCAACGTGAGCGACATCCTGCCCTTCACCATCCAGAAGGGCACGCACGACCAGCTCGAGATCGACGAGGAGAAGGACAAGAACATCGTCATCAACGGCGAGGTGAAGCTCAAGGCGGACATGATCAACGCGGCCCGCGGCATCGACCGCAAGCTGGAGATCAAGCGCCTGCTCGTCGCCGAGGATCAGGTCATCGTGCAGGTCGACGCCTCGGACTACGCACAGTGGAGCATCCTCCACCGGGCGTTCGTCAACCAGGAGGGCAACGACGTGCCCACCCTGTACGACCAGAACAACGTCCCGTACGTTCCCGTCGGCTGGGCGTACCAGGACGAGACCATCCTGTGGCTGCGGTATACGCCGGGCAACCCGATCACCAAGTTCGACGAGTTGCCGCGCATGAGCGCGAGCCGCGCCGGGCAGAAGATCACGCTGCTCTACCGCGTGAGCCGCGGCGTGTCACTGAAGCACTACGGGTGCGGCAAGAAAATCACGCGGACGATCGAGCCGCCCTTCCTGCTGGACCAGCGGATGGGCGCTTACTGATCGGGCCTGCCCGATCCGGGCGAGCCGGCGACGAAAAGAAAGAAGCCCCGGGCGTGATGCTCGGGGCTTCTTTGTTTTACTCGGGCTGCCTAGAGGCCGGACCATCGAGATGAGGGCATCTCGATGGCACGTCCGAAGGGTTACTTCTTCTTGGCCTTCTTCTCGCCACCGTCGCTGGCCTCGGGCTTGGCCTTCTTCTCGGCCTTGTCGGACTTCTCGGCCTTGTCCGCCTTGTCGCCCTTGGCCTTCTTCTCCCCCTTGGCGGGGGCGTCGGCCTTGGCTTCGGTGGCGGCGGGCTTGCCCGCGCCCCACGTGCCACGGGTCGCCTTCGCGGCCTCCTCGGCGGCCTCCTGACGCTTCATGGCGCTCTGGGCCTCCGTCTCGGCGCCGGCAGCGCCGGCGGGCTCAGCATCCTTGTCGAGCTCGAGCTCGCGGTCGGGCTTCACGTGCAGCTTGATCACGGAGTCGAGGTCGCTGTCGAGCTTCACGTGCACGTCGTAGTTGTCGATGCGCTTGATGGTCTGAGCGATGCGGACATCCCGGGGCTTCACGGAGTGGCCCATCTCGCTGAGGGCCTTAGCCACGTCCTGCTGCGTGATCGCGCCGTAGAGAATGCCCATGTCGTTGCAGGAGCGGATGAGGGTGACCTCGACGCCCTGCAGCTTGCCGGCGAGCTCCTCGCGGGCCTTGCGCTGGGCTGCGAGCATCTTCTCGGCCTCGGCGCGCTTGCCGGCGAGCTGCTTGACCAGGTCATCGCTGGGGGTGGTCGCCAGGTTGCGGGGGAGGAGGAAGTTGCGGGCGTAGCCGGTGCGGACGTTGACGACGTCCCCGACGATGCCCAGAGCCTCGACGTTCTCGGTGAGCAGCAGCTTGACAGACTTGGCCATGGTGGCTGTCCTTTCCCCTGTGCGGGGGCAAAGTTAGGAGCGGGGCGCGGCGACAGGCCGCGTGCCGCCCCAACGGTGGGCGGGAGTGTAGGCGGCCCAGCCCGCGGGATCGTTGGGCTGGCGGCAACCTGCTGGGGTCGGGCCGGTTAGGGGATGGAGGCCCTGACTCAGGGCTTCCGCTGGCCTGCGAACTCGCCCCTCGGGTTCTTGAGGGTGAGGCTGGTGGCTCTGCCATCATTCATGGTGAAGGTGAACTCGGCATCGCTGTCCTGCTCGTGAACGAAGCGGTGCTCGCCCCTCTTGAAGAACCGGAAGGGTCGGTTGCCGGCGCGGTGACCGACCAGGTTGCCGTCCTGCGGGTAGACGCGCAGGTCGAAGGTGCGACCGCCGAGGTTGAAGGTGAAGGTGCCCTCGTACTGGGCAAGCTCCTCTGGGGTGAGCAACGCGGCGGGCGGCGAAAGGCCCAGGGCGGCACTGACGACCGTTTCTCCGGCAAGGTTGGGCAGCACTTCCCGTCCATTGGCAAGAACGACCACTGTGAGGTCTTCGCCGGGCCAGTAGGAGACGAAGGCGCTGAAGCCGCTGCCGTTCCCGCCGTGGGAGAAGGCGGGGCGGCCGAGGCGGGTCATGACCTGAGTGCCCAGGCCGTACTCGGCATGATTGCCGTTGTTGAGTGTCGCGGCGGTGGTCATTTCCTTCAGCGACTCGGGGCTGACCACCTTCGCGGAGTGGAGCAGGTGCGTCCACTTCACGAGGTCGTTGGCCGTGGAGTAGAGCGCACCTGAGGCGCCGGGGATGTCGGGGCTGAGGTAGCGGGCGTTGACGAACGCGCCGTTCTCGTCGAAGTACCCGCGCACGCGGCGCGGGACGATCTCGCGGAATGATGTATAGCCCGTGCGGGTCAGTCCCAGCGGGTCGAGCAGCTCACGCTTGAGGAACTCGCGATAGGGGACGCCAGAAACGCGCGCGATAACCTCGCCCAGCATGACGTACCCCGTATTGCAATACGCGTACTTCGACCCGGGCTCAAACTCCAGCGGCAGGTCCTTCACGATCCCGGCGATGTCGGCGTACTTGACGTCGACCTTGGCGGCGAGTTCAGACGCTCGCCCCTGGTCGATGAAGTCGGGGATGCCCGAGGTGTGCGAGAGCAGGTGGCGGATGGTGACCGCCTTGTACTGCTCGGGCGTATCGGGCAGGTAGGTGCGGACGGGCTCATCGAGCTTCACCTTCCCGGACTCGACGAGCTTCATGATGGCCGCGGCGGTGAACTGCTTGGTGACGGACGCGATGCGGAAGGCCGAATCCGTGGTGACGCGGACGTCGTTCTCAATGTCGGCGCGCCCGTAGCCGCGGGCGAAGACGACCTCGCCGGCGCGGCCGACCGCGATGCACACTCCGGGCGCTGCCCCACGCGCGATGATCCACTTGCACTCGGCGTCGGCCGCGGCCTCGAGGCGGGCGAGGTCGAGGGGCGTCAGCTTCGGCTGGACCGGTTCAGCCTGCGGTGAGGCGGTCGGCGAGTGCTTCGGCGCGTCTTGTGCGAGCGTGGCGGCAGGAAAGGCAGACCCTGCAGTGATGAGGAGAGCGGACAGCCAACCCCGACGAGAACCGATCGAGCGCATGCAGCGGACTCCGGCCGACGCACCCCTTCGTGCGGCCGTGGTCAGTACATCCGCGGGCTCGCGCGGGTTCGGCTGAGCCCTACTCAGATATTCGCGCGGGAGTACCGCTCAGAACGGGATGTCGTCATCGCCCATGGGCGGAGCCGCGGGAGCGGAGGGACGGGCCGCGGGGGCCGGTGCCGACTGGCGCGGGGCGGGGGCGTTCTGGCGCGGGCCCCAGTTTCCGCCGCCGCTGCTGCGGGACTGGCCGCCCCCTTCCTCCATATCACTGCCGCCACCGCCGCCAGGCTTGCTGTCCACGAAGTGGAAGGCGTCGATAACGACGACGTGCTTGGAGCGCTTCGCCTTGGTCTCCTTGTCCTCCCACTGATCGAGCTTGAGCCTGCCTTCGATGAGGATCGGCCGGCCCTTTGAGAAGTACTGGTTGATCACCTCAGCAGTCTTGCCCCACGCTTCGCAGTCGATGAACATGACCTCTTCGCGGGTTTCACCTTCGGGTGTCTTCCACTTCCGGTTGGTGGCAATGCCCAACTTCGCGACCGCCATGTTGCCCGCCGTGTGACGGAGCTCGATGTCGCGGGTGATGTTGCCCATGAGCATGACTTTGTTGAGCGAAGAGGCCATGGCGGTTGTTCCTGTGTTCGAGGTGCGAAAGTAAGAGTACGGTGAGCCTATCGGATACCAACCGGGGTGTCCATGGTCGCATAGAAAAGCCCCCCGGACGGCCGGGGGGCTTCTCGTGCACGGGTTGTCGGCTGGGCCTAAGTCAGGCCCTGCCAACGGGTAAGGCTCAGGCCTCGTCGCCGGCTTCGCCCTGGTCCTCGCCGGCATCGGCAGGGGCCGCGGCGGCCGCGACGGGGGCGGGGGTCGCCGGGCGCTCGGCGCGGAGCTTGGCCTCGACCTCGAGCTCCTTGCGGGCGTCGGCGGCCTGCATCTGCTCGCCGGTCATGTGATCGGCGCGGAGGATGAGTGCGCGGAGGATCTTCTCCGAGAGGTTGCAGTCGCGCTCGATGTGGGCGACGTCCGGGCCGGGGGCGCGGAAGTAGACGAGGATGTAGAGGCCGCGCTTCTGGCCGCGGATCTCGTAGGCGAGCTTGCGCTCATCCCACTTGCGCATCGCGATGACCTCGGCGTTGCCGCGGGCGAGGATCTCGTTGATGTGCTGGATGACGCCGGTGAGGTCGGCCGCGACGTTCTGGCCGATCAGGAACATTGCCTCGTAGTTGTAAGAACGCTTGGTTGCCATGTGCTTTCCTTGAGTGTGTCTCTGCTTGAGTGAGTGTCTGGTATCGGGAGTGAACTCGGGAAGGCCCTCGCTGACGCTCGGGCTACCTGCTGGTGCAGGTTGCTACGTCGTGTCGGTGGGGCGTTCCTTTGGCGGGCTCTTCTCCCGCTGGGTTTCGCGTTGGGGTCCCGCGTTGGCGAAGTTCATCGCGGCCTCGAGGCCCTTGCCGGCGAACACCTCCACGGCCTGCTCGGCCTTGGAGAGTGCTCCTTCCAGCAGCGGCTCCTCCTCCGAGGTGAATCGCCCGAGCACGAAGTCGGCCTGGTCCATGAAGGGCGGCTTGCCGCCCGATGGCTGGAGGCCGACGCCGATGCGCAGGCGCGGGTACGCGTCGCTGCCGAGGAGCTGCTGGATGCTCGTGAGCCCGTTGTGCCCACCGGCGCCGCCGCCGGGTTTGAGGCGCACTGCGCCGGTAGGCAGGTAGAGGTCATCGACGATCACCAGCAGGTCCTTCGCGGCATCGACCTTGAAGAAGCGGACCGCCTCGGAGATCGACTGACCGGAGCGGTTCATGAACGTCGTCGGCTTCATGACCAGGACCTTCTCGCCCCCGAGTGAAAGCTCGGTGGTCGCGGCCTGGAAGCGGGCCTTCGCCGGTTCGCCCCGCCCGTGCTTGGCGCACAGGCGGTCGGCCACCATGAACCCGGCGTTATGCCGCGTTCTGGTGTACTGCGATCCGGGGTTGCCTAGTCCGACGATCAGTTTCATGACTCCGGTGACGGTCTCCAGGGAGGTTCAGTGCACGACCATCCAGAGCGATGATCGTGGCACACTGATTACTTCTTCTTGTCGCCACCCCCGGCGGGCTTGGCGGCGCCGGCGGCCGGCTTGGCGTCCTTGCCGCCAGCAGCGGGCTTCGCGGCCGCGCCACCCTTGGCGTCCTTGGCTGCGCCTGCGGCGCCTTCCTCGGCCTTCTTGGCGGTGAGGACCTCGGGCTCGGCGGCACCGGCGACGGTGCTGGCCTCGGCGGTGACGACCTCGGCCTGGACGACGATCTGGGCGACCATCGCGTGCTTGTCGGTGATGAGCTTCATGTCCTCCCTGGGGAGCTTGACGTCGGCGGCGGTGATGGCGTGGCCCACGTCAAGGTCGGCGACGTTGCACTCGATGAAGTCGGGCAGGTCGACGACTCGGCACTCGATCTCGAGCTCGGCGGTCGGGTGCATGAGGATGGCGCCGGCGGTCTTGAGGCCCTTGGCCTCACCGATAAGGTGAATCGGCACGCGGGTCTTGACGCGCTCGTTGAGGTCCACGCGGGCGAAGTCGGCGTGGACGATGTTGGTGCCGAGATAGTCGAACTGGAGCTCCTTGAGGAGCACGATCTGGTCCTTGAAGCCGTTCTCGAGCTCCATGCGGAAGACCTTCTCGCCGGCGGTGATGTGGCGGACGGTCTCGCGGGCCTCGACGTACACGGGGATGGGCTGCTCGCCGTGCCCGTAGACGATGGCGGGCAGGCCGCCCTGCTTGCGGATGCGCTCGCAGTAGCGGGAGCCAAGGCGCTCGCGCTTCTTGGCGGTGAGGAGGGGTGACTTCTCGTGCATGGATGCTTCCTTTCTAACGCTGTATAGGTCCTCTAGGACCTATAGGACTAATGGGACTTACCTCTTGGGACCGGCCGTGTCCTTGAACAGGGCGCTGACAGACTGATTCGTGTGGATCCGCAGGATCGCCTGGCCCAGCAGCGAGCCGACGCAGAGCTCCACGAGCTTGCTCTTGAGCGGCTTGGTGCGCTCGCTGAAGGGGATGGTGTTGCAGACGACGACCTTGCTGATGGGGCTGTTGACGAGGCGCTCGACCGCCGGGCCGACGAGCACCGGGTGCGTCGCGGCGGCGATGACGTCCTTTGCTCCGCGATCCATGACCAGCTTCGCGGCCTCGCACACGGTGCCGGCGGTGCTGATCATGTCGTCGAACATCAGGACGGTCTTGTTCTTCACGTCGCCGATGAGGTTGCCCGTCTCAACCTTGCTGCCGCTGAGGCGGCGCTTGTTGATGATGGCCAGGTCGCCGTTAAGGCGGTTGGCCATGCCCTCGGCGACCTTCACATTGCCGACGTCCGGGCTGACCAGGCAGAGGTCGCCGAGCTCTTCGCGGCGCTCGCGGAAGTACTTGATGAACTCGGGCGTGGCGGAGAGGTGATCGACGGGGAGGTCGAAGAAGCCCTGGATCTGGGCGGCGTGCAGGTCGAGGGCGAGGACGCGCTGGGCGCCCGCGGCGGTGATGAGGTTCGCCACGAGCTTGGCGGTGATGGGCACGCGCCCCTCGTCCTTGCGGTCCTGGCGGGCGTAGCCCATGTACGGCATGACGACCGTGATGCGGCCGGCGCTGGCGCGACGGAGCGTGTCGATGAAGATCAGCAGCTCCATCAGGTTGTTGTTGACGGGCTCGCAGGTGCTGATGACGACGTAGCAGTCCTTGCCGCGGACGTCCTCGTCGAGCTTGACGAAGATCTCACCGTCGGGGAACTCGGTGACCCGGGCGCCGCCGGGCTGCATGTCGAGCACCTGGCAGATGCGCTTGGTCAGCTCCGTGGTGGAGCGGCCGCTGAAGACGATGAGGTTGCCGTCGTCGACAACGCTGGAGCGGGCGGGCATCAGCGGTTCCCTCCTGGAATGGCCGAGGCGGTGGGGGCGGCGGGCGCGACGTTGTTGGCGGGGCGGCTGCGGTAGATCGCGTCGACCTGCGCCAGGTCATCGGGCGTGTTGATCGAGAGCACATCCTCGGGCGGCACGGCGTCGATCACCTCGACGCGCTGGCCGGCGCTCATGAGCAGCGCGGGCACGTCGGTGATGTAGTACTCGTTGGTGACCGGGTTGCGGGTGACGCTCTTGAGGGCATTGGCGAGGTGGTGGGCGTCGAAGCAGTAGTAGCTGGGGTTGACCTCGCGGATGTTCAGCTGCTCGGGGGTCGCGTTCTTCTGCTCCACGATGGCGACGAAGGCGCCGGTACGGTCGCGGACGATCCGGCCGTAGCCCTGGGGGTTATCAATGACGCTGGTGGCGAGGGTGGCCGCGGCCTGCCTGCTGCGGTGGCGGTCGAGCACGGCCTTGATGGTCGCGGGGCGGATGAGGGGGCCGTCACCGCAGAGGACGAGGGTGTCGCTGCCGGGCTGCCCGCTCTCGCGGGCGAGGAGCGGCATGGCGCACTGCACGGCGTGCCCGGTGCCCAGCTGCTGGTCCTGCACGGCATATTCGACCTGCGGGTAGCTCTTGAGGGCGTCGCGGACGAGCTCCTGCTTGTGGCCGACGACCGCGATGATTCGCCCGCAGCCGGCGGCGAGGCAGGCATCGACGACAGCGCACACCATCGGGCGTCCACCCACGGGGAAGGCGACCTTGGGCAGGTCCGACTTCATGCGGGTGCCCTTACCAGCGGCGAGGATGATGGCGGTTGGCTTCATGGGTGCAGTGGGTACCCCGCCACTCCGTGGCGGTTCTTTGGTGTGCCTCAGTTGTCAGCGGTGTGATGCTCAGCAGAGCCGCCGCGGAGCGGCGGGGTACCCATGGGTACCCAAGAAGCTGGTCGACCAGGATTCGAACCTGGACAAACAGAACCAAAATCTGCTGTGCTACCGTTACACCATCGACCAGTAAAAGCCCGAGTAGCAGGCTTGGGCGAGCCTCCGTTTGACCGTCGCGGGGCGTCGTGCCTCGCGGGCGGTGGGACCAGGGACCACAGTCGCGGTCCGCTGGTCAGCCGACGAATCGGCGGAGGCGGGGCCGCGGCACGGGCGACCACCCACAAGGGTGATTGCCGGAGCTGGACAGTCCATCAGCCGCGATGGGACCGCCCCTGGCCGCGCCTCGGGTCGTTTTGACCGTCCGTCGCGGCGGGCTCCAATGGGACCGGCAAGTGTAGGCAGCGGGGCACGGGGGGGCGGGGTTTCAGCCCGGCATGTCGTCGCCTTCAAGCTCGGCGTCGTCGACAACAGGCTCCCTCGGAGCGGGCTCCATATCGGCAGGCTCGTCGGTCTTCCGCGCGGCCTCGCTGATGGTGTTGTAGCAGCTTGCCAGGAGCCCGATGAGCGGGAACTGGGCAGTGGTGAAGGGTGAGGGCCCCAGACGGCGAAGCAGCGGGTGGCTCACGGCGGGCGGGTCGAGCGGGAGGTCGATGTCGTGCAGGCCGGGGCCGGCGTCCCAGAAGCGCTCGGCCGCTTCCTCGAGGGTGGGGAAGGTGACGTCGGACACGCCCGGCACGCGCTGCGGGTAGACGGGCACGGAGATTCCGGCGATGCCGGTCATGGTGCGGCGCTGGCGGAGGCGCTCGAGCAGGTCCTTGCCCTCAACGCCGCGGAGCGTGAACATCAGGAAGGGCTCGGTGGCGAGCTTGTGGGCGAGCAGGTAGGCGAGGCAGCACACGTGCTTGCACCACGGGCTGTCGTTGGTGTCGCTCCAGGTGGGGGTCTCTTTGACGGGCTGGCCAGTGCGGGCGGCGATGGCGCGGGCCGCGGCGGCGGTGGCCTCGGCGTGGGCCTGCATCATGGCGCGGCAGTCGCACGAGACAGTGAGCTCGGCGGGGTCGGTGGGGAAGAGCTTGAGGCCGAGGGGGCCGAAGATGTCCTCGATGTTGGGCGGGAGCTCGCCGGCGAGGAGCTTGGCGGCGTAGATCGCGCCCTCGCTCATGGCCTCAACGACTTTGTCCCACTGCTCGGTGGTGAAGGTGCTGATGCTGATTGTGGTGGTGTACGGGCGGTCGGAGCGGCCCTGGACGTTCCCGACCACGCTGCCCGGGCCGATGGTCATGCGCTTGGTCTGACCTTGGCGGGCGTAGTCGAGGCCTTCGATCAGCGGCTGACCGACGACGGCTTGTTCGAGCACGCGGAGCCAGCGGTGGGCGGTCCAGGCGGTGGGGGAGGCGGGCGGGGCGATGTCGCCGGCGGGGACCTTGAGGCCGCCGCGGACCTTGCGGGGCTTGGCGGGGAGCGGGCGCGGGGCGGGGCGGAGGGGCGGCTGCATGCCCGCGGGCGCGGGGCGCTCGGGGCGGGCCATCGGCGGCGTATGTCGCTTGGGGCCGGAGGCGGGTTGCGGGGTGGGCGTCGGGTCGTTCACGAATGGTTCCGGGGCATCGGGCAGGTCAGGGCCAGTCTGTAGGGTTGGCAGAGGCCCTGTTGGTGTCCAGCGAGAGGGGATGAAAGCGGGAAAACCCCTCACTGCGTTCGGGGCTCGTTTCGAACGGTCTTGATAGAACTACACCTCGTCGTCCACCGCGTCGTTGCGGAGGGTCAGGATGTCGCGGAGCTGGTCGGTGTTGAGCTCGCTGAGCCACTGCTCGCCGCTGCCGATGATGTTCTCGGCCAGCTCGGTCTTGCTCTCGATCATCTGGTCGATGCGCTCCTCGAGCGTGCCGCGGATCACGAACTTGTGCACCTGCACGGTGCGCGTCTGTCCGATGCGGTAGGCGCGGTCGGTGGCCTGGTTCTCCACGGCCGGGTTCCACCAGCGGTCGAAGTGGAACACGTGCGTGGCGGCGGTAAGGTTGAGGCCGACGCCGCCGGCGCGGAGGCTGAGGAGGAGGATCGGCGCGGTGCCGTCGGCCTTCTGGAAGCGGTCGATCATGGCCTGACGCTGCGGCTGGGTGGTGCCGCCGTGGATGAAGAGGATGTCCTTGCCGGTCTTGTGGCGGAGCATGGACTCGAGCAGGTGGCCCATCTCGCGGAACTGGGTGAAGATGAGGGCCTGGTCGCCCTCGGCGAGGAGCTCCTCGACCATTTCCATGGTGCGGATGCACTTGCCGCTACGCGACGGATCGGCGGGCTGAGTGGGGTTGTCGCCGAAGTCCTTGAGGATGAGGCTGGGGTGGTCGCAGATCTGCTTGAGCTTGACGAGCGCGGCGAGGACGAGGCCGCGGCGCTGCATGCCCTCGGCCTCATCGACCTCGTTGAGCATGCGCTTGACGCAGGACTCGTACATGGAGGCCTGCTCGCTGGTGAGGTAGCTGTACTCGCGGCTCTCGACCTTCTCGGGGAGGTCGGCGACGACGAGCGGGTCGCTCTTGAGGCGGCGGAGGACGAAGGGGCGGATGAGGCCGCGGAGCTGCTCGCCCCGCGACTTGTCGTGGTAGCGCTCGATGGGGACGGCGAAGCGGGTGCGGAAGTTGCCGGGGCTGCCGAGGTAGCCGGGGTTGAGGAAGTCCATGATGGACCACAGCTCGGTGAGGCGGTTTTCGACGGGCGTGCCGGTGAGGGCGACGCGCTTGAGGGCCTCGAAGCTGCGGACCGCCTGGCTCTGCTTGGCGGAGGGGTTCTTGATGTACTGGGCCTCGTCGAGCACGACGCGCCCCCACTTGACCTGGCCGAGCAGTTCGCGGTCGCGGTGGGCGAGGGCGTAGGTGGTGATGACCAGGTCGCTGTCCACGGCCTTGTTGAGGAAGTCGAGGCCCTGGAGGCGGCCGATGCCGTGGTGCACGAGGACCTTGAGGTCGGGGCAGAAGCGGCGGCACTCGTGGATCCAGTTGCCGACGACGGACATGGGGACGAGGAGGAGGGTGGGGGGGACGAGGGCGCGGGGAGTGGAGATGTCCTGCGACGCCGGGACTGAGGGCGCTTCGCCCGAAGTCGCGGGTTCTGGTGTCTGTTGCGTTGCGTCGTCACTGGTGCCCTGAACCCGGGACTTCGTCGAGGACTCCTCAGTCCCGGCATCGGGTGTGCCCACGAGCCTGCTCGCAACCGTCTCGCTCGTCTCAGTCGTGGCGGCGAGACGCTGCTGCTCCTCGGCGACTTCGCGCTCGTGGGCGATGAGGGCGAGGAGCTGCACGGTCTTGCCGAGGCCCATGTCGTCGGCGAGGCAGATGCCAAAGCCGAGGGTCTCCTGGAAGGCCATCCACGAGACGCCGCGGGCCTGGTAGGGGCGGAGCGTGCCGTGGAAGGACTTGGGCGGGGGCAGCTGTTCGACCTGCCGCGAGGAGGACTCGCTGTTCAAGAAGGCCTGGAGCCAGCCGCTGGCCTCGAGGCCGACCACGGGGATGCCGGTGGTCTTGAGGTCGCTGGCGTACGCCAGGCGCATGGCCTCGGCGAGGCGGATCTTGCCACCGGGGTTCTCGCGGATGAAGCGGATGGCGGCGTGCACGTCCTCGGGGCGGATCTCGACCCAGCGGCCATTGATGCGCACCAGCGGCGTGCGCTTGCTCGCCAGCTGCTCGAACTCGTGCAGCGAGAGCGTGGTGTCGCCCACGGCGATCTCCCACTTGTAGTTGATGAGCGACGCGAGGCCCAGCTGCGCCCGCGCGGCGTTGGTCATGCCGGTGCCTGTATCGCCGAAGGGATCGACGTTCTCGTCGCTCTCCAGGCGCAGCTTGGCGCCCAGGCGCGCGGTGGGGGAGTCCCACCACGAAGGGGCCTCGACACCGAAGCCCTGCTCAATGAGGATGGGCCGGACTTCGCGGAGGAACTCGTAGGCCTTGCGCGTGGAGACGTTGAGCGACTCGGGCTCGCTCTCTTCGAGGGCTTCTTCCAGGCGCGGGTAGAAGCGGGAGGCGCGCCCGAGCTCGCCCAGCAGCAGCTCCTGCGGCTGCTCGAGACGGCGGCCCATGACGGTGACGCTGTCGCCGGTGAGCAGCCACACATCGGAGGCGTCGAGCACGAGGGAGGGCTGGTCCACGCTCTGGAGGTGGAAGGAGAGCGTCCAGATCGGGTCCTCGGGGTCCGGCGTCTCAGCGCCCATGACGATCGGCTCGCTGAGACGGAGCATGAGGCGCCAGGAGGAGCTTGCGCCGCGCTCCTCGAGCACGCCGAGCCAGGCGCGGACGCGCTTGTTGAGCTCGGCGCGCATGCCGGGGTTGGCCTGGACGTGGGGCGTGGTGGTGAGCAGGCCGCGGAGCCACGCGACGTGCGGGTCGGTGACGGGCTTGTCCTCGACGCTCTCGGCGAAGTTCTCGGCCAGGAGCGGGCGGCGGCACTCGGCGTCGGTAATCGCCTGCAGGAAGTCCTCGGTGATCGCCCAGGGCTCGTGGCGGAAGCGGTCGGGCACGGCTCGCGCGGCGGGGGGCATCGCGGCAACGAGGCGCTGCACGCGCTGTGCCGTGGCCTCGTCGCTCACCCACGCCTCCCACTGCGCATCGAGCTCGCCGGTGGAGGTTTGGAGCAGGGCGGGGACGAAACGCTGCTGGCTCAGCAGATAGCGGGAGAGGCGGGCGGCCTGCGCGAAGTAGTCGAGGGTGGCACCGGCGGAGTATCGGCGGTCGCCGTTGGTGGCGAGCTCGGCCTCGTCGGCGAGCTGGTCGCTGATGGCGAGGAGAGCGCTGGCCGCGTGCTCGGGCTTGATGGCGAGAGCGGCGGCCTCGAACGCGAGCACATCAAGCGGTGCGCGGCCTTCGCCGTCGTCGGTCGTGGTGACCAGGCCCAGGAGACGAGCGAGGGTGGAGCTCGGCGCTGGTTTGCCGCCGCTCGCGGGCAGGCGCAGGCGCACGGCGGTAGACGCGGCGTCGGTCAGGCCGGGCAGTGTGCGGAGCGACTCGGGATCGGCGGCGAAGGGGTGGGGGGGTGTGCGCCCGGGCTCGGGTGCGGCGGGAGCGCTGGAGAGACGGTCGGGGTCCTCGGCCCAGAGGTGCAGGTGCCCCTCGGACCAGTTCGCGTGCAGCACCTTCGTCAAAGCCGTCACCTTCCCTGTGTCCCCACGGAATCCGTTCGCCGCACGCGGCGGCATCTACCAGAATGAGGGCGCAGGGACTCGAACCCTGGACCGACGGCTTAAAAGGCCGCTGCTCTACCAACTGAGCTACGCCCTCGTGCGAAGGACCCGGATAGTAGGTGGCAGCCGGGCCGTTTTTCGCCCGGGCGGGTTCGTTGGATTGCGTTCAATGAAAAAGGGGCCGCCCTGTGGCGGCCCTTGGTGGGATCAGAGGTTGATCGGAGGCATCAGGCGACCGGGTTGACGCGACCAATCGGCGTGCCGAGCGTGCCGAATGCGGCGCCGGCGACGGGGTCGGGCACGAGGCCCTGGAAGGCGCGGTCGTAGTGGCTCATGTAGGCGACGATCGGCACCGGGGCCTTGACGCGGGTGCCGTAGAAGGCGTCAATCGCGCGGAACTGGCCGGTGACGAACTGGTCCATGTTGAACTCGGTCACGCGGCGGGCGGGAAGCACGCGACGGAAGGTCTCGGCGCCGCGGTCGCGGGTGTAGCCGATGGTGATCTCGACGGTGATGTCGTTCTCCGAGGGGTTGTAGAGACGCAGCGTCTCGACGATGCCCGGGTGGCCGCTGTTGTCGGCGGGGCGGAAGCCTTCGCCGAAGCCCCACATCGTGAAGGCCTGGGTCGCCACCGTGCTGCTCTCGGCGTCACCGAAGGCGCGGGTGAGCATGCTGACCGTGACCGGCACGCTGTTGGTCTCGGCGGTGGAGTAGAACACCGCGTAGGGCTGGTTGGTGATGAAGTTGGGGATGTCGGCAGTATCGAAGGTGGCAGTGGAGGTCTTGGCGACCGGCACGGTGTGGCGGATCGAGCTGCCGTTCTGGAAGAGGAAGGTGAAGACGACGGTGGTCGCGGTGTTGGAGGTGTTGAGGACGCTGATGGTCTCGGACTGGGCGTTGGTGCCGAACTGGCCCTCAGGGATCACGCCGCTCACCGCGCCGGCGCCGGCGTTGCCGATGCTGCCCGCGGCGTTGAGCTCGCTGAAGTTGTAGTGCGACAGCGAGGCGACGACGGGGCGGTCGGAGTTGATGCGGACGCCGAAAACGTCGTTGGGAACAAAGTTGGTGGGCGCGAGCGTGGAGCCGGAGTTGATGACCGTGCCGGCGGGGAGCACCGTGCCCTCGGCGATCTGCACGCCGTTGATCGTGGTGAACCCGGCGGTGCTGTTGCTCGCGACAACCTGGTAGTCGGTCTTGAGGGTGTAGGACTGGGTGAAGGTGTAGGCGGTGGCGATGCGGACGCGGTCGACGGCGAAGCCGCCGCGGCGCTTGCCGGCTAGGTTGAAGGTCGCTTCGAAGGGGGCGCCGCCGCTCTGCGGGAAGAACTGGCCGGTGACCTTGGTGAGCTGGTCGCCGGGGTTGTAGAAGAGGATGAAGTCGACGTTGCCGCCCAGGTTCTTGGTGACGGTGCCGAAGCTCCACTGCGTGTCGGTGACGGTGGTGAACGCCTCGCCGATGGCGGCCTGGTGGCCGGCGAGGATGCCCAGGTCGTAGTGGCTGAAAGTCGCCGCGACCGGGCGGTCGGAGCGGACCTCGAGGGCGTAGGGCGTGCCCGGACGACCGGCCAGCACGCCGCCGTTGCGGAAGAGCTCGGGCGTGGTGATGGTGATGCCGCTGCGGGCGTTGGGGTTCAGCGTCAGCGTGCCGACGAGCTGGTCGCGGTTGCCGAACTCGTAGTGGGCGATGATGTACACGGTCGCGGTCTCGTCGCTCATGTTGGCGACAGGGACGAAGGTGTAGATGTTGTCGCCGAAGAAGCCTTCGGGGTAGTACTGGCGGTAGGGCAGGCTGGGCACGGAGGCCGCGGGGCCGGTGCCGGTGTTGAGGACCTCGTTGGCGGGGGTCGCAGGGTTTGCGGTAAGGTGGCCGGTGCCGGTGCCGTTGTTGACCGCGTCGACCTGAGCATCGACGGCGGCGGGCGTGTTGCCGAAGAAGATGAAGTAGCGGATGGTCGTCGTCTGGCCCGGGTTGATGTTGCCCAGGTCGTAGGCGAGGACGAGCTGCGAGTCGGACACGGTCCCGTTGGGGTCGTTGATGGCCTGCGCGAGCAGGATGGACGGGTCACGCACGACGGTGGTTCCGTCGATCACGGTGGCGCGGGCGCGGGCGTCGCTGGCGGGGGCCGCGAGGGCGACGGTGAGGCCGTCTTCGAACTGGTTGTTGGTGTAGGTAGCCGAGGCGACCTTGCCGCTGGCGTCGACGTCGTTGGCGGTGGTGCTGTTGCTCTCAGCGAGCGAGATGCCGGGGTCGGGGTTGAATCCTTCCATCCAGCCAACATCCTGGAGGATGCTGCCCGTGGTGTTGGTGAAGTAGACATCGACGGCGATGAAGGAATCGTTGGCGCCGTAGGAGAAGATGCGGTTGATGTTGAGGCCGCGGAAGCTCGCGCGGGCGGAGAGGCGGTTGTTGAACTGGTCGCTGGCGGTGCTGAGGGCGAAGGAGAGCTGGTCGCCGTTGTTGGTGGAGTTGCTGAAGTTGTTGCCGCTGGCGACGAGGCCCAGGAAGGAGTCGGCGTTACTGGCGGTGGGCAGGAACTCGATGCCGTTGAACTGCAGGCCGACGATCTGGTGGTTGATGTTGGCCTGGCCGAAGGTGGCGCCGGTGTTGATGCCCGCGTCAACGGGCGTGCCGGACAGCACGTTGCCGGGGTCGGAGACGCCGGCGGCGAGGTTGACGGTGAGGGTGTAGGTGCCGGTGGTCGCGGCGGCGGTGCCGCTGGCGCCCACGTTGGGGTCGTACTGGAGGTTGGAGGCCTCGGAGATGGCGATGTAGTAGATGCCGCTGTTGGCGAACACGAAGTTCTCGATCGTGGCGCCGTTGCTGTTGGTGGGGCTGCTGAAGAGCACCTGGTTGCCCGCGGCGTCGAAGATGCGGATCGCGCCATTGAGCGAGCCGCCCGAGGTCAGCACGGCGTTGATGGTGCTGCCGGCGTCGGCGGTGAAGCGGAAGATATCGCGGTCGAGCGAGCCGAAACCGCCGTCGCCGATGAAGGCGGTGCGGGTGGCGGCGCCGGTGCCGGTGATCTCGTTGAGCACCTTGGCGGTGGCCAGGGTGTCGTTGGACTCAAAGGGCCCGAAGATGTTGTTCTTGAAGGTGATCTCGAGCGACCAGCTGTTGAGGAAGCCGCTGTTGAGGTTGGACTCGTCGTCGACGACGAGCGTCCAGCGGCCCGCGGCGACCTTGCCGTCGAAGGCGCCCAGGCTCTGCTCGGGGCGGAAGGAGCCGGTGAAGGGGGCCGTCCCCTGGGCAATCGAGAGCGTCGCCTCGTCGTTGAGGATGGTGTTGGTGAAGTTCTGGCCGTTGCCGCCGCGGTTGTTGACGAGCACGATGGTCGTGTTGTCGGGGCCGATCAGGCGGATCTCGAGGTCCTCGTTGAACTCGTGCGCGATGCTGAAGCGCACGTTGACGTCGAGGATCTGGCGGGTGTCGGCGATGTCGATGAACGAGCTGGTCGTGCCCTGCGTCTGGCCGACCTGAGGCGGCACGCGCCGGGGCAGGCCCGCATCGGTGGACGCGAAGGTC